>DAONEV010000032.1:0-19253 GCA_035403265.1 Thermoanaerobaculaceae bacterium | reverse complement strand
CATCGTGGGCCGGTTCCTCGAGCACAGCCGCGTCCTTTACTTCGGCAACGGCGGCGAGGAGGATGTCTACGTCGGCTCGGCCGACCTCATGCCCCGCAACATCGACCGCCGGGTCGAGGTGCTCTTCCCGGTCCAGAGCCCCAAGCTCATCCGCCACCTGCGAGACGACATTCTCGGAACCTACCTGGCCGACAACGTACGGGCCCGCCGCATGCAACCAGACGGCACCTATGTGCGGATCAAGCCCAAGCCCGGCGAGCCCGCCATCGACTCCCAGGTCACGCTCATGCGCGTCCGTCCGAGCGACCAGGCGGAGGGGTAGACTCGCCGCGGAGGACTTTCATGCACTCGATCGCGCCCGCCGACCTGACGCTGCGGCCGTTCCATCTGTTGGACCAGGAGTGGGCGCTGTTGGTTGCCGGCAGCGAGCGTCCCAACCCCATGACCGTCGCCTGGGGCGGGTTCGGCACCCTCTGGAACCGGCCGGTCGTCACCGTCTTCGTGCGCCCGACCCGCTTCACCTTCGAGCTGCTGGCCCGTGAGCCGTTCTTCACTCTGAGCTTCCTGGCCGCGGAGTGGCGGGACGCCCTGACACTGTGCGGGACCCGTTCGGGCCGCGACACCGACAAGTGGGCGGCGTCGGGCCTCACCCCCGAGCCTTCCGAGACCGTGCCGGTTCCCCGCGTCGCCCAGGCCGAGCTCGCATTCGAGTGCCGTGTACTGGCGACGACAGAGCTGAACCCGACGCGGTTCCTCGACCCCTCGCTCGAGAAGCTCTACCCCCTGGCTGACTACCACCGCGTCTACTTCGGCCACGTCCTCGCCGCCTGGCAGCAGTGAGTTGGGAAGGCGCTCCCCCGTAGTCGGAGCCAGGTTTCGCACTCTCCGACTGCGATGACTCCTGCGGCAACCCACATAGTTCCGTTGGCTGCGGCCAACATGACCGCGGCCGAGGAGAGTGCAAAAGCTGGCACCGAGCCCCCACCCCATCGTGTCACGTCTCTCCCGCTGACGAGCTGATCTCCTGACATGCTGATTCGCTGCCTTTTCGACATGCTGTATCCTTGTCGCCGGGAAGCAAGCTTCCCGTCCCCACGTTCCGGGAGAGCGCCCGGGGCGACCGGAAACACGGAAGGAGGGTCCCCAGCCGCGCTCCTCGGCCTGTGGACACGATTCTCATGAGCAGCGACGTACAGAAGATCCGCAACATCGGCATCTCGGCCCACATCGACTCCGGCAAGACCACCTTGACGGAGCGTATCCTCTTTTACGCCAGAAAGATCCATGCGATCCACGAGGTCAAAGGCAAGGACGGTGTCGGGGCCACCATGGACCACATGGAGCTCGAGCGCGAGCGTGGCATCACGATCACCTCGGCCTCCACGACGATCGAGTGGAAGGGCCACCACATCAACATCATCGACACGCCGGGCCACGTCGACTTCACGATCGAGGTGGAGCGCGCGCTACGGGTGCTGGACGGCGCCGTGCTGGTGCTCTGCGCGGTGGCCGGTGTGCAATCCCAGTCCATTTCGGTCGACCGGCAGATGCGTCGCTACAAGGTGCCGCGCATCGCCTTCATCAACAAGTGCGACCGCACCGGCGCCAACCCCGACCGCGTTGTCCGCGCCCTGCGCGACAAGCTGGGCCACCACCCGGTGCTGCTGCAGATCCCGATCGGGCTCGAAGCCGACTTCGAGGGGATCGTCGACCTCATTGAGATGCAGGCGGTCTACTTCCGCGGCCCCAACGGCGAGCAGATCGAGATCACCGAGATCCCCGAGGCGCTGCGCGCCCTCGCGGAGGAGCGGCGGACGGAGCTGATCGACACCGCCAGCATGTTCTCCGACGAGCTGTTGGAGGCGGCGCTCGACGGGCAGGCCACGCCGGAGCTGATCCGCGACGCGGTGCGCCGCGGCACCCTGACCCTCGAGCTCACACCGGTGCTCGTGGGCTCCGCCTACAAGAACAAGGGCGTCCAGCGATTGCTCGACGCCGTCGGCGCTTTCCTGCCGAGCCCGGCAGAGGTCCCGATCGAGGCCATCGACCTCGACGACGACAACGCCCCGGTGCACCTTGAGGCCGACCCGGCGGCGCAGACCGTGGCCTACGCTTTCAAGCTCGACGAGGGCCGCTTCGGCCAGGTGACCTACATCCGCGTCTACCAGGGCACCCTCTCCAAGGGCGACTCGGTGATCCAGACCCGAACCGGACGCCGCATCCGCATCGGCCGTCTGGTCCGGCTGCACGCCGACGACATGGAGGACATCGCGTCCGCCATGGCCGGCGATATCGTCGGGCTCTTCGGCGTCGACTGCCACACTGGTGACACCTTCGTCGCCGAGGGGCGCCGCCTGGCGATGACCTCGATGCACGTGCCCGACGCCGTGATCTCGCTCGCCATCACCCCCGCTGACAACAAGGCCCAGGTCAACATGAGCAAGGCGCTGCAGCGCTTTGCCAAGGAAGACCCGACCTTCCGCGTCAATCTGGACCAGGACAGCGGCGAGACGATCATCTCCGGCATGGGCGAGCTGCACCTCGACGTCTACGTGGAGCGCATGCGCCGAGAGTACGGCGCTGTGGTCGAGACCGGCCAGCCCCAGGTCGCCTACCGCGAGGCGATCTCGCGCCGTGCCGACTTCGACTACCTGCACCGCAAGCAGACCGGCGGCTCGGGCCAGTACGCCAAGGTAGCTGGATACATCGAGCCGAACGAGGAGAACAACTACGAGATGGTCGACGCGATCCGCGGCGGGGCCATCCCGACCGAGTACATCCCCGCCTGCGACAAGGGCTTCCGCAGCGCCCTCGCCAAGGGCAGCCTGATCGGCTTCCCGATCGTCGGAGTGCGAGTCGTCCTCAACGACGGCAACTCCCACGCCGTGGACTCCTCCGACCTGGCGTTCCAGACGGCGGCCCGCGCCGCTTTCCGCGAGGCATATCGCCGGGCCGGCCCGCGCATCCTCGAGCCGATCATGAAGGTGGCGGTGGAAGGATCGGGCGAGTTCCAGGGCGCGATCTACCGCACGCTTCTCCACCGGCGGGGCACGGTCATCGGCTCCACCGAGGACGAGGGGTTCGCTCGCATCGACGCCGAGGTGCCACTCGCCGAAATGTTCGGCTACTCCACCGAGCTGCGCTCGTCGACCCAGGGCAAGGCCGAGTACACCATGGAGTTCGCCCGCTACGCCCCGGTGCCCAGGGACGTCTCCGAGGAGCTCATGAAGCAGTACAAGGGCCGGCCGGTCGAGGAGGAGGAGTGATGATGACCGAGATGATGTTCGGGCTCCGCCGCTCTGCCCGCACCCTGCTCGAGCGCGACGGCCATCCCGGCCCGGGGCCGGGTCGACTGGCGCTCGTCATGGCTCCATCCGGCGTCGGCAAGACCGCCTTCCTGGTCGGCATCGGCATCGACGCCCTCCTTTCCGGGCAGAACGTCCTCCACATCTCCCTCCACTGCACCGTCGAGAAGGTCCGCGCCTGGTACGACGACCTCGTCAAGGAGCTGTTGCGGCGCGAGAAGAAGCTCGCCCACGCCGCAGAGATCCAGCTCGAGATCGAGCGCCGGCGCCACATCCACACCTACGTGGGAGGCTCCTTCTCGGTCGCGAAGCTGCGGCAGGCCGTCGCGCTCCTCAGGGAAACCATGGCGTTCACTCCACGGGTCATCATCTTCGACCAGCCCGAAATCGAGAAGGTCGAGAGGGAGACCCTGGACGAGCTCCGCCGCACCGGAAGCGACCTGGGGGCTGAGCTTTGGCTGGCGTGCCGCACCCACCGCCAGGGTCCGCCTACTTTGCCCGGTCACCTGCCACCACCGGCCGACCGCATCGAGGATCTGGTGGACCTGGGTTTCCGCCTGGACTCCCACGACACCCGCGTCCGGCTCCACATCGTCAAGGACCGCCAGGAGATGCTGGACCGCGACCTCAACATCCTCCTGGACCCAGAGACCCTGCTCATGGTCACCGGCGTCGCCTCGCGTCGGTAGCGCTCGTAACGTCCCTCGAAGCCGCCGCCGAGACCGGCGCATCGTCTGCGCCGCGAGGCGGCGAGGAGTGTGCCCGGCGCAGCTCGCTGCCTGCCCCTCGAACCTGCAATAGGGGCCACCCTATGCGGGGAGCGGGCCGAACGACTCTGCGGGGTAGCGCACCAGGACGCCGCTGACCGGATCGCGCACGACGTAGCCGAGCCAGCGCCACGCCCCCTCCGACGCGTACAGGCACGTGTGGGTGTGCGGGTCAAGCACCGCGTGCTCGCCGCCCGGGAGGGTCGCGATCGTGAGCTGGGCCTTGCCGGACTCGGCGTCCCAGAGGCGCACCGTGCCATCACGGCCGGCGGAGGCGAGGGTAGAGCCGTCCGGGCGCCAGGCACAGGCCCACACCCAACCCTGGTGCCCCGCAAGGACACGCGGGGCCCCGCCGCTGTCATCCCAAAGGCACACGGTGCCATCAATGCTGGCAGAGGCGAGAGTGCAGCCGTCCGGGCTCCAAGCGCAGGCGGTCACCGGATCACGGTGCCCCCCGAGGACGCGTAGGGGCTCGCCGCCGGCATCCCACATGCGCACCGCACCATCATTGCCAGCGGAGGCGAGGGTGCGGCCGTCCGGGCTCCAAGCGCAGGCGGTCACCTCTCGTCGGTGGCCCTCGAGAACGCGCAAGGCCTCGCCGCCGGCATCCCAAATGCGCACCGTGCCGTCATCGCTGGCAGAGACGAGGCGGCGGTCCGGGCTCCAAGCGCAGGCGGTCACACATCCTTGGTGCCCCTTGATGATGCGCAGGGTCTCGCCGGTAGCATCCCACAGCCGCACCGTGCCGTCATGACCGGCGGAGGCGAGAATGCGGCCATCCGGGCTCCAGGCGCAGGCCGTCGCTCCACCTCGGTGCCCCTTGAGGACGCGCACGGCCTCGCCAGCGGCATTCCACAGCCGCACCGTGCCGTCACCACCGGCGGAGGCGAGGATGCGGCCATTCGGGCTCCAGGCGCAGGCGGTCACCGAATCTTGGTGCCCTTCGAGGACGCGCAGGGGCTCGCCGGCAGCACCCCAGAGGCGTAACATGCCGTCGTTTCCGGCTGAGGCGAGGAGGTCGCCGCCCGCACTCCAGGCACAGGCGGTCACCCCAGGTCGGTGCCCTTCGAGGACGCGCAGGACCTCGCCGGCGGCATCCCAGAGGCGTACCGTGCCGTCGTTTCCGGCTGAGGCGAGAACGCGGCCGTCCGGGCACCAAGCGCACGCCGTGACGTGAGCCTGGTGTCCCTGGAGCACGCTGAGCGGTTCGCCGGCTGCATTCCAGAGGCGCACGGTGCGTTCACCCGCAGAGGCAAGAATGCGACCGTCGGAACTCCAAGTGCAGGCACTGATTCCACCTCGGTGTCCATCAAGACAGTAAACGCCCCCGCCGAGATCATCCCACAGGCGCACTATGCCGCTTGCGCCTCCAATCGCGAGAAATCGTCCGCCGGGGTTCCATGCGCAGGCCGTTGCCTCACCGGGATGTCCCTTCAACACGCGGAGGGCCTCGCCAGTGGCATCCCATAGCCGCACAGTGCCGTCGCGGCCGATGGAGGTGAGAACCTGACCGTCGAGGGTCCAGGCGCAAGCTGTGACCCAGCTTCGGTGTCCCTGGAGCACGCGAAGGGGCTCGCCAGCGGCACCCCACAGCCGCAAGGTACCGTCCCGGCTGGTGGAGGCAAGAACACGACCGTCGGGGCTCCAGCTGCAGTCCGTGACCCAGCCTCGGTGGCCTTGGAGCAGGCAGAGGGACCCACCGGACGCATCCCACAACCGTAGGGTGTCGTCGCGACCAGACGAGGCAAGGATACCGCCGTCCGGGCTCCAGGCACAGGCGGTCACCCCTCCTCGGTGGCCATCGAGTACGCCGCGGGCGTCGCCGGCGGCATCCCAGAGTCGCACCGTGCCGTCATCGCTGGCGGAGGCGAGGAGGCGGCCGTCCGGGCTCCAGGCGCAGGCGGCCACCGGGCCTCGATGGCCATCGAGTACGCGGAGGGCGTCGCCGGCGGCATCCCAGAGTCGCACCGTGCCGTCATGGCTGGCGGAGGCGAGGAGGCGGCCGTCCGGGCTCCAGGCGCAGGCGGCCACTGAAGCCGAGTGACCGGTGAGCAGATCCAGGACGGCCCGTCGGTCGTGGGCCAGACTCGAGCGCCGTCGTCCATCCTCCGAGCAGTTGGCCAGGAACGGCGGTGCGGCGGCGGGCCAGCGCACGGCCTCCATCCCGCAGCGGACAAACTGTGCCTTCGCGAGTGGAGCATCCGCGAGGTCGCAATCGGTGATCGTGCACAGCCGCCACAGGGAGGCGAGCAGGTCGCCGGCCACGAATCGCGAGCGGGTGACGCGCACCTCGTGCCACTCGCTCCAGCGGGCGTCGGCACCCGACAGGTCGGCGTCAGCGAGTTCCGCGTGTGCGAAGAGGACTCGAAGCAGGCTAGCGCCCGAAAAGTTGGCGCGGCGCAGGTCAAGCGGGCGACCGCGGGTGCCCTCGATCCTCCAGTCGGCGAGGCGGGCACCGCACAGGTCGAGCGTCTCGGGACGCGGCAAGCGCTCGCCCCGCACCTGCGCGAGCAACCAGAGCCTGAACACGAGTTCGGAAACCTGCGGCTGGTACCTCCCCAGCGCGGTACGCGCGGTCGCCTCACATGCCTGGCGGTGATCCTCGCGGGAGGCGAGGAGCTGGAGCAAGAAGTCGAGCGTCTCGAGGCTCGGCAGAGTGAGGGCGAGGCGCTCGGGACGGCCTTCGCGCAGGGCACGGTGGAGGTAGCAGGCGAGGAAGTACTCCTGGAGCGAGGTGTGCGCGAAGCGGAAGCTCTCGTCGTCAGGACGCACGATGAACGTCGCGGTGCGCAGGTCCTCCTTGAGCACCTCGCGGTCCTTGTTGGCGTAGGCCGCGGCGAGCACTGGGTTCTCGTACAGAAAGGCGTCGAGCCACTCCTCAATGTCGGCGTGCCGCCACTGCCGGGCGCCTGAGCGCCACAGAGCTGCCGCCAAGTGCTCCATGAGGAGCTGCTTGTGGGTGGCGTTGAAGACGTGCTTACCGTCGTCCCGGCGCAACCAGCGCTCGACCATCGCGGCATACAGATCGACGCCGCGCACCGTGCGGCCGGTGGCGCGCCGCCGCTCGAGCTCCTCGAGCTGCTCGGCGATAAGCGAGAGCGTATACGGCCGCCCGGCGAGCTCGGGCAGGTTGTGTGTCGAGCGAATCAGCGCGAGCGCGCGATCAAGGTCGAGGCCGGGCACGTTCTTCTGCAAGTACTCCTCGACCTGTGCGCCGTCGAACGGCAGCAGGGTGAGGCCGGTGTACGCGGAGGAGCGGACGTCTTCGCGCTCCTCACCGAGGAGCATCGAGCTCTGCTCGGATGCGGTGCGGAAGTAGTGGGAGCGGCATGAGATGAGCAATCTCCCGCCGTTCGCAGCGTCCTTGGCCTGCCGCAGCGGGAGAATCGACCAGAGCTGGCGGATGAAGTCCTGCCCGAGCTTCGGCGGCATGTGGACGATGACCTCGTCGAGGCCGTCGAAGATCGCCACCGCCCCGCCGTTGGCGACGAGGTCGATGACGTCGCCGGCGGAAAGTGGTGAGCCGTGCCCAGCGCGCCAGCTCTTGGCGAGGACCAGCTCGATGATCGACGGCAGGGTGAAGCTCACCTCGCCGCTCCAGGTGTAGCGGCGGAGGTCGAGGTAGATCGGCTGTGGGCTCGTGACGTCCGCTTCGCGGCGGGCGAGCAGGCGCTGTGTGAGCAGCCTGCAAACCGTCGTCTTGCCAATGCCCGACTCCCCGAGCACCGCGCACAGCCGTGGCTGCCCGGCCTCGGTCGCCCAGCGCTCGAGGAACTCGAGGGCGTCGACCGCATTTTCGGCCGCGTCCGGCGCGGCCTCGGCGACCGCAGACAGGTGACGCAGCGAGGTCGGGACGCCCCGTCCGCGCACGAGGCGGTCGAGGCCGCAGGTCTCGAGGCCCGCCAACTCCGCGAGGGCGGTCGACACGTCAGGGCGGCCCTCCGCTCTTGCCTGCAGGAGGTCCTCGATCTCGGCGAACAGCGCCTGGACGAAGCCCTCCCTCTCGATTGGCTTGAGCTGGCTCCACGGCTTGCCGCTGCGCGGAAACGCCTGGAGCCCCGCGAGGCAGCCGAGGTCATGCCGGGCGCCGTCGACGAGCCCGAGCGAGACCGGGAGGAGCCTCCTCCCCTCGAGCATGCGACGCTCGATGGTCAGCTTGAGCTCGCGGTCTGCCGCAAGCGCCGGGCTCTCCATGACGAGCACGAGGTGGGCGGCGCTGAGATGGGCCTCGCGCTTCTTCGCGGGCTCTTCGCCTGCAAGCACCTTCCATGGCGCCCAGCACTGAGCGTCAAACGCCAGAGAGGCCGCGAGGGAGGTTTCGAGCTGCTCGACGAGGCCCTTCGCCTGCTTCTCGTCGCGACGCGTGCAGACGACGGCCAGCCGGGCGATGGGCTTGCGCCCGACGATGAGGCCCCTCTGGGCGACGGTGAGCGCCGCATCGGTGATCTCGACCTCAGAGGTCGTGCGCTCACGCTCGAGCCGCTCGGCGAGCCCTTCGCCTTCGAACCAGCACCAGCGCTCGCCGGGCGGCGTCCGCTTGCGGCTGTCGGCGGCGAGGGACAGCTTGAGTCCCGCCTCGGCAAAGGCGCGGCGGACCGCCTCCCGGAATCCGCGGAGCAGCGCCTGCGCGTCGGCCGCGGCCTTGCCAGGGTACAGCTCAGCCAGCAGTGTCCCCAGTCGCAGCCTGTCGCCTTCGAAGAGTCCCAGTGTGGCCGCAAACCGCTGCCAATCGGGCGCGCCCAAGTGCTCGCGCACGCGCGTTGCGAGCGCCCGCACTTCCTGGGCGCTCAGCGTCCGGCGAGAGCCCTCGGACCTCCTGTCATGCGGGTCGTCTACGCGGTCTGGCATTGGTCCACCCTTGCTTCGATCTGCCGGAACAGATCGAGCACGAAGCGCTCGCGTCCCGGCGTGCGGAGCTGGGAAAAGGACCTCCCGTCGAGCCGAAACACCTGGTAGTCGGCGAGCCCCTTGTGGTCGTGACGCGCGAGGTCGACAAGCTTGAGCCCGACCGGGACGATGGGCTTGCCCTCTCCCTCCACGAAGTGCGGCAGCTCGTGCCGCGCGATGTACTCCGAGGCCAGGAACGCGGGGCTCAGCAGGAGCAGGCCGACGTCGCAGGCCGCGATCTCCTCCTGAATGCGCTCGTGCCAGCGCTCGCCGACGAGCAGGCGCCGGAACTCCCACATCCCGTACCCTCGCCGCGAGGCCCGGAGGTGCTCCTCAAGCAGTTCGAGGAGCCGGCAGGCAAGATCCTCGTCCGCACTTGCGTACGAGGCGAACACGCGGGTCATGCGGGTCATCGGGACCTCCCTCCGCCACGTTCCGGCGCTGTCGATACGAAATATACGATGTCGCTACGATATTTTCAAGGATGCCCCGAATTGCGATTCAGCACGCACCTCGCGGCAGCGATCGCCCTCCGGAGGCAGCGCGATGGAAGGACCGTCCGTGCTGGTGGGCGACGCTCGTCTACGCGCCCGACATCTCTGCCTCGGCCCGTAGCCAGTCGGAAACGGCGCCACTTCGGCTCGCCCGCACCTCATGTGGATCTCGTAGGCTTGCTGCTCGATCTCGGCTCGGCGGGCACTCGACAGCTCTGCTTCCGCCCGAAGCCAGTCCGCAACCGAGTCGCCCGGCTGACCACAGGCGCTGCGCTGCTCGAAGATCTCCTCGGCCCGCGCCGCCACGCAGCAGGCCCAGACCCCAGGCTGGGCGATGATCCTCACGGCGGCTCGCCGGAGCTCCCGAGACGGCTCGAAAAGCGCCGCCGCCAGCACCTTCCTGGCGGCATGGCGGCGGACGAACAGATCGTCGGCGGAGAGCGCGAAAGCGGCGAGAAGCGTCGGACGCGAGACCTTCTCGAGGGCGTCTCGACCCGGGTGCCTCGTTTCAGGCAGGCTGTCCCAGTAGCAGTAGGTCAAGCTGTAGGGCTCACTCATCGCGCTCGACCACGCGCCTGCCTCCTCCTCGGGAATCTGCCCCGCGACCACGAGGAGGCGTCGTCGGAGGTCGGCGTCGCCGAGCCAGGAGACTACGCGGAGGGGCACCGACTCGTCCCTGAGCCAGGCGGCAGGCGTCCTGGCTCCCCCCGGACGTAGCAGTGGCAGCAGCTCGAGGAGCAACTCGGTCTCCGCCTGGTGCCAGTCCGACACAGAGTCGCCCGAAAGCCCTCGGTCCAAGCGGTGCTCGAAGATCTCGAAGGCTCGGGTCCGGGTTGCATCTTGAAGCGTCTGAGAGAACCCGGTCGTCGCTGAACCTCATCGGGTTCTCGGCGGTTGCGGTTCGGGTGGCGGCGGGCGGCGTTCACTGCGAGCAGAGGACGATCACCGGGTTGTCCACGGCCCGGCGAACGAAGTCGTCGGTGGCCGCCAGAACCTCGAGGATATCCGGCCTCTTCTGCACAGCGGCCAGGCTGAGGCCCGGCTGCACCAGTGCCACGTGGTACCGGAGCTGCCGGTCGCGGCCAAGCAGTAGCCCACGCAGGGTTGCGAGGTCTCCTCGCAGGAAGAACGAGCTCCCTCCAGAGCGGTCCTGGATCCGCTCGAGCAGGCGGGTCCGCTTGTGGAGCCACGCCAGCGACTTGACCACCTGCCCACAAACCTCGTATGCGTCATCCACCCGTGCGGAGGGATGAACTCGGCTCTGCTTCTTGCTCTTCTTCGTGGCCTTGACATGGAAGAGCGTCACGTGCACGGCGCCGCTATCCTCCCGTGTCAGTCCGAACTGGCTCGTGTCGCCTTCCTTCAGGGACCCCACGGCCACGAAGTCCGCGATCTCCCCGGACCCGTGGTCGTAGAACAGGACCTCCGGCTCGCCTCTGAGCAGAAACGCAGCGAGGAATCCCTGGACTGTGGTCAAATCGAACCCGTCGGGTGTGTAGGCTTCTCCGGACCACCTCAGCTCCCTGTCGATCCTCACGTCGAGCCAGGTCACCGGTCTGAAGCACCGGACGTCGAACGGGGCGAGTGTCTCCGGACGCCGGAAGATCGCCTGACCCCGGACCCGGGCGAAGTCTGAGGTGTAGAGATCGATCGGTGCGCTCGCGAGGTAGCTGAGGAGGGGGACCGTTTCCCGGCTTGTTCTGACTCGGGGCAGCACAGGGTCCGGCCCCGCCGCGAACGGATGGAAGGCGTCGAACGTGAACAAGACGGTCCACTCCTGACCGTCTGCCTCGAGAGTGATCGGAACTGAGTGGCCCGTGCGCCTTGCACGTTCGATGCGCCATGCGGTGTCGCGAAGCTCGCACTCCTTCTCCTGCCCGTCGGGTCCCGGGAAGACCAGGTGCCGGGAGGCGAGGAAGACATCTTCGCTCCAGGCCGCGCCGATGAGGTCGTCCGGTAGGAAGGTGAGGGGCTCGCCGACCCGGAGAAAGTCGAGGTTCCCTCCGAAGGTGAACGGTGCTTCGTCGGTGAGTGCGGCGGCGAGGCCGTCACACCAGCTAATCAGCCCCGGGATGTCCATGTGCTTGCTCCACCAGATCTTGGAAGCGCTACTGTAGCCGAGGGTGACGGTGCGGTCTTCCTCAGGAATACCGATGAACACATGGCCACGGTGATACATGCGGCCGTCGCTGCGGCGGACCGCCCGGTCGACCTCCGGTCCGGCGAGAATCCGGTACGATTCATTCGCCACGCTGATGAGTCGGTTGCGCATGCCCACGTTGAAGCACGTGCCATCGGTTTGGCCCCGAAGCACGCGGTCGATCTGGTGCAGGGGCAGGAGCCGGTGGCGGGAGGGCGCGTCGTCACTTGCTGCTCCCAAACCGGTGAGCTGCCGGGCGATCCACTCGTAGAGCTCGATGCTGCCGCGTTTGGAGGCGCAGATGAACAGCTGGCGCGCCTTCGAGTTCCAGTGGATGACGAAGAGGTCGTGCTCGCTCTGGTCGAAGCACGAGACGTCCTTGCGCGCCCAATCCGGTCTGGTGGTGCCCCGGGTGACGAATAGCTGTGCCGCGAGCTCCGGACTTACGGCCCGGTAGACGACCTGAGTCGGCGCCTCGAAAAGCACTTCCCTGGCGATGTCCACATCGACTTCCCGCTCCACCTCGTAGACCTTGACGTGGGCCAGGGGTTTGAAGGCCCAGAGCGAGACGGTCTCGAGCTGCTCGGCCGAGGGTAGAGGCTGGATCTCGAAGGTCTCCAAGAGGCGTTGTGTCTCTTGGAGCCGCTCGATCCGGGCCCTGTGCAGGTTCGGGATGAAGCGATCCCAACCGGTGCTCTTGTTGTAGAGCCGCTGGATCTCGCCCTCGAGTTCCTCTGGGACGGCGAGCACCCAGGCTCGCTCCCCGTCACGTTCCTCGACCTGCTGATGCGTTACTCGGCCGAATCGGCCCACGAACTGCAGCGTTACCGGAAGGCTCTTGTGCTTGCGGTGGATGGCGGCGACCTTCAACGGCGGGAAGTCGAACCCCTCTCCGAGCATGTCGACGCAGATGATGCCGTCGAGATCACCCTTCCGGAGGTGCTCGATCGATCTCGTGATGTGGTGCTCTGAGTGACCGCTGTGGACGGTCCGCAGCCGGAGGTCGGTCGCATCGGTGTAGGTCTTCTGCAGTTCCGCGGCGTGCTCGATGCGATCGGTCCGCACGAGGAGCCTGTAGGCCGGGTTCTCGGCCTGCTTCCGCCGCAGCACCTCAGCCGCCCGCCGCGCCAGGGTCTCGTCGGGGTCCTCGCCGCGAGCGACCTCAACTGGCATGTACTCGAGTGGGCAGACAATGTGGTCGTCCAGGGCCCTGTCCAGTGGGTAGTCGAAGACCGTCCGGGCGCGGATCTCCCGTTCGTCAAGACGAAACGGTGTGGCGGTCATCATGAAGGCCCGGGCGTCCGGGAAAGCACCGAGGATCGCTTTCCAGGTTCGCGCGGGGCTATGGTGTGCCTCATCGACAATGACCAGGTCGAACAGTGGCGGGGCCGGAGCGACGCCAGGGCTCGCGGGGCTCAGGCTGTTGGGCGTGCCGACCACGAGGTCGTACTGCTCCAGAGCGCACCACGCCTCCAAGGTAGCCACACGGCCGGGGACCTCGCAAACATGTGGCCCTACGAGGGACTGGGGAACCACCCTCAGCCTCTTGAGGGTCTCGAGTGTCGATGCCTCCCTGGCAAGCTGATCCCGCACGGCGCGAGACGGCGAGACGAGCAGCACCCTGCTGGCGCGAAGCAGGAACGCGATCGTCAGCATGACCGCAGTCTTGCCGCTTCCAGTCGGCATGACTACCAGCGCCGGCAGCGAACCTGTGCTCGGGGGATGTGCGATGAAATGCGCAGCAAGAGCGTGGATTGCGCCAAGTTGAGCCTCGCGAAGCCCTGGGCGTTCGGAGCCGTCGAATGAAAGCGAAATGTCCTCGGCATGCAGGGAGAAGTACGACATCAGAGTCTCCTTCCCCGGCTCTTCGAGTCGACCAGCAAGCAGAGCATTGCCGTCCGCAGTCGCCGCATGGTGGCCCGGATGCCAAGCCCGTTGTCACTCATTTCCGGACCACCGCTGACGGCATGTCCGCCGGACTGGTGGGCCGGCGACATCCCTAGGACCTATTTGGACCCCTCCGGCATTCTGCGTCATCACCCAAATGGGCTAGGTAGTGGGTCACCCGCCACTTCACAATCTCTCAACCGTGACCTACGCCGCGAGACACACGAGACCCTCTTGGAGAATCGGTGCGGTCCGCTCCTGCAGTGCCCCGGCAGGCTCCTACCGAAGGCGTTCCAGCAGTGATTGCAGCGCCAGGCGCACGAGCGGCGCGAGGGCCAGGATCATCGCCCAGAGCAGGACCGACTCGACGAGTCCGTAGCTGAGGGCCGCAGCGGCACTCACCTTCTGCAGGGCCGGGACGACGCGGAGCATGTCGAGCCCGAACAGCTCCCAGACGCTCTCGATGGACTGCACCCCGGCGCCCAGCACGGCAAACCACACAGCGGGCGGCCCGGGCAGGCGCGGGACCCACTCCAGCAGCAGGTAGGTGACGATCGTGTAGAGCGCCGTCAGGATCAACGGCATGACCCACCTCGCCGCGGGGGGCAGCACCAGCCCATAGGCCGTGCCCCAGGCGTCGCCCCAGAACGCCGCCCCGTGCAGCACCAGCCACACCGCGCACGATGTGAGCAGGATCATGCGGCGCAGCACCACGAGCCGTGACGGCGGCAGCCGCCTGGCGAGAGCCGCCAGGAAAACGACATCAATGACCAGCATCACCGCCGCCGCGATCCAGTACGCGCGGTCGCTCTGGAGCTCGAGCATCACAGGCATCCTACCGCACGAGCATCGGGTCGGCCTCGGGTTGGATCCGGGTGGTAGGACAGGCCCGATGGCGGAAACGGCACGCAAGCTCGCGACCTACGCGGACATCGTGCATCTCCCGGAGGGCGAGAACCTCGAGATTCTCGATGGCGAGGTCTCTCTCGCGCCCCGCTCGGTGGCCGCCCACGGTCGTGCGCAGATGGCTCTCTCCCACGACATCGGAGGGTCCTTTGAAATCAACGAGGACCCCGGTGGCTGGTGGATCGTCATCGAGCCGGAGGGCGAGCTGTTGGCACACGACGTCTACATCCTGGACCTCGCGGACTGGCGGAGGAGCAGAGCCCCCACCCTACCGGAGACCCGCCCCGTCAGGGTTGCCCCCGGCTGGGTGTGCGAGGTCACGTCCCCGTCCACGAGCCGCAACAACCGCGTGCGCAAGGCCGACGGCTGCCTGCGCGGCGGCGTGTCCCACTACTGGCTCGTGGACATCGAGTCCTGCATGCTTGAGGCATGGGAAGCGCGGGACGGCGCCTGGGTCCGCCTCGGCGCCTGGACCGAGGACGACTCCGCCCGCATCTCCCCGTTCGACGCCGTCGAGCTCCGCATCGGCCGCCTGTTCCCGCCTGCCCCGCCTCACCCGCCCGACCGAACGGGTACCTAGCCTCAGGGATCCAAGACCCGGCCCATGATTTCGTCGCCACGGACCGCATCATCCGCGTCCTCGGCCACGGCGAAGCGGGCGTACCGAGTGCAGTCCCAGAGCTCCGCCAACCAGGAGGGAGTGTCACGGACGGTCCCGCCATTCCTCAGCCGAAGATCGCGTTGCTTCAGTACTGCACGAGCGAGGTCCTCGAGCGCTGGGTCGTCGCGTGACAGGCAGACCGCGCGGGCATGGTCGAGGATCTCTTGTTCAGCGAACCCGAGGTTCTCGATCAGCAAGAACAAGAACGATGGCTCCAGCGAAGCGAGCCGCTGGGCGAAGAGACGCTGCGCTCCTGGGTCGTCGGGCGTTCCATTCCCCAGGTATAGCGCCCAGTGCAGCTCCTGGCTGTATGCCATCCTTCGAGAGTCGCCATGACGCGCGTCGATCTCCGCGCCGGACACCTCGACGAGACCTCCAAACCCGTCGTACCTCGCCCATGCACCTTGCAGGACAGCATCGAGTCGGGTGAACTCGTAGAAACCCTCGACGCAGGTGTGGCCCGCAGCCACCGCCTCCCAGTAAGCGCTCTCCCGCTCTGCTGACGGCCATTTCTTGAACCGCTCCCTTGCAATTTCGACCTGCAGGTTCCAGGAGGCGTCGCTGTTCGGGCGGAGCGCGAAGCAGTACTCCAGGAGCCCGTAGCGCTGCTCGCGCGTCATCTGTCTGCCCTCGTTCCGGATGTAGCCTTCCGCCCAAAACCCGACATCCGATCGCTCGGACAGGCAGTACGGTCTGAGCGCGAGCTTGAGCTTCGAGAAGTCGCCAGTCGCCTGGGCATGGTTCCACCCGCTGGCAATCACGAGATCCGCCTCGAGATCGCCACCATCCCAGGCCGAGCCCCCACGCACCCAGTCCTGCGAAAGAGTGGGAAGTGCGACCAACAGGGCTACCGCCAGAGCGCCAAGCCGAGCCAATGTCATCTCGCCTCCCGTGCATTGGACACGCGGCGACGCTTTAAAGAAACCTGTCGCCCCATGCACCTGCCTCACCCCTTGAGCTTGAGCTCGCGGGCGGGGTCGGTGACGGCGCCGATCTTCACGGCGTAGGAGGTGCGCGCGGTGAGGTCGTCGTCGGTCACGACGTGGACGTCCAGGAGACCGCCGGTGCGGGCGCCGACGCGCGCGTAGTTCATCTCGTCGAGGGCCAGGCTCCAGCCTTCCAGCCACACCTTCAGCTCTCCGAGCTGCTCGTCACTACCCCGGAAGTGCACGAGCAGGTCGATATCCGAGCAGGGACCGGCGGTGGCGTTCTTGGTCGAGCCGAGGACATAGACCGCAACAACCCCGAAGCGCTTCGCGTCGATCTGGGAAGCCAGCCGCTCAGCCATCGCCAGGCGCCAGCGCCAGTGGTCGTCACGACCTTCGTGGCCACTGCTCTGGCCTTCCGGCAGCCCGAGGGTGGAGCCGGGCTCCACGAGCACCGCCACGGCCCGGTCCAGCTCGGCGTTCTGGAGCACCCGCAGCACCTTGCCCCTGGTCGCCTGGACCACGTCGACGACCCGCACCACGGGCGCCAGATGGGCGAGCTCGGGGACCAGCTCCCCGAGCCGGTTCTCAGACCCCATGAAGAAGCTCTCGGCGAAAACGATGCCGGGGTCGTCGGGGTACAGCGGCAGGTAGCGGATCGACGCCTCGACCAGGTCCTGGAAGAAGTGGGTGCCAAACGACAGGTCCGGCGCCGCGCCGCCGCGCGCCCGGGCGATCTCGATGAGCATGGCGGCGTTGTTGATGTCGGAGTAGGTGACCGTCACGCCGAGCTTGATGTCACCGCGGCTCCCCCACCGTCCCGGTCCCATGAGGATGAACTGCCGCCGAGGCAGCACGCCGTTGAGCCGGCTCACCGCCCGCCCGACGGCCTGCAGGTCCGCGAGGTCCTTCAAGCCCGCATAGCCGTCCGGATCGACGTACACGATGTGGGTGAGGTCGGGCACCTGGCCGTTGCACACGAAGCGGTTGGCGCTGAAGAGCAGCCGTGCTTCCGGCAGGTCGGTGGGGATGCGCGCCCCGACGGCGCCGCTGGCGCGGGTCTGGGGTCGGCACTGGAGGATGTGGAGGTCGCGGCCGTCGGAGGCGAACTCGACGTCCACCGGGTTCCCGGTGGCCGCCTGCAGGGTCTTGAGGATCGAGGAGAACTGGCGCAGGAACGAGGTGCCGCCGATGAGCCCATCGAAGGTCACGACGAGGTCGTCGTGCTCGGGATCGAGCAGCAGCCCGGACGGCCGCGTCAGGCGGTCGCCTTCCCGCACCGACACCAGGCGGTGCAGCGCCGGGTAGTCGTGCCCGTGCTCGCGCAGCAGCGCCTGCATGTCGAGGGTGGTGAGCGTGCGCTGGTCGAGGTCGATGACGTCGAGGGTGCGCGGCGCATACCGCATCACCTCGTCGGTGGTGACGTTGACGCGCAGCGAGGGTTGCCCCGGCGACACCAGGACCGGGAAGTCCTCCCGCACCCGGTCCACGGCCCGCGTACCCAGCCCCGGCACGAGGCGCAGGAGGCCGTCCTCCCGGCGGATGCGCGGCGACCAGCGAAACTCGCTGTGGGAGAAGCCGACACCGGCAAAGGCCGGCGCCCAGTACCGCCCGATGCGAGTCCCCACGACCTCCTGGATCATGATCCCCATCTCCTCACGGAGGTGCAGGAGCCCCCGCTCGGCGCGGTACTGGATGGGGTCGGGACCGAAGATCGAGGCGTAGACCTCCGCCACCGCGTCGAGCAGCGCCGCGAGGCGCTCCTGCTTGGTGCCGCGGTTGTGGAGGAAGAGGCTCTTGTACTTGCCGGAGAAGATCGCCCCGGCCCGGTCCTCGAGCAGTGACGACGACCGCACGATGAGCGGCCCCTCGTGCAGGTCGTCGAGCGCCATCGACAGCCCCTTGACGATCTCCGGAGGGAACTCGGAGTTCTTGAAGACCTGGATGAGGTGCGGGTACTCGAGGCGCACCTGGTCCAGGTCCTTGTACTTCTGCTCGTAGACCTCCTCGAGGTGGTTGAAGAGAATGAAGGAGTGGATCGTGTCGGAGGCGATGTGCCAGGTCTTGGGAATGCGGATCGGGCCGATGTCGATGCCCTCCCCCACCGCCTTCCGCAGCACCTGCTGGGCGAGGAGGAGCCCTGCCGCCTTGCCTCCCACCTTCCCCGGGCTGCCGGGGAGGCACACCAGGTGCGCGAAGAGCGCCGGAAAGTCGTCCAGGGTGACGAAGTCCTTCGCCATCGCCACGAACGAGGGCTCGTCCGAGAGGAAGCGGCGGATCAGGATGACGAGGAGGGCGTGCATCCACGACCGCGTCAGACCGCTCCCGTGAGGTGCCTGCTGCTGGAACCGGCGGATCGCGTCCGCAATGTGGGTCGGCGACGACCCCTGGTCCACGACGGCCTTCACCAGGAAGCTCGACCGGTCCTCCTGGATCCAGCGCTGGATCCGCCCCATGATCTCGTCGTCGGGCAGGTGCGCAGCGGCCAGGGAAAACACCCGGTCCGCCAGCTCCAGGGGGTCCCCGAGCTCGCGGCGCTGGATCGGCAGGTTCTTCTCGCCAGCCACCCGCTCCTCGAGGCCGCGCAGCCCCACGAAGCTCTGCAGCAGCTCCTGGGTCTCGGGGATGCCGCTCCACGACAGGTGGTTGGCGAGCTTGCGGGAGATGCGCACGAACAGGTCCTGGTCGGTGCGGCGCAGCATGTTGAGGGCGACCCGCCACTCCCGGGTGCCCTGCTCGGCGAGGGCGTCGTGGGCGGCGCGCCACTCCTGCACCAGCACCCGGAGCTGCTGGTGCTGGATGAAATGCGCGAGCCGGTCGGCGATGGTGCGGATGAGCTTGCCCTCCTCGTTCAGGAACGGCCCCTCCTCGGCGGTCGGGACCTCCTGCCGGTACGACACCCATAGCCGCCCCACCGGGCGGTCCTGGACGACGATCTCCGCCGACTGTACCCAGGGCGTGTCGACGTACCCCTCGGAGGTGTAGTCGTTCTCCCCGATCTGGATCTTCACCTGGCACAGCTCGGGGTGTTGCCAGCCGGCGGGCACGGCCCTGAGGACACAGCGCAGCACCTCCTCGATCGGGGCCTCGGGCCGGCTGCAGCATTCCTCGACGTCGTACAGGCACGCCAGCTCCTTGGCGCGCTCCTGCAGCGCCCACAGCAGGCGCTCGGGGGGCCGTGTCGGATCACCCACGGCGCACCACCCCGCGGCCGGTGCGACCGTCCACCCGCACCTGAAGCGGCGCCGCCAGCCTGACGTGGCGGAGGGTGCTCGTCTCG
>DAONEV010000031.1:8883-19320 GCA_035403265.1 Thermoanaerobaculaceae bacterium | reverse complement strand
CGCTCGCGATGTCGCTGTGGGCGCGAAGCTGGGACAGGGGTCGAGATAGCAGGGTGGCACGTCGGGGCGCACCTCGACCACCTTTCCCTGAGCGTCGAGCCAGATGAAGTCGAGGGGCACCTGGGTGTTCTTCATCCAGAACGGCCAGATGGCGTCGGAGGAGAAGAGGAAGAGCATTCCCGTGTCGGGTGGCACGACGTCCCGGAACATGAGGCCCAACTGACGCTCGTCGTCAGTGACAGCGACCTCGAGGTGAATCGTGGCGCCGTCGGGTGCCGTGCAGACCGGCTTGGGCGGCGAGGAGAGGGTCAGGAGCAGGGCGAGTAGCGCGGTGGTCACGCGTCAGTCCTCCATGGTCAGGTTGAACTTCTCGGCGTGGTATCGGAAGGCTCGGTAGGTCATGTGGAGGAGGCGGGCGGCCTCCTTCTGCACGCCGCCACATCGGGTCAGGGCCTGGCGCATGAGCTCCCGCCGGATCGCCTCGAGGTGCGCCTCGATGTCGAGGCCGCTGACCGGCAGCACCAGCTCGTGGTCGGGTCTGGGAGCCGACATCTCGCCACCGAGCACGCTCGGCGGCAGGGCGCTCACGGTCAGCAGCGAGGACGGCTCCATCGCCACCATGCGCTCGACGACGTTCTCCAGCTCGCGGACGTTGCCGGGCCAGGCGTAGTTCTCCAGGACCGCCAGTGCGTCGCGATGCAGGAGCTTGGGTGGGATCCCCAGCCGCGCGCAGCTCCTCTCCACGAAGTGCTGCGCGAGGGGCACGATGTCGTCCCGGCGCGCGCGGAGAGGTGGAAGGTGCATGGCGAGGACGTTGATCCGATAGTAGAGATCCTCCCGGAAGCGTCCCTCGGCCACCAGCTTGTGGAGGTCCTGGTTGGTGGCGGCGATGACCCGGACGTCGACGTCCACCTCTCGGGTGTCGCCGACGGGCCGGATGCGGTGCTCCTGGAGGGCGCGCAGAAGCTTGACCTGGGTGTTGGGCATCAGCTCACCGATCTCGTCCAGGAGCAGCGTGCCGCCGTGAGCCTCCTGGATGAGCCCGCGCTTGTCGCGGACGGCCCCGGTGAAGGAGCCTCGCACGTGTCCGAAGAGCTCGCTTTCCAGGAGTCCCTCGGGCAGGGCGCCACAGTTGATCGGCACAAACAGCCGCGCGGAACGGGGCGAAGCAGCGTGGATCGCGCGGGCCAGGAGCTCCTTTCCGGTGCCGGATTCCCCGGTGATGAGCACCGTGGCATCCGACATGGCGACCTGCGGCAGCCGCTCGAAGATCGGCCGCATCGCTCGGGATCCTCCCATGAACGGCGTCTCGGCAGGCAGCGGCTGGACCACCTGGGTCCGGCGGAGCTGTTTCGAGACAATGACCTTGAGCTCCTCGACGTCGAAGGGCTTGGAGATGTACTCGACGGCGCCTTCACGCAGCGCGGCGACGGCGTGAGCCGGGGTCGTGTGGGCCGTGATCACCACAAAGCCGGTCTGTGGGTTGGTGGCATGGTAGGTCCGGACGATGTCCAAGCCATTCCCGTCAGGCAGGAAGATGTCGCAGATGACGAGGTCGAACTGCTCCCTTGTGAGCACCTCCATGGCCTCGTGGAAAGTCGCCGCCTGGACGACGAAGTGACCGTCCCCTTCCAGCACGATGCGCAGGAGCTCACGGAGGTTGGGCTCGTCGTCGACGACGAGGATGCGGCCGCTCATGGAGCTCTCAGGGGCAGCCTGATGGTGAAAATGGAACCGACGCCGGGGTTGCTGTCAACCTGAATCTCACCTCGATGGTCGGACACGATGGAGTAGACAACGGCCAAGCCCAACCCCGTGCCGCCCTGGCGGAAGGCCTTGAAGGGTTGGAAGATCTCGTTGATCTGCGCGGCCGTCATGCCAACCCCCTGGTCGCTCCATCGAATGACGTAGTCGTCGCCCTGGGGGGCGGCGGCGACCCGCATCGTACCACCCTGGGGCATGGCCTGGATGGCGTTGCGGGCCAGGTTGAAAAAGGCCTGCCGGAGCTGCCGTTCGTCAGCGCCAACTGGATCGGGATGACTGGCGACCTCCACCTCGATGTGGTGCCGGGGCGTGACCTCGGGGGAGTTGGCGAACAGGGCGAGCGTGTCGGCGAGGATGTCGCCGATCTGACACGGGCCGGGCTGCGGCTCAGGCGGACGGGCATAGAGGAGGAACGACTCGATAATCCCGGACAGGCGCCGGGATTCCTCGACGATGATCCGCGACAGCCGGTGCTCGTTGTTCCCGAGCCCCGGCACCTTGCCCAGGACCTGAGCGGAGCCCGAGATGGAGGCCAGGGGGTTGCGGATCTCGTGGGCGATTCCAGCCGCCATCTGACCCACCGCCACCATCCGCTCGCGCAGGGATTCCCGGCGCGCCACCTCGCGCGCCTCGGTCAGATCCCTGAAATGGATGACGAAGCCGAGAAGGCGTCCGTCGGCGGTGCGCAGTGGCGTGACCGTGCAGCCGACCGGGAGCCCCCGCTCGACCTGAGTGCCCTCGATCTTGACGGGGCCCACCTCGGAGACCCGGGACAGCACCGAGGGCCAGTCGATGCCGTCCAGGGCCAGTAACTCCTCGACCCGGTGCTCCTCGACGGGATCCCGGCGGCCGAGGATGCGCTGGGCGGCGGGATTGCCCAGCACGACCCTGCCTTCGATGTCGACCGCCAGCACGCCCGAATCCACCGAACGGAGGACGTCGTCCGAAAGAGCCAGCAGGCGGGCGCTCGCCGTGCGCTCGCCGAGCAACTGGTTCTCGGCCTTGCGCACCGAGTGGGCGAGGTAGGAGGTGAGGATGGCGACGATCGCGAACCCGATCCCGGTGACGACGAGCTGGACCCCGATCCCGGTCCGTCCGAGTGGCACGACGGTCGGGAGGTAAGGAGGGGTCGAAATGAAGTGGAAGGAAAGAACCTCGACGAGACCCGCGTAGGCCACGAACGCCGCACCTGCCACGGTCAGGGCCCCGCGCAGCCCGAACAGGTGGGCGCCCAAGGCGACAGGGATCAAGAACAGGAAGGAAAAGGGTGAGCCGGGGCCGCCGGTCATGTAGATGAGGGCGGTGAAGATGGCGAGGTCGCCGGCGAGCTGGAGGGCTCCGTGCAGGCCGGGCGGCGTGCGCATGAGCAGCAGAACGATCCAGATCAGAGACAGCAGATAGGCGAGCCCGGCGACCCGGATAAGGGGAGCGATGGGAAGAATCTCTTCACTGGAGATCTGCACGAGAAGTGCGCCGACCAGCAGCCCGGAGATGGCCAACACCCGAAGCCCCACAAGCCATTTGACGGCGCTGGCCAGGCCCGGAAACGACCGCTCCGGGCCGACCGACCGGTCGGCCCAGAGGGAAGGTGAGGAGGTCATCCGATCTTGGAGATGAGGTCGAACATGGGCAGATACATGGCGATGACGACGCCGCCGATGACGACGCCCAGGAAGAGGATCATGATCGGCTCGATGAGCTTCATCATGCCTGCCACGGCGTCGTCGACCTCCTCCTCGTAGAACTCGGCGATCTTCGCGAGCATGGTGTCCATGGCGCCGGTGGCCTCACCGACGTTGATCATCTGGACCACCATGGGTGGGAACTGCCCGGTCGTCTTGAGCGGTTCAGCGAGGGACTTGCCTTCCTCGACCTGCTTCCGCACCTCGAGGATGGCACCCTCGATGACGGCGTTGCCCGAGGTCCTGGCGGTGATCTCAAGGGATTCCAGGACGGGCACACCGGCTGAGAGCAGGGTGCCAAGCGTGCGGCAGAACCGTGCCACCGCGATCTTGCGCAGCACCAGACCCAAAACCGGCGTCTTGAGCATGATCCGGTCGATGACCAGACGGCCCTGGGGTGTCGCGTAGTAGCGACGCACGGCGATGGTCGCGGCGACGATTCCCCCGATGATGAGCCACCAGAAGCGGCCCACGAACTTGGACGCGGCGACGACGACCCGGGTGGGGAGCGGGAGGGTTGCGCCGAGCCCCTCGAACAGCGAGGCGAACACCGGGATGACCTTCCAGAGGATGACGTACACCACGATGACAGCGATCGTGATGACGCTCGCCGGGTACATCATCGCCGACTTGACCTGGGCCTTCAGCCGGGCCGCCTTCTCGATGTAGGTCGAGAGACGCTGCAGGATGGTGTCGAGGATACCGCCGGCCTCGCCGGCCGCGACCATGTTGACGAAAAGGTCCGAGAAGGCCTGCGGGTGCTTCTTCAGCGCGTTGGCGAGCGACGACCCGGTCTCGACATCCTCCCGGACCTGCAGGATGATGCGCTGGAAAGCCTTGTTCTCCTGTTGCTCGCCCAGGATCTGCAGGCACTGCACGAGGGGGAGTCCGGCATCGATCATGACCGAGAACTGCCGGGTGAAGATGGCCAGGGTCTTGTCGTTGACGCCTCCCCGAACCTTCGGGATGGCGATCTCCTTGCCCTTCTCCTTGACCGTGATGGGGACGACCTGCTGACGGCGCAGGACGGCCAGAGCGGCGTCCTTGTTGTCGGCGACCAACACGCCACTCTGCGGCCGACCGCCGCGGTCACGCCCTTTCCATTCAAAGCTCGGCATACGCTAGCTCCTCCCTGGCACGCGGGGGACCGGGGGTGCCTGTATCACGCCCGTGCCGCGATTGATCATGTCCTGGAGCTCCTCGGGATTGGAGCTGTAGGACATGGCGATCTGCAGCGTGATCAGCTTGCGCTGATACAGGGTGGCAAGCGACTGATTGAACGTCTGCATGCCATGCTTGAGCTGACCGGTCTGCATCATCGAGTAGATCTGGTGGACCTTGTCCTCTCGGATGAGGTTACGCACCGCGGCGTTGGGAATCAAGACCTCGCAACAGAGTACGCGCCCGCGCCCGCCGGTCTTGGGCAGCAGCGACTGGCAGACGATCCCCTCCAGCACGAAGGAGAGCTGGGTGCGAATCTGCGACTGCTGGTGCTCGGGGAAGACGTCGATGATGCGGTTGATGGTCTGGGGCGCCGAGTTGGTGTGAAGGGTGGCGAAGGTGAGGTGGCCGGTCTCGGCGATGCGCAGCGCGGCCTCGACCGTCTCGAGGTCGCGCATCTCGCCGATCAGCACCACGTCCGGGTCTTCGCGCAGCACGGAGCGGAGCGCGTTGGCATACGACTCGGTGTCGGAGTGCAGCTCGCGCTGGTTGACCATCGCCTTCTGGTGGGTGTGCAGGTACTCGATGGGGTCCTCGATGGTGATGATGTGCAGGGGCTTCTCGCGGTTGACCTTGTCGAGCATGGCCGCCAGCGAGGTGGACTTGCCGGAGCCGGTTGGGCCGGTGACGAGCACCAGACCACGCGGCTTCTCGCACAGCGCCTCGACGATCTGGGGCAGCCCGAGCTCCTTGAAGCCGAGGATCTCGTAGGGAATGCGCCGGAAAGCGGCCGCCAGCGCGCCGCGCTGGAAGAAGACGTTGGCGCGGAAGCGGGCCAGCCCCTTGATCCCGAACGAGAGGTCCAGCTCGAGGGTCTCCTCCAGGCGGTGCTTCTGGGCGTCAGTCAACACCGAGTACGCCAGCCGCTTGGTTTCCGGCGCCGTGAGGGGAGCCCCCGGAAGCCGTTCCAGGAGGCCGTGCACGCGCACGACGGGCGGCGAGTTGGTGGTGATATGGAGGTCGGTCGCGCCCATGTCGACCATTGTCTTGAGGAGCTCGTGCAGTGTGACTGGCATGCTCGCCCCCTACAGGATGGTCTCGCGAACCACCTCGTCGATGGTCGTGATGCCTTCCCGGATCTTGTGGAGCCCGGACTCGCGCAGGGTGATCATGCCTTCCTCGCGCGCCTTGCGCCTGAGCTCGATGGCCGTCGCGCCGGAGAGGACGAGCTCGCGCAGGTCCTCGCTCATGTTCATGACCTCGATCAACGCAGTGCGGCCCTTGTAGCCGGTGTTGTTGCACTTCTCACACCCGCGGCCCTTGTAGAGCTTGATGTCGTGGGCCTCGGACTCGGAGAACCCGACGGACAGCAACGCCTGAATCGGCGCGTCGAGCTCCTCCTTGCAGTTGCTGCAGACCCGTCTGATGAGTCGCTGGGCGGCGATGCAGTTGACCGAGGTCGCCACGAGGAACGGCTCGATACCCATGTTCATGAGTCGGGAGATGGTCGAAGGGGCGTCGTTGGTGTGCAGCGTGGACAGCACCATGTGCCCGGTAAGGGCCGCCTTGATGGCGATCTCGGCTGTCTCGAAGTCGCGGATCTCGCCGACCAGGATGATGTTGGGGTCCTGGCGCAGGAACGAGCGCAGGGCGGCGGCGAAGTTCAGCCCGATCGCGTCCTTCATCTGCACCTGGTTGACCCCGGGCATCTGGAACTCCACCGGATCCTCGGCGGTCATGATGTTCGTGTCCGGCGTGTTGACTCGCTGCAAGGCCGAGTACAGCGTGTTGGTCTTGCCGGAGCCGGTGGGACCGGTGACGAGGACCATTCCGTACGGTCTGAGGACAGCCTCCTCGAAGGCTTTCAGGCTGGGCTTCTCGAACCCCAGTTTGGTGAGGTCCAGCCGGAGGTTCTCCTTGTCGAGGAGCCGCATCACGACCTTCTCGCCGTGCACGGTCGGGATGCTGGAGACTCGATAGTCGAGCTCTCGGGTCCTGCCTTCGACCTTGGCCTTGAGACGGATGCGCCCGTCCTGGGGCAGCCGCTTCTCGGCGATGTCAAGCTTGGCGAGCACCTTGATGCGCGATGTGACGGCATCCTTGAGCTTGAGAGGAGGCGTCATGACCTCGCGCAGCAGGCCGTCGATGCGGTAGCGCACGCGGAACGCCTTCTCGTAGGGCTCGACGTGGATATCGGAGGCGCCGCGCTTGATGGCGTCGGTGAGCATGATGTTGACGAGCCGCACCACCGGCGCCTCCTCGGCGCCCTCCGCCAGCGTCGCGGCGTCGATCTCCTCTTCCTCCTCCATGAGCTCGAGGGCCGCCTCGTCGACACTCGACAGGTCCTCCATGACCTTCTTGAGCTCGACCTCGCGCGTGGAGCCGAAGTGGCGGTCGATGGTCTCCCGGATCGCCTCCTCGGAAGCCACCACCGGTTCCACCCGGTAGCCCGTCATGAACGTGATCTCGTCCATGGCGAAGATGTTCGTCGGGTCGGTCATGGCCAGGGTGAGGGTGGCGCCGGTCTTGTTGACCGGGATGACGTTGTACTTGCGGGCCAGGTCGACAGGGATCAGGCGGGCGACGTTGGAGTCGATCTCGAAGTGGCGCAGGTTGATGGAGGGGACCCCGAACTGATGTGACAGGCACTCGATGATGTCGTCCTCGGTAACGAAACCGAGCTTCTGGAGGATCTCTCCAAGCTTTCCACCGGTGGTCTTCTGCTCGTCCAGCGCCTTGGTCAACTGCTGCTGGTTGATCAACTGGGCCTTGAGGAGAAGCTCACCAAGCTTGAGGGCCATACGGTTTCCTTCCGTTGCGCATCGGTCCGCGATGCCGATTGTACCACCCTCGAATGGAGGAACAGCGTGACAGGGAACACTCTACGGTTGAAGCGACGGGCTTTTGCGGGCGAGCAGTTGCTCCGCCGCGGCGAGGACCTCTGACAGCGCCACCGTGCCCGCGGCACCGGTGCGAGCGCGCCCGTGGCTCGATCCCGAGGGCGCGGCGGCGACAACAGCGACATGCTTGCCCCGTGGGCCGTTGCGGGTCGGGTCGGTGGCCACGAAGATGCCCACTGTCGGGACACCCAGGGAGGCGGCGAGGTGGACGGTCCCGGTGTCGCCTCCCACCACGAGGCCGGCTTCGGACAGGAGACTGGCCAGCTCGGGGATGGTCGTCGGGGGTGCAACCTGCACCTGAGCGCCGGCCCCGGCAGCGATTTCCTCCGCGAGCGCCCTCTCTCCGGGACCCCAGGCGACCGTCACCGGACGGCCGCGGCGAGCCAGCTCGGCCGCCAGCGCGACGAAGCTCGATGCCGGCCATGCCTTGCCGGGTCCCCCGGTGGCCGGGAGAAGCACCACGCCGCCGGCAGTCAAGGCCGGGTCGGCTGCGCGGTCGACGAGGAACCGGCCATCCGGGAGCGCGCCAAGGCGAGGTTCCACCCCGACCGCGCCGGCCAGGGCCAGGTTGATGTCCACCACGTGTGTGGCCTCGGCCGGCGGAGTGACCGTGTGGGTGTAGAAGGACCCTCCAAGGCGTTCGCGTCGGTGCCCGGCCGAGAGGCCGACTCGAGCCGGGACCCTTGCCAGTCGGGCCCACACCGCCGACTTGAGGAGGCCCTGGGAGTCGATGGCGAGATCGCAGCCGAGGGCGCGCAGCCGCCGCACGGTCGCGACCACCTCGTTGCGGGTTGCCGTTGCCCACGGCGCGCGACGCCACCGCCGCGTGGCGACGGGAATCGCCTGGGTCACCGCCGGGTGGCTCTCGACCAGGGACAGAAATGGCCGCTCGACCAACCAGAAGAGCTCGATGTCCGGCCGGCCGCGGTGCAGCGCCTCGGCAAGAGGCCAGGTGTGAACGATGTCGCCGAGGGCCGACAACCGGGTGAGGAGCACACGCACGGGCGAATCCTAGCCCGCGCCCTGTGCCCTGTCCCCTGTCGGGCAGAGGCGGCGGCGAATCTCGCCGATGAGGTCGGTGGTGGCGTGGTCCTTGGGGTCGCCGCAGATGGCCGTGCGGCCTCCCCACTCGGCGACAATGGCTCGCTCCGGCACGGTGTCGGGAGTGTAGTCGGTCCCCTTGGCGTGCACGTGTGGCCGCACGGCCCGCAGCACTTCGGCCACCGTCGGCTCGTCGAAAAGCACGAGAGTGTCCACGCACGCGAGGTGTGAGAGCAGCTCGATCCGCTCGTTCTCCGGCAGGATGGGACGGCTCGGCCCCTTGAGGCCCCGCACCGACGCATCGGAGTTGACCGCCACGATCAGGAGGTCGCCCAGCTCCCTGGCTGCGGCCAGGTAGCGGACGTGGCCGACGTGGAGCAGGTCGAACGCCCCGTTCGCCATCACGACGAGCCGGCCGGCCTTACGGGCGGCTGCAGCCAGCCTGGCCGCCTCGGAGCGCGGGACCAGCTTGGCTCCCGGGTCAGTCATGGAGGAAGGGCGCCTGGTCGATGGCCCGGTGGAGCTCGGGCGGGAACACGGTCGCGGTCCCCAGCTTGGTGACGACGATGCCGCCCGCCAGGTTCGCCAGCGTCGCCGCCTCGACTGGGCTGGCGCCGGCCGCGAGGCCCAAGGTGAGCGTGGCGAGGACGGTGTCGCCAGCGCCGGTGACGTCAGCCACCTGGTCGGAGCCGAAGACGGGAAGATGGCGGACGGGCTCGCCCGCCTCGACGAGCGTCGAGCCCTGACTGCCGCGAGTGGCGACGAGGAAACGGCATCCCATCTTGTGCCGGAGCGCCTCTGCGGCGGCGCCGATCTCTTCGTCGCTCGAGAGGTCGTGCCCGGCCGCCGCCGCCAGCTCCTCGAGATTGGGTGTCGCGCCGTCCACCCCGGCCAGGGAGTCGAGGGCGAAGCGCGAGTCCACGACGATGAGAGCGCCGGCCGGCAGGGCGGCACGGAGCGTGGCGAGGCCAGACCGCCACACGGCGCCGTAGCCGTAGTCGGAGACGGCCGCCGCTGCCGCCCGCCCCCCGACCTGGCGGAGGGCGTCGAGGACCCGCTCCAGCCGGGTGTCGTCCGGGGCGAGACGCTCCTCGATGTCGTAGCGCGCCACCTGATGCCGGAGCGAGGTTGCACCGCCGGCGAGCACGCGCACCTTCGTGACGGTGCGGAGCCCCGGAGCGACGAGGATCGAGCCGATGTCGATTCCCCTCGCGCGGAGGCCAGCGAGCAGCGCGTGGCCCGGCTCGTCGTCGCCGACGACACCGACGGGTAGCGGCATTCCGCCCAGGGAGGCGAGGTTGGCGAGGGCGTTGGCGCCGCCGCCCGGGATGTCACGTTGCCCCTCGAAGCGCAGGATGATCACCGGGGCTTCCCGTGAAATGCGTTTGGGGGCGCCGAGGATGAAACGGTCCAGCACCAGGTCCCCGTACAGCACCACCTGGCGGCCCGCAAAGCCGTTGACCAGCTCGTGGAAACGTGCCCGGCTCAACACGGGGGGCATTCTACCCCCACCCACCCGGCGGTTCAGCGGATCAGCAAGTCAGGCTGTCAGCGGGTCGTCAGAGTGTTGGCTGTCGCAGATGAGCCGACTCCCCGACGAGCTGAGAGGCCGATGAGCTGATCTGCTGGTACTCATCCCAGCGCTGGCCGGAGCAGCTCGGAGAAGGTGCCGAAGACCGGGACGAGCTCGACCTCGATCCAGAGGAGCTCGCCTGCAAGGTCTGTTGGCACCTTGACGATGTCCTTGCCGGTGGTCACTACCACCGCTCCGTCCTGGCGCCCCGCCTCGACAGCCGCCACGAGCTCCGAGCGTCGGTAGCGGTGGTGGTCGGGATGGAGCTGCAGGTCCACGACCACGGCCCCGAGGTCGCCCACGGTGTCGATGAAGG
>DAONEV010000031.1:0-8873 GCA_035403265.1 Thermoanaerobaculaceae bacterium | reverse complement strand
GGACGACGACCTTCTGGCCCTTCAGGATCTCGACCGGCAGTCGCTCGGCACCGCGGTGGACGGCGCACGGCACCACCTTCGTGGCGATCATGACGGCCTCGGGGGCCCACGGGCCGAGCCATGCCATGACCGCCGCCGCCTCGCTGCGATCGGACACGCGGTTGATCACCACGCCTGTGGCTCGGGCCAGGGTGGCGGGTCGCTCGCGGCGTGGGGAACGGTGAGCGAGTGGGTCGCTGGCGTCGACGACGACGATGTCGGCGTCGCGGTGCAGACGCCAGTGCTGGAACCCGTCGTCGAGGATGAGATGGGTGGCGGCCGTCTCCCGGACCGCCGTGGCGGCGCCCCGCACACGGTCGGCATCGACCACCAGCGGCACCGAGGGCAGCGCCCGAGCCAGTAGCGCGGGCTCGTCGCCAGCCTCCTGCCAGGACACCGTGGGGTTTTCGGTCACCAGCAGGGGCTCCTGTCGCTGCCTGTGGTAGCCCCGGGTGAGGATGGCGGGCCGGTGCCCGAGCCGCTGCAGCTCGCGGGCCAGCGCCGCGACGAGCGGTGTCTTGCCCGTGCCGCCGCAGGCGATGTTGCCCACCGAGATGACGGGCACGTCAGCTCGCTCGATCCTCGCGAGGCCAAGGCGAAAAAGAAGATGGGCGCCAGCGTTGACGAGCTCGAGCACGCCGCTGGCCTCGGTTGCGAGAGCGTGCTGCCAGCTCATGCCAGGAGCTTCTCGAGGGCGGTGACGGTGCGAGCCGCGGCGCCCGCGTTGGCTTCGAGGAGTCGGCGGCCGGCCTCTCCGGTCCGACGGGCCGCGTCCGGATCGGACAGCCACTCGGCGAGGGCACCGGCGAGCTCCGACTCGTTGCGCACCATGCGAGCGCCGCCTACCTCGAAGAACCGCCTGTAGACCGCGGTGAAGTTGCGGAAATGGGGCCCGGTCAGGACCGGAACCGCAAAGCGAGCCGGCTCAATGGGGTTTTGACCGCCGGTAGGGACGAGCGACCCGCCGACGAACGCGACCTGGGCCAGCTCGTAGAGCGCAGCCAGCTCGCCCACGGTGTCGAGGACGAGAACCTCGCAACCCGGCGACGCGGCGGCCAGCAGCGTCCGCCGCTCGGCGGAGAACCCGTTGGCCGCCGCCATCTCCAACACGGCGCTGGCGCGTTCGGGATGGCGGGGGGCAAGCAGCAGGAAGACCCGTTCGCGCGCGGGCTGGCGGCGAATGGCACGCAACACCTGGACTTCCTCGCCTTCTTTGGTGGAGCCCGCGACGACCACGCTGCGCCCCGCCGCGAGACGGCGGACCTCGGCCACGACCTGGGGTGCGGTCTTGGGCGGGCCGACGTCGAACTTGAGGTTGCCGAGCACCTGGATGCGATCAGCAGGCAAGCCAATGGCGGCCAGCCGCGCGGCGTCCTGCTGCTCCTGGGCCAGCGCCATGGTCACCGGCTGGAGGAGGGACGCCAGCAGTGGCCGGAGCATGCGGTAGCCCCGGAAGGAGCGGTCGGACACGCGGGCGTTGATGATCGCCACCGGAATACCCCGCTCGCCGCAAGCGGCCAGCATCTCCGGCCACAGCTCGGTTTCCACGAGCACAACCAGGCGGGGTCGCGCGGCGTCTAGGACGCGACGAACTGGCCCGGGGAGGTCCAGGGGGAATGGCACGACTGTATCAGCCTGCTGCTGTCCCGTGGCGAGGCTGAGGCCAGTGGCGGTGGTGGCAGAGAGGACGATCGGGATCTCCGGATGGCGTCGACGGAGCTCGGCGAGCAGAAGCCGGGCCACGGCCACCTCTCCGACCGAAACGGCCTGCACCCAGACTCCTCCCTGGGGGAGCGAGGGGAGTTGGTGACCCAGCCTCTGGGCGAGGGGGGGCCGCTTCTTGCCCCGGCGACGGTCCGCGGCCAGGAGCCAGGGTGCCGCCAGCGGCAGGGCCACGGTCATGACGGCTCGATAGAGGCCGAGAGCGGCACGCGCCATGCCGGAAAGTGTACCAGTCCTCCCGCCCACGGGCGGGGCAGGGGCGTATAATCCGCCTCCCCAACGGCCCCGTGGTTGGTGCCGTATAAACACTGGAGGTCGGAGTTGGGATGGGACTATTGCGACTGCTGCCGAGGCCGATGGTAGGCCCGCCGCGCGACGATCGCGAGCTCGCCGCGGCGGCGCGAGCCGGAGACGAGTTTGCGTTCGGCGAGCTCGTCACGCGTCACCAGGGCGGCGTGCGGCGATGTGCAGCACGCATCCTTGGCGATGACGAGGAGGGCCGCGACATCGCGCAGGCGGCCTTCATCCGCGCCTGGGAGAACCTCGCCAAGTACGACCCGGCATGGTCCTTCTCGACCTGGCTCTACCGTATCGCCACCAACCTCGCCATCGACGTCCTGCGGGCCCGGGACAGCCGCGACCGCACCCACCAGACACATCTGAGGCTGGTGGGCGACTCCGAGGCCCCGAACGCCCCCGAGCTGCTGGCCGAGGGCGAGGTACGGCGAATCTTCGGAGAGCTGGCCGAGCGGCTCACGCCAGCGCAACGGGCGGCATTCGTGCTGCGCGAGGTCGAAGGCCTCTCGACAACCGAGGTCGCCCACGCCGTGGGTTGCACCGAGGCTACCGTCCGCAACCACGTGTTTCAGGCTCGCGCCGTCCTGCGCCGCGAGCTGGCCGAGCGCTACCCGGAGTACCTGCCGCGAGGAGGTGGCCGATGAGAGGGTGTGCCGAGGTGACGAGTCTACTGCCGGCATTCGTGGGGCTCGACCTGCCACCGGCCGAGGAGAGCGAGGTGCGGGAGCACCTGCGCGGATGTGCCGCCTGCCGGGATCGCTACGCTGAGGCCGAGCCGACTCTGGCGTTCAGCCTGGCCCTGGCAGTTGCACCGGCTCGGGAGGACGACCTCTTTGTCCCCGGAGTCCTGGCAGGTATTCGGCAACGCCGGGTGGAGCGGCAGGCCCGCAGTCACCGCCGCTGGTGGATGGGTGCGGCGGCCGCCGTGGTGCTGGCTGTGCTCGGGAGCACGGCAACCTACTACCGTCTGCAAGGTGGACCGACGACGCCACCCGCGATCGTGGCCGAGGGACCGGCCCAGATGGGGCCGGCGCTCGTCGAAGTGGATGGCGATGGCGTCAGGTTGTATCAGCTCACGGTGCCAGGTCGCGACGCCAGCGAGGTGCAGGTCGCTTTCATCGTCAATCCCCAACTGGAGCTCTAGTGCGAAAGGTGATTCCCGCTCTGTTGCTGCTGGCCGCTGTTGTGGCGATGGCCGGCGACCAGACCGAGGTCCGGGTGATCCAGCTTCGCCATCGTTCGGCGCGTGACGGCGTCTCCGTGGCCGAGGGCATGCTCTCCGAGGAGGGGAGCGTGCTCTTGCAACCGCGCCAGAACACCTTGACGGTGCGGGATCGCGCCGAGGTCGTGCGCCGGATCGCCGAGGCGCTGGCCGCCTGGGATGTCACTGGAGCTGCGTACCGGGTCCGAGTGAGGCTCGTCCTCGCTTCCACCACGCCCCCACCGCCCGGCCAGCCGAAACCCCGGCTCACCGGCTTCGGCTCGGAGCTGGCCGGAGTGTTCCGCTGGGGCGGCTTCGAGGACATCGACTCGCTCGAGGTGCAGGCGCAGGAAGGCACTGCGGTCGACATCAAGGCGGCGCAGGGTTACGCCGTGCGTTTCGCTCTGCGCGCCGTACCCTCGGATCTGCAGCGAGTGCAACTGATCCCGTTGGAGGTGACCCGGATCGAGGGCCAGGAGCACGGGGTCGGCTTGAAGCACCGCATGCTCCACACCACCGTGAGCCTTCAGCTCGGTCAGACCTGGTTTCTGGTGACGGCGCGTTCCGAAGAGGCCAAGCGGGCACTCGTGGTGATCGTGGGTGTGGACCGGGAGACCACGCGTTGACGGAGTACCTGGCGCGGGTCGGCACCCAGGACGGCCTGGTGGTGCAGCAGCGGCACCGTGCCAGCAGTGGCGAGGCCCTGCGCCGAGAGCTCGAGAACAAGGGCCTCCGCGTCTTCGGCCTGCAGGCGGTTCGCAGCCGCTCCTGGTTGCCGGGACTGTTGAGGCGGGAACGCATCACGTCGATCGACTTCCTGGTCTTCAACCAGCAGCTCGCGACCCTGCTGCGGGCTGGGATCCCGGTCCTGCAGTCGCTCGAGCTGCTGCAGCGTTCCCAGTCCAACCCGGTGTTCCGCCAGGTGCTGGCGCGGGTGCTGGAGGATGTGCGTTCGGGGATCTCGCTCTCCGAGTCCTTTGCCAGTCAGGGCGGCCTCTTCCCGCGCCTGTACTGCGCGACCCTGATGGCCGGAGAGCAGGCGGGCGAGCTGGTCCCGGTGCTGACCCGCTACACCCAGCACTCCCAGGTGCTCGAGGCGGTGCGCCGCAGGGTGCAGTCGGCGCTCACCTACCCGCTGGTCCTGGTGAGTCTGGCTGTGGGCCTCATCATTCTCCTGATGACCTACGTCATTCCCCGCTTCGCGCAGTTCTACCTGGGGTTCGCGTCGGAGCTGCCGCTGCCGACCGTGATCGTGCTGCAGGCCGCCCACTTTTTCGAGAAATACCTGATCTACATGGTGGGCGCCGGGGTCGTCGCCTTCCCGTTCGTGCGGCGCTGGCTGCACAGCGAGGCCGGCGCCACGTCTCTCGACCGGCTCAAGGTGCGCCTGCCCTTCGTCGGCAGGATCCTCCACCTCTTCGCGCTGTCCCAGTTCTCCCGCGCCCTGGGGACGTTGCTGGCGGGGGGAACCCCTCTGGTTCGGGCGCTCGAGGTGGCGAGCTCCACCGTGACCAACCGTGCCATCGGCGGGCCGCTCACCCGGGTCGCGCCCATGGTGCGGGAAGGCCAGGCGCTGTGGTCGTCTCTGGAGTCCACCGGCCTGTTCCCCGATCTGTCGGTCGCCATGGTGCAGGTCGGCGAGGCCACCGGCGCTCTGGAGGAGATGCTGTTCAACGTCTCGCAGTTCTACGACGAGTCGATCGAGGTCAAGCTGGCCCGCGTCGTGAGTCTCATCGAGCCGCTGGTGCTCGTGGTCATGGGAGGGGTCGTGGCAGCGTTGCTCCTCTCGGTGTACTACCCGATGTTCACGATGATGCAGAAGGTGCAATGAGGCAAGGATGACCGACGACCTGACGACATTCGCCCAGCGCTACCTCCGGGGTTCCACACGGGGCGAGGAGGAGCACGCCGCGGCGCAGGCCCTGGCCGACCGGCTGCGCCTTCCGTATGAGGACCTGCTGGACTTCCGGGGCGATGCCGACCTGTTCCGGCAGATCCCGGTCGAGATCATGCTGCGCTACCAGTTTGTACCGCTCGACCGGCAGGGAGACGTGGTCGTCGTGGCGATGGCCGACCCGTCGGATCTGGCTGCCCTGGACGAGCTGGAGCTGGCGATCGGGATGCCGGTGGACGTACGAGTCGGACCGGCAGCGCGCATCTCCGAGATCCTGGAGAAGTCCGAGTCGACCCAGCGGGTGCTCGACGAGGCGACCGAGGACTTCCGCATCCAGCTCGTGCAGGAGCGCGAGAACGGCGAGGAGGCTTTTTCGATCGAGTCGATCACAGCCGACACCTCGCCGGTCATCAAGCTGGTGGACACCATAGTTTTCAACGCCATCCAGCGGCGCGCCTCCGACATCCACATCGAGACGCGCGAGGGCGAGGTGATCGTCAAGTACCGCATCGACGGGGTCCTGTACCAGGCGATGGAGCCCATCGACAAGCGCTACCACGCGACCATCATCTCGCGGATCAAGGTGATGTCCGAGCTCGATATCGCCGAGAAGCGGGTGCCCCAGGACGGGCGTTTCAAGCTGCGGCTGAAGGGGCGGACCATCGACTTCCGCGTCTCGGTGATGCCCACCGTGCACGGCGAGGACGTGGTCATCCGCATCCTCGACAAGGAGTCCGCCAACAAGGAGTTCCGCACCTTGAATCTGGAGGTGCTGGGGTTCGACGAGGACACCAAGCGCAAGCTGCGGAAGTTCATCCGCGAGCCGTACGGCATGGTCCTCGTCACCGGGCCCACCGGTTCCGGCAAGACCACGACCCTCTACGCCTGCCTGTCCGAGATCGTGAGCGTCGAGGACAAGATCGTCACCATCGAGGACCCGGTCGAGTACCAGCTCCCGGGGATCACCCAGATCCCGGTCAACGAGAAGAAGGGTCTCACCTTCGCCCGCGGACTGCGGTCCATCCTGCGCCACGACCCGGACAAGGTCATGGTGGGCGAAATCCGTGACGGCGAGACGGCGCAGATCGCGGTCCAGTCCGCGCTTACCGGCCACCTCGTCTTCACCACGGTGCACGGCAACAACGTCGTCGACGTGCTCGGGCGCTTCCTCAACATGGACGTGGACCTCTACAACTTCGTCTCGGCCCTCGACTGCGTGCTGGCGCAACGCCTGGTGCGGCGGATCTGTCCCCACTGCCGGCGCGAGGCGACAGTGACCGACCGGCTCCTCGAGGACTCGGGCCTGACCCGGGACCAAGTCCACGGCGTGACGTTCTTCGAGGGCGCCGGCTGCATCGAATGCAATGGCACCGGCTTCCTGGGCCGCTGCGCCATCGCCGAGCTGATGGACCTTTCTGACAACATCCGCGCCCTCATCCTCGACAAGCGCCCGGCCGCCGAGATCAAGCGTGAGGCCAAGGCCGAGGGCATGAAGTTCCTGCGTGAGTCGGCGTTGGAGAAGGTGTTTGCCGGCATCACCACCCTCAAGGAAGTCAACAAGGTGACCTTCGTCGAATGAAGCTGCCACGATTTCTGACCACGCCTCTGCCGCCCAGCGTCATCCTGCTGGGTGAGAACGAAATCACGCTTGCCCTCCTGTCGCGCCGCCGGGACGCCTTGGTGCGGGTGGAGACGGTGGACCTGGAGGCGGAGTGCTTCCGGCAGGGGCCGGTCGGTCTCCTCCATGTCGACCGTGCGATGCTCACCTCGGCCATCGGGAAGCTGGTGCAGCGCGTCGGCAAGCTGCCGGCCCGGGGCACGGTGGTGGTGCCCACGGCCTGGGTGCGCTGCGTCCAGGTGGAGACGGGCGGCCTGCCGCGCCAGCGCGGCGAGGCCGAGGACGTCATCCGGTGGCGGCTCAAGAAGCTCCTTCCCTGCCGACCGGAAGAGGTGCGACTCGACTTCGTGCCCCTGGGTGACGAGGACCGCGTCCTGGTCGTCCTGGCCCTCGACCATCCTCTCTTGGTTGTCGAAGAGGTGCTCGCCGGAGCGGGTCTGCGGGTCGGCCGAATCGAGCCGACGGCGGTCGCCGTGACCAGTCTGGTGCCGGCTGACGGGGTGCCACGCCTGGTCGTCGTCTCGGAGCGGCGGTCGCTGGGGTTCGTGGTCGTGGAGGATGGAACCATCACCCTTCTCCGCCAGAAGGGTCTGCCTGGGGACCTGGACCGCGCGGCCGGATTCGTGGCTCGCGAGGTGGATCAGTCGATCTCACAGGTGCAGCCGCTCTCGGACGGCGCCCGTCCTGTTGAGGTCTGGGTGGTCGCCATCGACGAGACCGGCGCCTCTGGCGTCGAGGACGCGCTCGAGGGGCGGGAGGGTGTCGCGGTGCGACGGCTGGTGGCTGAGGGTGAGAGAGTTCCAGGCGGGTGCTCCCTGGCCGCTGCTTCCCTGGGCGTGCTGCTGGCAAGCGGCGCGGGAAGGGAGGCGTGATGCGGCGACCGAACCTGGCCCGCGATCGGTTCGAGAACAGCCGGCCCGTGTGGCTGCTGGGGGGTGTGCTGACCGTCGCCGCCGCCGTTCTCTCGGTCACGACCCTTGTCGAGCTGCTGGGGGTGCGGAACGTAGAGCAGGACCAGCTCAGACGCGTCGAACAACTGCAGGCCCGGCGCCTGAGGCTCCAGCAGGAGGTGACGTCCAACAATCGTGAGCTCGCGGCGGTCGGCTGGAAGAAGCTGCAGACCGAGGTCGAGACCCTGCAGGGAGTGGTCGCGCGACGCCAGCTCTCATGGAGTCGCATGCTTGGTGATCTGGAACGGGTACTGCCCTGGGACGTGCGACTGGTAAGCGTCAGCCCGGCGATCAAGAAGGGTGGCGGGCTTCGCCTGGACTTGCAGGCCATTACCGTGACCCGGGAGGCATGGCTCTCCATGCTCGCCAGGTTCTTCTCGGACCCGAAGTTCTCCGATCCGGTTCCCCAGGTCGAGGACTCACCCATGAGCTCGGGCAGCCAGGGGTACGCGGTCGGCCTGACCGTGCAGTACTGGCCGGAGGGGCGCCCATGAGCCGGGTCGGCGCCTGGGGGCGGCACTGGTGGGCCTGGGCCGTGCCGAGTGCCGTGCTGGTGGCCAATCTGGCCTGGATAATCGGCTTCCGGACCGCCGTGCTGCAGCGTGGCACGAGGCTTGGGAGTCAGGTCGAGCTGCTCGAGTCCGACGTCGCCCGTCTGGAGGCCGCCGCCCGCAAGCAGACCGAGACCCGGGGACAGCTCGGTGACCTGAGAACCAACCTGGATGTGCTCCGCCGCGAGCAGCTCTCGGGCATGCGCGGTCGTCTCATTCCGTTCCTCGAGGAGATCATGCGCCTGGGCGTCGAGTCGGGGCTCAGCGTCGAGCGCATCTCATATTCCTACACGCGCAACGACAAGAGCGGGCTGGTCTACTTCACGGGCTCGTACGGCGTGAAGGGGACTTACGAGCAGATCCGCAAGTGCGTCTATCTGATGGAGACATCACCGCAGTTCATCGTCTTGGAGGGTCTGGCGCTACGCACCGACGAGGCCTCGGCGTCGCTCGAGATCGCCGTCGAGCTCACGATGGGGACGTACTTCTCGGAGGTCGATGAGAAGCTGATCCGGGAGCTCGGCATCAAGGAGGTGCAGGTTGGCAGCCAGGACTGATCCCCGTCGCCTGGCGGTGCTGCTCGTGCTCCTGCTCGTCGCAG
>DAONEV010000030.1:0-19722 GCA_035403265.1 Thermoanaerobaculaceae bacterium | reverse complement strand
TGGCTCTTGGCGGGTGCCAACCGCGGGTCGGACCAGAGGTCGGTGATGAACCAGTCCCTGCCCACCTTCACGGACTGGCCGAAGACCTCCTCCGGCGGCACCTCGACCTTCTCGCCGTTGACGGTCTTCGTGCCGGGTCCCTTGACCAGCCCATTGTGGAAGAACCGCCGGACCTTGACGAAGATCCGCTTCCTGAGCAGGGTGGGTGCCGCGAGGCGGGCGGCCTTCTCGAGCTCGACGAGGCCGCTGGAGTGGTCGGCGTCGCCGTGGGTGACCACGAGGGCATCGATCTCGAGCGGGCTCGCCGCGGTCGTGAAGGGGAACATCGCGGCGAGGAGCCGGGCCAGGAACTTGGCTTCGCCGACATCGACGACCATGACCTCCCGGTTCGGGAGCTGGATGATCGTCGCGTCTCCCTGCTGGACGTCCACGAAGATGGTGCGGAGCAGGAGGGTGTTCCGGACCTTGAGAGGCCGGTAGGCGCCGCCAGCCTTTTTGCGGCGGAGGGTGCCGGGCTCGATGGTGCCGCTGGCGTAGTTGTAGTACTGAACGTTGACCTTTGCACAGGCCGGGTCGTCCAGCTCGGAGGGCGTGGTCACGTCGATCTCGTCGCCCCAGTACAGCATCCTGGCGACGTGGCTCTTCGACGCTGCGCCGGTGCCTCCCGGCGCAGGCACGCTCCAAACCCTGACGAGGTCCTCGTCGAGGATCACTCTGGCCATTGCAGGTTCCTCCTTTCAACCGCGCTGGCCTCGCGGGCCGTGATGGGCGCGGACGTTCCGGCCGTGCCGGGTTGGTGGAGTCTGTGAGCTTGGTCGCTCCAGTGCCGCCGCCTGCGGGCCCGGCCGACTCAGGTTCGGAAGAACTCGGCCGGCGGCGGATAGCGCACCGCCGCGATCCAGCGCTCGAGTGCAGCAGGGATCTGAAGGTCCCCCTCACCGAAGACGCGGGCGACCAGCTCACGCGATCCCGACACGGTGGCGCCAAAATCGGTCGGCGGGCCGACCAGATGGAAACCGAGCGCCGCAAGCTCGCTCAGGGCGCGCTCCCGGTCCGCAGGGGTGATGGCGAACCCCGCCAGGTCTGCCGCCGTGATCCCGGGTTGGGCGTCGAGAACCGAGCCTCCGCGGCCGGCCCGAAAGGTGACGTCGAGCAGGAGATGATCTCGGTCAGGCATTGGTCCCATCACCATTCTGCCATACCCAGCACTGCGGGTTGGCGCCGAGTAGGTCCCCCTTTGCGAAGTTGACGGCCCGGCACCCGCCACCGCAGGTGCCCAGCCAGCCGCAGTCCGCACATGCGCCGTGCAGGTCGCTCACGGCGAGCTGGCGGAAGAAGGCGAGGAAGCGGGAATGCCGCCACACCTCCTCGAAGCGTGTCCGGGCGACCGAGTCGGCGCGCACCCCCTCGAAGTAGTGGCACGGCAGCACCTCGCCGGTCGGCGTGATCGTCCCGTAGCCGACGGCGCCGTGACACCCGAGACCGCGGTGCGGGTCGAGCGGTTCACTGCAGGCGTGACCGTCCAGGTAGTCCTCGAACTCGATCGGGGCGATCTCGACGCCGCATCGGCCGCGAAGGTCGCGAAGCTCGGCGGTGAGTCGCCGGGTCTCGTCAGGCGCGACCTCGAGCTCCTCGAAGCGCTCACCCCTGCCGCGCGGGACGAACGGGATGAGTCGGAAGGTGGTCGCCCCCAGCTCCCCGGCGAGACGGACGAGGTCAAAGATGTCGGATCGATTGATCGTGGACAGCACGGTTCCGATGGTCACGTGATGTCCTGCGGCGACGAGGGCGCGGACTCCGGCCACGGCACGGTTGAACGCCTCCCGGCCCGGCCTCATGCGGTCGTGGATCTCGCTGCGAGAGCCGTCCAGGCTGACCTGGACGTCCGCGTCGAGGGCGCGCAGCCACTCTGCCACCTCCGGCGTGACAAGCGTGCCGTTGGTCGCCACCTGGATGGAGAGGCCCAGCCCCCTGGCGCGATTGGCGAGCGCGCGGAAGCCCGGATGGAGCAATGGCTCCCCACCGCTGAAGGCAACACTGGAGACGCCGAATGCCGCCAGCTCCTCGATCAGCTCCAGCCACCTCGCTGTCGGCAGCTCCTCCGGGAGGCGGTTGCCTGCCTGGACCACGCAGTGGAGGCAGCGCAGGTTGCACGCCGCAGTGATCTCGCAGAAGACCGTCTGCGGTGGCCCAACTGGCTCGGCCTGCAGCGGCGCAGTCCGCCACCACACCAGGTCCTCCGCTCCCAGCTCGCAGAGCAGCATGGCGGCATCTCGCCGCACTGCGTCGCGTGGAGCGTCGGCGTAGCGGTCACCGAGGTCCCTGACGATTTCGCCGAGCGTCCTCTTCCCGTCGGCAAGTCGCAGCACTTCCGCGGCGGCACGGTTGAGCTGGACCGGCGCCCCGAGGAGATGGTGCCCGGTGGCCCAGCCGCCACTCTCGTCGTGCCGGCGCATCCGGAATGGGAAGAAGGGTACATCCGAGTCGACTGGCTCGTGTCGGCTGCTCATGGTGTCCTTCCAAGGCAACGCCGGGGGACCGCGACGGGCGGTCCCCCGGCTTCGGGTCTACCGGCCGGCCTTCGGGTCGAACGGCCCCCGCTCGCATCCGCCGGTCTCGGGGAAGTCGACATACTCGCCGGGCATCCCCACTTCCTCGGTCATGAACGCGTCAGGCACCTGTTGCCAGCGCGCCAGCTCCTCCTGACTCACCATCACCGTCACGGGCACGAGCCCGCCGCGGGCAGGATCACCCACCGGCGGACGGATCGGGTCACCCTCGGGGATCCGTGGGCCGATCGGGTCCGCGGGTCCCGCCGCACAGCGAGCGATCATCGGTCCCGCTGCGCACGGATCGAGAAACCCCCGAGTGCAGAGCGGTGCCCGGCTGCAGACGAGGGGTGCCGGCGGGCAGATCCTCGGTGCACGGGCACAGATCGGGGCCCGCACGCAGATCGGCGCGCGCAGGCAAATCGGAGCACGCAGGCAGATTGGCCCCCGCGGGCATGGCAGCGGCGCTCGAACGCAGATCGGCGCTCGCGGGCACAGGTGCGGTGGCGAGACGTGCTCGACCGCGGCCGCGATGCTGATCATGCCCGCGCCAGTCGCATTGTCTGGCCCCACGCCGGCTGGCTCGCCCGAGGCGCTGGCACCGACCGTCACGTCGATGCAGGTGTCCATGAGCGCCTGCTTGACCTCGGCAGGGGAGAGGCTCGCGTGAGCCTGGAGGAGCAGGGCGGCGGCCCCGGCCACCATCGGCGCGGCGCTCGAGGTGCCCGATGCAACCATCCAGCCGTCCGCTGCTCCGGTCTCGTCGCCGTTCGGGAAGTGGCCACCCGAGAAGTCCCCGTCGAAGATCGCGCCCATCATGGTCGGCATCACGATGAAGATGCCGCTCGGTGCCTGCCCGACGATGGCGGAGAGGTCGGGGCAGTGGCGGGCCGGATAGAGCCCGTTGGTGCCGCTGGAGGCGTACGTCGAGGCCTCCCAGGTCCCGTCGGGCCGCGGGTAGGCGCCCCCGACCGAGATGACCTGTGGCATGCACCCTGGCCAGCCGATCGACCCTCCGTTGCCGCAGGCGAAGATCACCGTGACCCCGGCGGCCACGGCGGCCACGATCTCCGCCTCGAGGACGGCGTCGCGGCTCTGGCCCCAGGAGCAGGTGATCACCTTGCAGCCCGCCTGCACGGCCATGCGGAATGCGGCGAGGCTGGCCCACTGGTTGGCGTCCGACATCTTGAAGAAGTGAAAGTCGCAATCGGGGGCGATCGCCAACAGGTTCGAAGCGATGCCAGTACCGTGCCCGTACTCGTCCACGTTCACCGACCCGACTGCGGCGTGGACGGTGATGTGGTATCCGCGTCCCGCGTAGTAGTCGTGGTTCGCGATGAAGCCGCTGTCGACCATCCCGACCAGGACGCCAGTGCCGCGCACGCCGCGAGCATGCGCCGGGTCGGCGTTGGTCAGGCGGCTGATGTCGGTCGGCGGGCTGAGGTGGTAGTACGCGGGCACTGGCATCGCGCCCTCGACTGCAAGGAAGTAGCCGCGCTTGGGGATGTAGACGGTCTCCGCGATGGCTGCGACGTCGCTGGGCAGGCGTGGCGTCTCGTCAATGAAGTAGTGCGATGCCTCATGGCGGAGCCCGCCGCCGTAGAACATCTGGACGGGTCGCTCGTTCACGGCCACCTTGAAGAAGTCCCCGAACAGCGCTTGCGGTCCGGTGATAGACGCACCGAAGGGGCTCACGGCGATCACCGTGAAGCCGGCCTTCTCGAGCGCCTCCTTCAGCTTGGGTGGGTTGTCCTCGCGCGCCTGGTAGAAGCCGACGCGGTCCAGTGCCATGGGCGTCGCCTTGTGGGCCAGCGAGGCGCCTGTGCATGACCGCAAGACAACCTCGGCGTAGACAGTGCCGGGGACGGAGCCGGCGACGGGTCCTCTTTTTCTCTCCGGTGCCATGTTCCCTCCAGTAGGCCGATGCTGCAGCCTCCTTGCTGCCGCCACACCGGACAGGCCGTCCGTTGCAGCAGGAATGCTGGTGAAGCGACTTCGGGTGACGTCTTTGCTACCTGCCTCCTTTCCGCCGGACCAAGGCCGATGCAAGATCCCCACTTCTCGCCGTCGGGCTCGAAGGTTGCGCCGACGTTGTCTGGTCAGTGGTGCCGGTCCAGTGCCCGACGCCGTGACGTGAGCGACGGAGCTGCTGCGTCATCGAACCTCCTGTGGGAATCTGATCCACCAATAGGGTCGTGCGTGGAGTCTGTCATCGCCCAAATGGGTGATGGCACACGGGAAGACGCTGGGTTCGGCGGGGGGCGCAAGATGGCCGGCGGCTGGTCGGGCCGCCGGCCGGTGGTGGTCAGTGGAGAGAGGCTACTGGATGGGATCGAGGCCGCGCAGCACGGTGCCATCGCGGTCCAGAATCAGGGTGCGCTCGATCTCGGGGCCGCCGGCCGGGCCGACGAGCTTGACCTTGGCGCGCTGCACGGGGGAGTAGCGGTCGAGGCCGGAGAGCTCGGGATCGAGCACCAGCTCCGGCTCGGCCAGGGTCACGAGGCGGGAAGACCGACGCTCGAGCTGCCCCTGGAGCACATCCCGCAGGCCGGCAGCGCCTTGCGGCAGCCGGCGGGGCGAGGGCAGCAGGCGCATTTCCTCGAAGTCGCCGGAGTACGCGTTGACGATGATGTCCGCCTGGCGGCCGTCCCGGAGCCTGAATGCGACGAGGTAGTAGCTGCCAACCTCGCGCTTCACCAGGACCTGCTCCACCCTTCCCGGGGCCAGGTCGCCCAGGCCGAGGTCTCTGGCCGCTTCGCTTTCCCTGGCCCAGGCCTGCAGTCGCACCAGGGCGCGCTCGAACGGCAGGATGTGTCCTCGGCGGAGAAGCTCCTTCACCCGCACTCGCACCTCCAGCGTCGGGGGCTCGGCCACGGCGACGTACTTGCCGTGCCATGCGCTCCCCGGGCGGTTGACGGGGCCACCCCAGTAGGCGGGGTCGGCGGTCCAGGCGCCGCCGCTCACGATGAGAGTCTGACAGGGGTAGTCAGGGTCGTAGAGGTAGATCTCGTTGAGCGTGACCGTCAGGCCTGGTGCGGGGTCGGAGTCGGCCCAGAAGCCGCGCACCACCTGCCAGTGCTCGAACGGGCCCGTGGACACGAGGGCCATGTACTTGTAGGTCTTCATGTAGTAGAGCATCCAGCCGAGCACCTGGTCGCGGGTCGGGTTGCTGATGTCGACCCAGTGGCCGCAGATCGAGAGAGCTGGATCCTCGAGCGCGCCGGTCACGCCCTGGGGGTCGGAGTACCACCCGGGCACGGGCTCGCCGACGCGGTTGTGCGACTGGACGGCGGTCCAGAGCTGGGCCTGAGGGATGTAAAGGCGCCCGGTCGCGCTGGTACAGGTGTTGGCGACGGTCTGGACCACCGCCGGACCACCCCAGCCGTCGCTTCCGGAGCAGTAAGGCAAGGCGGGGCTCGGCATGGGGTTGGGCAGCATGATGGAGTACCCCCCGGCGAGAGCGGGAAGGCAGGCCGCGCCGACCAGCGCCAGGACGAGGGGCAGTTGCTTGCGTGTCGTTCTCATCGCACACCTCCGTCAGCGCACAATCGTGATGTGCCAGGTGTCTTCGAGGTCGTGGTAGATCAAGCCGTAGCCGTTGGTCGTGCGCTTGGTCACCGAGAGTCGCATCTGGTAGGCGCACGTCGGCATGGCAGCCGCCGGGTAGGTCGCAGCCTTGTACTGGATGGCATACTCGGGGGCCCCATTCCAGGTGAGCGTGGCGGCGATGTGGTTGGAATAGCCGTCCACCGCCTCGTCGGTCGAGCCGGGCGGCGCGGGCGCCGGGGAGACGACCTGGTTGTGGCCGTACATGGCGCTGAGGGCATAGGCGGCGAGGTGGCCCAGCGGGTCCTGGGCGGTGAAGCGGATCTCCAGCACGTCGGCGCCCTGGAGCGTCACGAAGTCACACGGGTGGACGGCCGCGTTGTTGCGCAAGATGCTGTTGATCGAGTAGGCGGGCGGGGTGTTATCGATCTGAAGGCGGATCACTCCGAAGGCAGGATCGATGTGGAGGGTGGCCGGGCTCATCGTAAGCGTGTGCGTGCTCTCGTTCCAGTTGTATCCGATGACGGTGAAGCGCTCGACGCCGTCGGGAAGCTTGCGGGAGTCGACGACCGCCAGCCGGTTGAACCACGACCACGCAAGGGCCGGCTTCTCGACGTACGGCAGCTTGTAGAGGTTGCCGGTGCCGCCGAGGCTCTCCGGGCCCATCGACTCGGACTTCCAGGCGTGGGTGGCCGAGTCGTAGTAGGAGTCCGACAGCGGATCGGAGAGGTCGGTGAAGGTGACGCCGTCGGTCGAGTACTGGATTCTGTAGCGGTTGACCCCTGACATCGAGCCGAAGAAGCCGAAGAGGTCCATGGTGCCACCGAATGGCTGGTTGGTGGAGTTGCCTTTGACAGCGGTGGTGGTCGACTTGTAGGCGTAGCCCGAGCTCGCGATGTCGCCGCGGCAGTCGATGTCGGCGGTGGGGATGGCGCCGACGCGTGTGAACACGAAGTCGTTGTTGTGCGGGGCGCTCGAGACGCCGGAGTGGCAGAGGGCGCTGGCATTCGTCGTGAGCGACAGCGTGCTGCCGTTGGCGAGATTCCACCGGGTGTCGGATGGCGACTCGTCGAGAACCGGTTGCGCCGCGCCGTCGACGAGCTGGCGCATGCGGACGATGACGTCGGGGCCACCGCTCTCGAAGCTGGGAGGCATTGGTGGACCGACCGCGATGACCCACGGGAAGGTGATGGCGAAGTGACCGGCAGCGTCGACGAACCCCGTGCCCAGGAGCTTCGTCTTGACGATGCCGCCGGGCAGCAGGCTGACGTCGAGAAGCTCGACAGTCGCGCCCTCGGGGGCGCATCCGAGCGGTGTCTTGACGTTGCCGTTGATCGTGAACGCGCTCGCGGACGCCGCGAGGACGCTCAGCATGACGATCCAGGAGAAGCGAAGCACTCGCATGAGTTCCTCCTCTCTGTCGGGTGGACAGGAGATTGGGGCAAGGCCGGCCGCGACTTCCGGCCCCCGGGCGGGCCGCGGAGAAGACGCGGTCCTGCCGTTCCCGAGCCGGCGAAGGTGGTGCCTGGCGCGGGCGGGGTCAAGCGCCGCACACGTCTCGTGTGCGAGCCGGCAACCGGCCTCCCTGGGTGCATCGTGCCCCCTGTCTGATCTGATCCAGGTATAGGTCCCGGGCCGGGGCGCGCGCATCGCCCGAATGGGCTATGCGTGCCCAGCGAGGCCCTTCGGTCCTCTGGATGGGCGCGGCAAGACTCCGGATGGTTGTGAGCCGCTCAGAGCGGGAAGATGTGCCGGCGCCCAGGATCGCTGGGTACTTGGAGGCCAGACTCGGGGAGGCGCCATACGGCGGGGTCCAGCCAGGGGTCGTCCTTGCGCGGGCGCCAGCGCAGGGTGGCGAGGCCGGTGGCCGCGGTGAGGGCCTCGGGCGTGTGTCTGGCGAGGAACGCCAGCACGAGCCAGAGGCCGAAGAGCGGCTCCTCCCAGACGCCGGGAGCTGCAGCGATAAGGGCGGCGAAGCGATCGCAGGCCGTGACCAGCTCGTCCGGCGGAAGGCAGGTTGTCGGTGCTGCCTCGGCAAACCTCTGCAAGCGAGCGAAGCTCCACGGACGCCAGGAGATGAGGCCGTCCACGCCGGGGCCGCCCGCGGCGCCGATCATGCCGCCGAGCGGGATGAAGTCCGTCTGCCACCGCCCCTGCTTGAACGGCTTGCGGGGCGAGATCGGGCGGCCCTCGACCTTCCTGACCGCGGGGAGGGTCGGTGCCCACCTGCCGAGGTCGGCCCATCGCCTCCAGTTGGCCTGGAAGCCCGGATCGGACATCAGGGCGCGGCAGATCGCGCCGCGATTGGAGCGGGGGTCGATCGCCTCGTTCTCCTCGAGGCCCGGCTCGAGCCAGCGGTAGCCGGCATTGAGGTAGACGGTGCTCCAGGCGCTCTCGTCCGCGGCGGCGGCGACGAGGGCTTCGATCGCGTCCTGCGGCAGCGAGATGTTGATCGCCAGGGAGGTCTCCTGGCCGTCGAGATCCGGAAGGCCACGGGCGTCGGCATCGATTGCCGTGAAGCCGAGATCGGCGAGCAGGCGCACGATCGCCGACGGTTCACGCTGGGAGGTGCTGCTCGCGAGATCGTGGCGCAGCACGGCGAGGCGCAGCGCGCGGGTGACCCTGGTGAACGAGGCGTCCAGGTGGTTGCCGGGGCCGGTGGCGGTGAGGTCGAGCCAGACCCCGGCCTCGTATTTCACCGCGGCGCTACCGCGGACGCCTCGCACGAAGCCGCCGGCGAGGATGGCCTTGCGGGTGAAGCCCCACGGCGCGCCTGGCCCTGGCGGCGGGCTCTGAGCGACCCGCAGGGTGCTCTCGACGACGTGGCGGCGCCCGGACTCTCCGGTCAGGGAGCCGTGCAGCCACGAGCCGGTGGCCCAGCGCTCCCGGCGCGAGGCGAAGGCGCACTCGCGGAGCATGAAGCGGGGCGCTGACGGCGCGGCGACGGGCTCAGGAGACTCCTCGGGCAAGGCTTCGAGGAGCCTCCGGACGTCCACGGCCGCCAGCGCCTGCTCAACCGCCCTGCGTACGCCTTCCGCGGTCGGGTCGACCTCCAGGTCGATGACGGCGGTCTGCCGCAGCAGCCGGCCGACCTCGATCCCAACCGAGTATCCGAGGTCGCCCTTCAGGCGCTCCATCTCATGCCGGAGCGCTTCTTCCCACGCCTGCCGCCTGTCGAGCCAGGCGCTGACCTTAACCGCCCAGCGGCGGAGCCGGCCCAGATCCTCGGCGTCGACCTCGGCAAGGGTCTTGCCGAGCAGCCTTCCGACCAGGCTCTCGATGGTCGAGGTGGCGAGCGTCTTGAGCTTCTTCACGGACGTCGCATGGGCCGAAATCCACGTCACGCATGCCTCGATGCCGGTCCGCCCGGCAAAGGCGTGGAGCTTCGCGAGCACCTCCTCGTCGAGGTCGAGCACTCGCAGGGCTTCCTGGGCAAGCCTCCTGGCCTGCCCGAGCGCTTCCTGCAGCTCTGCCCGGCTGCCTGCCAGCAACTCCTCCAGCGAGCGGCCGGAGAGCGTCTCGACCAGCTCGACCACTTGCCGCTGCCGGCCGTCGGTGAGCAGTTCGCTGGCGTCGAAGTACTCGGGGTCGATGGCTGCAATGGTTGCGAGCACGGCCCGGATCTTGTCGGTTCGACCGGCGGTGGCCGACGACAGAAAGTGCTCCCAGAAGCTGGTGACGGTGTCGTCGAGCTGCTCCCAGGCCTGGGCAGCCTTGACCAGACGGTCGACGAGTCGTCCTACCACGGGGTCCGAGGTGTAGTGGTCAAGCCAGCCCTCGTCTTCGACAAGCTCGCCGATCCGGCGCGCCACCAGGGCCGAGACCTCCTTCTGCCAGTCGTCGCCACCGCTCGCGAGGGCGCGGGCGAGCTCCTGAAGCGAGCGCATCAGGGTCGCCAGGGGCATCAGGTCGAGGGCTCGATCCAGGAACGCCGCCAGCGAGCTCCCGAGGTCGTAGTGAACCTGCAGCGCCAGGCTGGCGCCGAAGGTGAGCGTGCTCTCGTGCCGGCGCCGCAGCCGGATCCGCACCCAACCGGGGTTGACGGTGCCGATTCTGCCGACCTCAAGCGCCAGCTCTTCCTGAAGCCCGGCCCCGACCGCGGCTTTCGCGAGCCCTTCGAGGTGGGTCTTGAGTGTCACCGGGGCATCCTCGAACATCTCGAGCAGCGTCCACGTGACGTCTCGTTCGAAACCGCGGGAGAGGGTCAGCCCGAAGTCGAGGCCGAGCTCTCCGGAGAGCGCGTGAAGCTCGCCGTCGGCAAGCCCGTCGAGTGAAAGGGAGAAGGGCCACCGCCCTCGTTCGATCGCATCCCTGAACGCGTTACCGCCGGTGCGGTCCTCGGCGACCAGGAAGAGGTGGCGGAAGAGGAGTCGGGAGCGGCCTGAGGCCCCCAGGGTGAGGGACCAGGGGGCACGCGTGGGGTTCGTCTCCGTATTGGTCGTGAGAGCGGCCTCGAGTCGGAGGTCGGCGACACGCCCGGTCCCGGCGGCACCGGTGAAAGGAGCCTGCTCGAAGGCGTCGGACCTCCATCCCCGCTCGTGGACCACGACGCTGGCGTCGAGATTTGCGCTGAAGCTCAGCTCCCCGCCCAGGAGTCTGACTCTGGCGGAAGGCGTCACGAGCCGCAGCGCGGCCCGCAGTTCCGGACCCGGGCCCAGGATCCGAGAGAGACGGCCAGGCCCTTCCAGCGCATAGGTGACGTCGAAGCCGTTCGCTCCGAAGACGTGAGCGCTGCCTTGCTGACTCACATCGCACCTCCCCGCATGGTCCCGACAAGTATCCCACTCGCCGGGGACGCGGAGGCTTCAGCGCGCCAGATTGGAAGAGAGAAGCATGACGGGAGACGGCGCGGGGTCTCCTGGGGGGGAGAGAGGGGTCGCGCCGTCCCCGTCATGAGGCCTGAAATGCTCGGAGGATCGGCGTAGGCTCAAGCTACCGGACGGTAGGGTGCCGTGCGCCAGCTCCGCGCCGCACCGTGTCCCCTGCCAGCCAGCCTGCATCGTGCCCTCCAGTGTCGAGAGCATTCATACCGCACGAGGTTCCCCTCGCGCATCACCCAAATGGGCTATGCCGGGCCACCGGCTGGCGGCCGCTACGTCTCGGGGACGGAACGATGCTCGGAGCTGTCCTCGTAGGGGCGTATCGCGGCGGCGCCACGGTGGAGGAGGCGCACCAGCTCGGCCTGGGTGCCGGTGCCGGTCTTCTGGAAGATGCTGGTGAGCTGGGTGTGGGCGGTGTTGCGGGCGATCCCGAGGGTGCGCGCGGCATCGGTCAGGCTCTCGCCCTCGATGATGGCGAGGGCGAGGCGAGCCTCGGCGATGGTGAGCGCGTAGAGGTCGCGGAGCAGCCGCTCGGGGGTGATGTGCGCGCGCTCGGGGTCGGCCACGAAGACGATGGCGGATCTGTGGGCCTCGGCGTTATGGAGCGGCTTGAGGGAGACCACGATGACTTCCAGGGGTCGTGCGGAGGGCTGGCGCTCGAGCCGCAGCCCGACGCTCGAGGTGTGGCCGTCCCGGGTGGCTGTGGTGATGGTGTCCCGCACGGCCTTGCGGAGTGCCGTTGTCGAGCTGGCGTTGGCGGCGGCAAGTCCGCCGGGAGTGATGGTGAGGCCGTCGTGCTGGTCCAGGATGTGCTCGGCCAGGCGGTTGACGAGCAATGGCCGGGCGTCGATGTCCACCACGATGGCGCCCAGGGCGATACGGTTGAGCGCCGCCGATGTGGCAGCGGCCTGCTGCTCGGCCTCGGCGATCCGGCGCTGGATGGCCACGGCGCGTTGCAGGTGGGGAAGCAGCTCGTGAAGCCTGGCACTCTCGACAGCGGAAAACGGATGACCGATCTGGCGGGCGATCCACACCGCGGCAAAGAAGCTGTCATCGCAGGCGAGACCAGCACCCAGGACGTGGGCGAGACCAGACGGTGCCAGGATGAGGCGGCCGAGCTCCGAGGCGGACAGGTCGTCGGGGAGGATGCTCTCGCCGTCGCGCACCGTCTGGTCCGGGTGGTGGCAGACCGCAGGGACGAGTGGCTCCCGCAAGGGGTCGGTCGCCCGATAGGCGAGCAGGGGGGTAACTTCGAGCCCGCAGCTGGCGACCACGGCGGCCGTTGGGGGGCCATCCAGGCCGATCTGCAGGAACGCCGCGGGAGCGTGCAACCAGGCTGCCAGGGCGGTCAGCGCCTCGGGCCACTGCTCGGGATGGAGTGATGCCTCGTAGACGGCGTCCAGGACATCCTGCACGCCGTGTCCAGTACCCTGGGGTCGCTCATCAGAAGCAGTGGGAGGGGGCCTCATCATAAGTCTGTCTCAGGAACCAGGGCAGCATACCACGGGAGGCGGAACGCGAGACTCCCGACCACCGACAGGTGGCGGGGACCAGACTGGCCGACATGCCAGCGAGGGACGGGGCGGAGGACGTTGAGGACCAGTCTCTACGCGATGACGCCGGCGGCGCGGCACGTCTCCATGAGGTCGGCAGCGTTGCACAGCTTATACCAGAGCCAGGCGCCGAGCGCCTTGGACGGAAGCTCGGCGGGCTTGAGATGGGCGATTTTGGTCTCCTTGTCGGAGTCCTTCGGGAGGAGATAGAAGGTGACAGGTTGGCGCTCGTTGACCAGCAGGACCAGGTCCGAGTAAGCGGTGATCTTGCCGCGCTTCGGCTTCTCGCCCTCGGGGCCCTGATCTGCAATGAGTGTGAAGCCCTTCTCGTGGAGGAGCGCAAAGCCCTTCGCGAACCGCGCCGACTGGGACAGGCCATCCTCCTGGGCAAGTGACAGCTTCGGTGTCGCCAGCGCGACCAGTCCGACGACGACGGCAAGAACGCGGCACAGGGGACTCCGGGCCATCACCACCTCCCAGGCAACGGCCTCACGTTAGGAAGCTTGGGATGGGAAGTCAAGTCGCGCCGCGGGCCAACAGGACTGGGTGTCGGCGGATCAGCCCGTCAGATTCCCGGCGAGAGTAGATCGCTGGCACATCCTGACGTGCTGACCCGCTGATGGTCTGCGGCGTCAGGTCATGCCGCCTGGTGGTGCACCTTGGCGGGAGGAACCGGTGGAGCCGGAGGAGCCGGTGCGGCAGCCGCGGCTGGGGCTGCGGCCGGGGCCGGAGGGGCCGGCGGGGGAGGCGACTGGACGAAGTAGATGCCGTGGCGGATCGACTCGGGCGCCTGGGCGGTCAGGGTGAGCTTCTCTTTCCGGCGCAGGACCTCGATGGTGATGGTTTCGCCCTTGTCGTAGGACCGCAGGACCCGCAGGGCCTGGGACGGCGAGGAGAGGGCACGGTTCCCGATCGTCAGGATGACGTCGCCGGCCTTCAGCTTGAGCGTGTCGTCCTTCGGAGCGCGGGTCACCAGCAGCCCGTCGGAGCTGCCGAAGTACTCACCCAGCTCGGGGTTGAGGGACGTCAGCTCCATCTCCCACCAGCAGCACGTGGACTTCTCCCAACGGGGTCCCTTGTCCATGTCCACGTCGACGTCGATGTTGAAGTCGAAGTCAAGGTCGTCAGGGCCGGAGCTCTTCAGGACCTTGAGCATCGGCCCACCGAGCTTCTCCGCCGTCACCGTGATGCTCTTGACCTCGTTGCCACGCTTGATCTCCAGCGCGACCTTGTCGCCGGCCTTGAGGCCAGAGACCAGCTCCCGGAGGCGGGCGCTCGGCGCCGACTCGTCGTCGTCCACCGCGACCGTGCCGGCCGTCAGGGACTTGCCATTGGCCTTCATGACGATGTCGCCGACCTTGACACCTGCGTCCTCGGCCGAGCCTCCGGGGGTCAAGCCCTCGATCTCGGCGCCGATCGCGTCCACCTTGGGATCCGCGTCGGTGCGCAGGATCACGCCGATTCGGGGGTGGTCGGCGTAGACGATCATGTGGCGCTCGACCTCGCGGCGGGCCCGGTCCGAGGCCGTCCGGGCGATCACCCGCGCGGCCTCGCGCATTTGCCGTTCGGCATCGCGCATCTGCCGCTCGGCGTCCTTCATCTGCTTCTCGGCCTGGCGTCTCTGCTCATCGGCCTGGCGCATGGCGGTATCGGTTTCGCTGCTCTGCTGCGCCTGGATTGTCGGTGCAGCGGCCAACAGGCCGGTCACGAGCAGGGCGAGTAGACGCTTGGTTCTCATGGTGTTCTCCTTACAAACCGACGTATGCGACGCGAGCCGTCTGGGCGCTGGCCAGGTTGTCCAGCAGCGACACCCGCTGCTGCCACAGGTCCAGCACGTCCCGGCTTGACCGCCGCTCGCGCTGGGAGGCCGCCAGGCGTGCATCGACCAGCTCAATCCGCTCCTCGATGTCCGCCATCGCGAGAGCAGTCCGTGAGCTCGTGACACGTCCGGACCTGTCGGCCGAGCGCAGGATGGTCTCCAGCCGCTGGGACTCAGCCACCAGCGCCCTGGTTTCACGGGTCAGCCTGGCTTCTTCCCAGGCCTCGATCCCGCCGCGCACGGCCACAGCCACGGTGAAGAGGATCATGGCGGCGGCCGAAGCCCAGCCGCAACGAGCCAGGAAATGGGCCTGCCGTCGCCCGGTGAGCCTGGCCTCGAGCGCGCTCCAGCCGTCGGCCGGGGGCCCAGACGTCTGCAGCTCGCGGAGGCGCTGCCGCAGACTTCCCAGGTCGGCGGCGGCCGCCTGACACTCCCGGCAGTCGTCCATGTGGGCGCTCGTCACCGGTGTTGCCTCACCGTCGCGCCACGCCACCAGCTCGTCCAGGGCTGGATGTGTCATGACTCCCTCCCGTTGGTGCTCCACCACGCCCGCAGCCGCGTGTAGGCACGGGAAAGCTGGGACTTGGAGAAGCTCGGTGTCTTGCCCCACTCCTCGGCGATCTCGTCGTGACTCCAGCCTTCCACCTCGTGCAGCCAGAGCACGGCGCGGGCGGTCTCGGAGAGTGTCCCGAGCGCCGCCTCCAGGTCGATGCGAGCCAGTGCGTGCTCGTGATGCTCGGGTCCATCAGCGGGGAGCACGTTCGCCAGCTCGTCGTCGAGCTCGATCTCGGCCAGTCCGCCGCGCCCCTTGCGGAGCTTCTGCAAGGCCTTGGAGGCCGCGATCCTGCGGACCCAGCCGGCGAACGAGCCTTCAGCCCGGAAGCGAGGGAGGGACCGGAAGACCTCCAGGAACGTCTCCTGGAGCACGTCCTCGGCGTCGTGCGGGGTGCGACAAATCCGACGCGCGAGGTTGTAGACCGGACGCTCGAAGGTTCGGTAGAGGCGCTCCATGGCGGCGTGCTCGCCGCGCCGGGCGCGCTGCAGGAGCAGCTCGTCCACCTGGATCGTGAAGGTGCCGTTGCCCATGATGGCGCTAGCGTCGTCCACGGGGGCCTCCTTGACAAGAGGTGCGGGGGTGGACGCGGGCGGTCCCGGGAGCTCGAGGGCAACGGCGGTGGCATGCAGCGTCGTCATCGCCCCTCAAGATGCACCGGCAGGGAAAAGCGTCGCACACCTCTCCAACGTGCCAGACGGGCTGGCGGTTCCGGGGGCGTGTTTGACCGGCCATGGGGAGGCGTGCATCATGCCGCGAGCCTCCCGGCCGCGAACCAAGGGAGGGGGAGTGACCATGGAAAAGGTGTCCAAGCCCCTCGGCCCCGCCTACCGCTGGATCGTCCTCGCCATCATGAGCCTGATCTGCTTCGCGCAGTACTACATCTACGACTCGATTACGCCTCTCGGCACCCTCATCAAGACGGAGCTGGGCTACTCGGGAGCCGAGTACGGCCTGCTCTTCTCGGCCTACTCGGTGGCCAACGTCTTCCTGTTCATGCTGCTCCTTGGCGGCATCCTGGTTGACAAGCTGGGGCTGAAGATCTCAGGCATCCTCTACGGGTTCCTGTGTTTCCTGGGGGCCGCCCTGACTGCCCTGGGAGCCTGGAAAGGGCTGCCCGGCCTACTAGGCGGTGGCCATGAGTGGCTCCGCACGGCCTTCATGCCGGAATGGAGCCCTCAGCTCAAGATCATGCTCCTGGGACGGATGATCTACGGCGTCGGCGCCGAGTGCATCCTGGTGGTGAACAACAAGGTGCTGGCGCGCTGGTTCAAGGGCAAGGAGCTTGCCTTCGCCTACGGCATGAACCTCACGATCATGCGGCTGGGGACGTTCCTGGCCCTCAACATCCAGGCTCCCGCGGCCAACTGGTTCGGGCTGCGCGGCTCCCTCTGGTTCGCCGCCCTCATCATGGGCGTCGGGTTCTCGACCTACTTCGTCTATCTGGGGCTCGAGCGCATGGCGCGGGGCCGCATGGGCGCCCCCGGTGTCATCGAGGGCGGTGGTACGGCTCCCGAGGAGAAGTTCGTGCTTCGGGAGGCGTTCTCGTTCGACGCCTCGTTCTGGTTCATCTCCCTGCTGTGCGTGACGTTCTACTCGGCGGTGTTCCCCTTCCAGGCCTATGCCCCGGACATCCTCGTGCAGAAGTTCGGGTACTCGGTGGTGACGGCGGGCCACGTGACCTCGGCGCTCATCTTCGGGACCATGATCTTCACGCCGATCCTCGGTGCGCTGGTGGACCGCAAGGGCAGGCGAGCCACCATGATGATCTACGGCTCGCTGCTGCTCGTCCCCTGCCACCTGTTGATCGGCTACACCCATGTCTGGCCGATCGTGCCGATCTTCTTCGTCGGTGTGGCGCTTTCCCTGGTGCCGGCGGCGTTGTGGGCGGCGATCCCGATGATGGTGCCGGAGTCTCGTCTGGGCACGGCGTTCGGGGTGATCGGCTATGTCCAGAATGTCGGGCTGATGCTGTTCCCGTACATTGCCGGAAAGATCGCCGACGCCCACACCGTCACCGGTGGGGATGGCCAGCCGGTTGTCGACTACACCTCGACGATGCTCATGTTCGCGATGCTTGGTCTGGTGGGGTTTGTCTTCTCCCTGCTGCTCAAGTGGGCCGACAAGCGCCGCAAGGAAGGGATCAGCATCGAGAGTGTCATGCTGAAGTAGGTTCGCATCGCTGCTGGGATCGCTGCCTGTGGCGCCGGTGCCTGGCGATGCCCGGCCTGCGCCGCGGGGTGCGCCCCGAGGCCAGGAGAGAAACTGTGGACTGTCAATCAGTAGCGGCTTCCCGCATGCTTGATGCGCGCCACGCGTCGAGCGCCTGCCGGATCGCCTGCTGGACCTTCTCCACCGCAACCCGCCGCGTCTGGAGCTTTTCCCGGTAGTTGGCGCGGTCGGTGTGGTGGATCTCGCCCGGCAGCTCATGGAGCTCCTGATCGAGCAGCTCCAGGACCAGCGCCCACTCCTCCCTGGTCAGGGTCGGCTGGGTGATCATGACGGCACCTCCCTCTCTCGGGCCGAATGACAAGCTCAGGTGTCATCTTCATGATCGGCCCCGGCGTGCCAAGGCGCCACCCCTCCCACAAACAGAGACGGCCGGCATCACGCCGGCCGCCCGTCTTGTCGTTGGGTGGGTGGGGGTCAGAGCCCGGACCCCGCGGTCGTGCTACTCCATCGTCTCGAAGTCGCCGCTCTCGCGCTTGGACTGCCAGACGGCCCAGCCCAGCCCGAGGAGGCAGATCACGGCCACGACGACGCCGATGGCCGTGTTGGTCGGCGTCTTCGTGGTGGGGCTGATGAGGTTGTAGTGCAGGGTCAGGCCCAGGGTCAACAGACTGACCATGTTCATCACCTTGATGAGCGGGTTGATGGCCGGGCCGGCGGTGTCCTTGAGGGGGTCGCCGACCGTGTCGCCGGTGACGGCCGCCTTGTGGGCCTCGGAGCCCTTGCCGCCGTAGTTGCCGTCCTCGATGAACTTCTTGGCGTTGTCCCAGGCGCCGCCGGCGTTGGCCATGAAGACCGCGAGAAGCTGGCCAACCAGGATCATGCCGGCGAGGTAGCCACCGAGGGCGTAAGGCCCGAGCACGAAGCCGACCAGGAGCGGCACGCAGATCGCGAGCAGCCCTGGGCCGATCAGCTCCTTCTGGGCGGTGTTGGTGCAGATGTCGACGACCTTGCCGTAGTCGGGCTTCTTGGTGCCGGCCCAGATTTCCTTGTCGCGGAACTGGACGCGGCACTCCTTGACGATGAAGTACGCGGCCCGTCCGACGGCGCGGATGAGCATGCCCGAGAACAGGAACGGCACGGCGCCACCGATCAGGAAGCCAATGAAGACGATGGGGGAGGCGACGGTGAGCTTGCCGGCCTCGATGAAGTACTGGGTCACCGTCATCGAGCTGATCTTGTCCTCGCTCCCCACCGCGATGACGGCGATGAAGCTCGCGAACAACGAGACCGCGGCGATCACGGCGGAGCCGATGGCGATGCCCTTGGTCTCGGCCTTGGTGGTGTTACCCACGGCGTCGAGATCGGCCAGGATCTGGCGGGCGCGCTTGAAGGAGCCCGGGTCGGCCTTCTCCATCTCCTCGGCATCGTAACCCATTTCGCCGATACCGTTGGCGTTGTCGGCCACGGGGCCGAAGACGTCCATCGAGATGGTGTTGCCGGTGAGGGTGAGCATGCCGATGCCGGTCATGGCGACGCCGTAGGCGATGAACAGCGGCGGGGTGCCGGTGTAGCAGAGGTAGGAGAGGAGGATGGCGCCGCCGAGGACGAGGGCGGCGGCGACGGCGCTCTCGTAGCCCACGGCCAGGCCCTGGATGATGTTGGTGGCGTGGCCGGTCTGGCAGGCCTTGGCCAGGGAACGCACCGGGGCGTGGGTGGTGTGGGTGAAGTAGCTGGTGATCTTGTTGAGCGCGATGGCGAGGACGACGCCGATCAGGCAGGCGATGGCCGGGCGCATATCCAGGCCGGCGACACCGAAGTTGGCCCAGGCCGGCAGGGCGGCGAGCAGGGTGTTCGGATAGTCGGCGACGTCGGTGGCGCTGGCGTTGCCCATGAGGTTCTTGGCGGCGTCGAAGCGGAGGTAGAACCAGCCGAGGGCGAAGAAGCCGACGACGGAGACGAAGGAGCCGATCCAGAAGCCGTTGTGGACGGACTTGAGGGCGGTGTCGGAGGTGTCGTTGGGGCCGGCCTTGACGGTGTAGGTCGAGATGATCGAACCCAGCACGCCGATACCGCGGACGAGGAGCGGGAAGATGACGCCCTTGTGGCCGTAGGTGGCCAGGCCGAGGATCATGGCGGCGACGATGGTGACTTCGTAGGACTCGAAGATATCGGCGGCCATACCGGCGCAGTCGCCGACGTTGTCGCCGACGTTGTCGGCGATGGTGGCGGCGTTGCGGGGGTCGTCCTCGGGGATGTTCTTCTCGATCTTGCCGACGAGGTCGGCGCCGACGTCGGCGGCCTTGGTGTAGATGCCGCCGCCGACGCGCATGAACAGCGCGAGCAGCGTGCCGCCGAAGCCGAAGCCGAGGAGGGCTTCGTAGGCTTGTTCGCCGTAGATGAGGAAGATGCAGGTGCCGCCGAGCAGGCCGAGGCCGTCGGTGAGCATGCCGGTGACGGTGCCGGTGCGGTAGCCGAGCTGCATGGCCTCGCCGTAGGAGCGGCGGGCGGCGGCGGCGACGCGGAGGTTGCCGATGGTGGCCAGGTGCATGCCGACGAAGCCGACGGCCCAGCTGAAGAGGGAGCCGAGGAGGAAGGCGCCGGCGCGGCCGAACTTGAACCACTGGTCGTCGCTCGGCGTGGTGAAATAGAGGATGCCGGTGAGGACGACGATGAGGATGCCGATCTTGCGGAACTGTGCGGAGAGGTAGGC
>DAONEV010000029.1:0-19978 GCA_035403265.1 Thermoanaerobaculaceae bacterium | reverse complement strand
CTCGTGAATGGCCGCCTTGAGCGCCGCGGCGCGGGAGAGATCGAGCGCCCCGGGGGCGACGCCCGTGACCGACGACGTCATCGCCTTGAAGCGCTCGAGGGCGTTGAAAGCCCGCAGCCCGGGGTAGATGGCGTAGCGCTCGCGGTGGCTCGTGAACGACGGGATGTAGCTCTCGTGCTGCTTCTCCTGGACGATGCTTGACTCCTCGAAGCCGATGCGCAGGCCATAGACGAGGTAGTCGAACGCCGCATCGCTGCGGCCTCCGCCCAGCTCCTTCACGACCATTTCGGAGGTGGAGAGGGTCTCGACATAGAGGCCCTTGCAGTCGCCGCGGGGGGTGAGGTGGGCTGTGAGGCCGAGGTCGGGGTTGGTGACCCACTGGAAGGTCTCGCCCAGCCTGACGCGTATCTCGCCGTTCACGAGCCTGGCGGTGCCGCGCGTGTAGGTCGCGACCTCGTCGCCCTCCGGGGAGGCGTAGACGATGACCCTGTCGTCATGAACTGGATCGTTCTGCACGAAGGAGACCGTGCCGCTCCCTTGAATCTTGTAGGTGCTGTAGGCGACCTGGGCATACTGCCCGGCTGCACTGTTGGTGAATTCGCCAGCGGCGGTGGCCCCGGAGGCTTCAATGCCATAGGAATCGATGCCGTTCCAGACTCCGAGGTAGCCGGAGGCGTGACCATCGGGATCGGAAACGCCCTCGACGCCGATGACGCTTCCCCAGCCAGCGATCGCCACTTGCTCAGAAGCTGTCGCCCTTACATCCAACCTGGCGCTGGCGTCGGTTCTTCCGATACCCACTCTTCCATTCGAGAGGATACGCATCGCCTCAGCGCCATTGGTCTTGACGGTCATCGCGTCGGTGCCGAGGTAGCCGATCTGGCCGGCGGCCGAGTCGTTGAAGTTGATCGCTCCCACATAGGTTGGCGACGCCGTCGAATTCTTGAGGACGAGCACCGAGCCGTTGGTGCTGGAAGTGGAGGTGATGCGGGCCACGCCCTGGGTGCCCTGCACTTCGAGCTTGAGCGAGGGGCTCGCCGTGCCGATGCCCACATTGCCCGCCGAGTCGATGCGCATACGCTCGGCGCTGTTGGTGTTGAAGAGCATGGTGTCGGTCTCCAGGTAGCCGATCTGGCCGGTAATGCCGGCTGGCCTGGCGAAGTTGATCGCTCCCAGGTAGGTCCGGGACGGCGCGTCGTTGCGCAGCTCGAGGACCGAGCCATTGGTGCTGCCGGTGGTGAGGAGCTGCGCGATGCCCTGGGTTGCCTTGATGGAGAGGGGGAAGATGAGCCCCGAGTTGACGCCAATACCGACCTTGCCGGTGCTGTCCCAGATCCCGGAGCCTGGGAAGTTGGTGCTGGCCCCGAAGGTCTGAGCCCCCGACCAGGAGTTGGCGTTGCTGAGGTTGAGGCCGAGCGTGAACGGCGACCCACCGGTGCCGGAGCCGCTGCGAGTGAGCGTCGCGTTGGAGGCGGCGGTCACCTCGTTGCCGACCACCCCGTCCACCTCGGTGGTGAGGAAGGACGGCGCCGCGCTCGTCCAGATGCTGCCGTTGGAAGTCAGGAGGTTGCCGGTCGCGCCGGGGGACGACAGTCCCGTCCCGCCCCGCGCCGCGGCCACCGTCCCGGAGGTGATGTCCGCGCCGGAATGGGGGTGGCTGACCGCCGCGAAGGCCGTGGAGTCGCTGCCGTCCAGGAGGTTGGCGTTCTGGGCGTAGCCGACCGAGAGGACCTGGACGCGCGGGGTCAGGGTCTGCGCGCCCACCCGGGTCTCGAGCCAGACGGTGCTGCGCCGGCCGAAGACGCCCTCGAGGGTCGGCTCGCTACCCGGGGTGATCGTGCCGCCGCCGAGGATGACGGTGAACAGCCCGGAGGTGACGCTCACCGAGGGATGGCTGTCGGTGAGCAAGAGCGTCCCTACCGACGCGGCGTCGTAGAAGGCGAAGGTCATGGCGTAGGACCCGGTCAGCGGGTTGCCGCCCGAGTCCTTGAGGACGCCCTGGTAGCTCACCAGTTGAGGTGGCGCCGCGGCGAGGGCGCCGAGGGCGAGCAGGGCCAGCAAGACGGCAACGTGGCTCTTCTTGATCATGGGCGCATCTCCTCCTCACGCTCCGCCGGGCGGCAGAGGCCGTGCTCCTGGTACTCGCAGGTATGCCCGGACCGCGTGTCGGTCCGCACGTGCCCGACCATCCCATGCGGTCTCCTGTTGCAGCAACCGGTGTCCCTTCTGGTCTGCGCCCATCATACGACCTGCTGCAACGAGATCAAGGCTCCCGCCATTGAGCGTGGGAGAAGGCTTTGCGGCCCGGGCTTTCGCACGGTCCTCACGTGGGTGTGGACCACCCAGGCGAGCCGGGCGGGATGACAAGGTCAGGTGGCGCGCAGGAGCGACTCGACCCGGGCGACGACCATGTCCATGGCGACGATGTTGAGGCCGCCCTCGGGGATGATCACGTCGGCATAGCGCTTGGACGGCTCGACGAACTCGAGGTGCATCGGCCGCACGGTGCCCAGGTACTGCCCGACCACCGACTCGGCGGTGCGCCCGCGCTCGGCGATGTCGCGCTGCAGCCTGCGGATGAAGCGGATGTCGGCGTCGGTATCGACGAAGAGCTTGACGTCGAACAGCTCCCGCAGCTCCGGCTCGGCGAAGATCAGGATGCCCTCGACGATGATCACGGCCCGGGGCTCGATGCGCAGCGTCTCGGAGGTCCGGGTGTAGGTCTTGAAGTCGTAGACCGGCATCTCCACCGCCCGCCTCGCGCGCAGCTCCCGGAGATGCTGCACGAGCAAGGGGGTGTCGAGGGAGTCGGGGTGGTCGAAGTTCTCCTTGACCCGCTTCGCCATCTCGATGTGGCTGAGGTCCTTGTAGTAGGCGTCGTGCATCAGGAAGGCGATGCGTCGGGCGCCGACCCGCTTGAGGATGACGCTGGCGACGGTCGACTTCCCGGAGCCGGAGCCGCCGGCGATACCGATGATCAGGGGGGAGGGTCGGTCGGTCATGACAGGGATGGTACTCCGGTCCGCTCCGGTAAATGCAGGGTCGGGGTCCTGCTGGCGCCGGCTCGTTGGCGCCTTGTCTCTCGCTGCACGGTCCGGAACCGGGGCGGTCTCAGCGACGTACAAGCATGAGGCTCCCGCGGCAGGTGGCTGCAGACGTGCCGGCGCGGGGTGGAGGCTGCAATGGACCATGGGTGGCGTTTCGTGACATCCCTCGTGATCATGGCTTTCCTGGCGACGGTCTTGGCCGTCCCGGGGGTGCAGGCTGGGGCAGCGGGTCCCGCCAGCGTCGGCTTCGACGCGGCCGCGGCCACGAACGCCTACCTGGCAAAGCAGACGGCGGAGCAGAAGGGCCGCTCGGACGCCTACTTCGAGGGCGGTTACTGGCTCCAGCTCTGGGGCTTCCTGTACGGCGCCGGGATCGCGCTCCTGCTCCTCTTTGGTCGGGTGTCGACCAGGCTGCGCGACCTGGCGGTCCGCATCACTCCGCGCCCGACGCTGCAAAGTGCGCTCTACTGGGTGGGATACCTCGTCGTCACCACGGTGCTCTCGTTCCCGCTCACCGTCTACTCGGGGTTTGTGCGCGAGAAGGCCTACGGTCTCGCCACCCAGAGCTTCGGTGGCTGGATGGGTGACCAGGCCAAGGGACTGCTGGTGGGGGCGATCCTCGGCGGCCTTGCGCTGATGGCGCTCTATGCCGTCTTCCGGCACGCCCCGCGCACCTGGTGGGTGTGGGGCAGCGGCCTGGCGATGGTCTTTCTGGTGATCGCGATCGCCATCGGCCCGGTCTTCATCGACCCGCTCTTCAACAAGTACACCCGGCTCGAGGACCCGGTCGTCCGGGAGCCCATCTTGCGTCTGGCGCGGGCCAACATGATCCCGGCGACCGACGTCCTAGTCGTCGACGCCTCGAAGCAGACGACCCGCATCTCGGCCAACGTCGCTGGCATGCTCGGTACCGAGCGCATCGCCCTCAACGACAATCTCCTCAAGCGCTGCTCGCTGCCCGAGATCGAGGCGGTGATGGCCCACGAGATGGGCCACTACGTCCTCAATCACGTCTGGAAGGGGATCCTGCAGCTCGGCCTCGTCATGGTGGCGGGGTTCGCGTTCGTGCGGTGGTCGTTCGGGAGGACGCTGGCGCGCTGGGGTGGGCGGTGGGGCGTGAGCGGCATCGCCGACCCGGCTGGCCTGCCACTGCTCGTGCTGCTCTTCTCGGTCTTCTTCCTTGTCGCCACGCCGGTCACCAACACCATCATCCGGGTGCAGGAGGCGGAGGCGGACATCTACGGCCTCAACGCCGCCCGCCAGCCGGACGGTTTCGCCGAGACCGCCCTCAAGCTGGGGGAATACCGGAAGCTCTCTCCCGGCCCGATCGAGGAGGCTGTCTTCTTCGACCACCCCTCGGGGCGGACCCGCATCTCGATGGCGATGCGCTGGAAGGCGGAGAACCTCCCGGCCGGTCCGGCGTCGGCAATGCCAACGGCGTCTGGCGGAGGCTTCTAGGCTCTTGCGGCGTGGCAGCCGAGGACGGCGGCCATGGTCTCGGAGTCGAGGGCGGTCGAGAACGTGAACCCCTGGCCGAGCCGGCAACGGAGCGCCACCAGGCTGTTCTTCTGGCCCTCGTTCTCGATGCCCTCGGCGATGACGCCGAGCCCCAGGTCTTGGCCCATCTTGAGGATCGCCGCCACCAGCTCGCAGTTCTGTCCACCGCCGCCCATCCGCTGCACGAAGGTCTGGTCGATCTTCAGGATGTCGACCGGAAGGTTCTGCAGGTAGACAAGGGAGGAGTATCCGGTGCCGAAGTCGTCGATGCAGATCCGGATCCCGAGCTCCCGAAGCCGGGTCAGGGTCGAGACGACCTGGTCGACCTGATGGAGCATGGTGCTCTCGGTGATCTCCACCAGGACGGAGTGGGGGTCGATGCCCGTCTCGTCGAGAACCCGTTCCATCAGCTCGATAAAATCCGGCTGGGCGACCTGTCGAGCCGAGACGTTGACGCTGATCTCCAACGGTGGGGTGGAGTGGAACTGCCGGTGCCACGCGGCCATCTGGCGGCACGCCTCCCGCATCACCCATGTCCCGATCGCGATGATCAGCCCGGTCTCCTCGGCCGTGCTCAGGAACTCGCGCGGCAGCAGCAGCCCGTGGGATGGCGTCTGCCACCGCAGGAGGGCCTCGAGCCCGACGATGCGCCCGGTCTCGATCACCACGATCGGCTGGTAGTGCAGCCGGAATTGACCGTTCTCGATCGCCGTCCGCAGGTCGTTCTCGAGGCGCAGCCGTTCGCTGGCCGCGAGGCGCAGGGAGGGGTCGAACATGCGGCTCCGCGCGCCCCCCTCCACCTTGGCGTGGTACATCGCGAGGTCGGCGTCTCCGAGCAGCTCGTCGGCGCCGGAGCACCTACGCGAGTGGATGGCGATGCCGATACTGGCCGAGACGAACAGGCTCCTGCCCTCGATTTCGAATGGCCGCCCGAACGCGGTGTGGACGCGGTCGGCGACGCGCAGGGCCTCTTCCGGGGTCGAGACGTCGTCGAGCAGGACGATGAACTCGTCTCCGCCGAAGCGCGCGATCGTGTCGCCCGGCCGGAGCGAGGCCTCGAGCCGCCTGGCCAGGTCCACGAGCAGTTGATCGCCGACCAGGTGGCCAAGGGAGTCGTTGACGATCTTGAAGCGGTCGAGGTCGACGAAGAGCACGGTGAAGGCCGCGTCCCGATGCCGTTTCGACCTCGCGATGCAGACCGCCAGGCGGTCCAGCAGGAGGTTCCGATTGGGCAGCCCGGTCAGCGGGTCACGCACCTTGAGGTCGGTGATGTCGGCCAGTGACCCGGCCATTCGCAGCGGCGTCCCGTCCTCGGCACGCACCGCCACGCCACGGCTCCTCACCCAGCGGTAGTTGCCGTCGCCGTGCTTGATGCGATGCTCGTCCTGGACGTGCGGGCTTCGCCCGGCCAGGTGGTCGTCGATGCGGCTCCTCAGACGGGCGAGGTCGGCCGGGTGTACGCGGGAGAACCACTCCTCGGGGCTGTCACCGACCGCCATCGCCCGGGCACCGACCATGGAGATCCAGCGGGGCGAGTAGTAGACCGTGTTCGCCACCAGGTCCCAGTCCCAGATGCCGTCGTTAGCGCCGGCGACGGCAAGGGCGTAACGCGCCTCGCTGTCCCGGAGTGCCTGCTCGGCGGCCCGTCGCTCGCTGATGTCCTGGCAGCAGGAGACGATGCCGAGCGGCTCGCCGTCCGTTCCGACGACGACGTCCGAGGCGATGAGGACCGGGAAGGAGGTCCCGTCCTTGCGCACGTTGACGCTTTCCCGACTCCAGCTCGTCAGCCGTCGCAGTCTCTGGCCGCTGACCGGCTTCCAGGACTCGGGCGGGGCGAAGATCCTCGCTTCCTGCCCCAGGAGCTCGGCGACCTCGAAGCCGTGCATCCTGGCGTCGGCCGGGTTGATGTAGACGATGCGGCCGCCGGTGTCCGTGATGGTGACCCCGATCTGCATCGTCTCGACGGCCTTCTCGAGCTGCCGGAGCCTGTCCAGGAGTGGTCGGGAGTCAGTCATTCCCGGTTCCGGGCGCGTGCAGGCTCCCGGCTCCCAGACCACGGCCGCCAGTTGCCTCGACGTCGTTCACATCGCTCACCATCTGCAGGAAATGCTACCAGAATTTTCCGGGTGCGCCGCCCGACCGTGCCAGGCAAGGCGTCCACGGATCCCACCGCCGGAGCCCGCTTGCCGGCTGCCCGGTGTTTGCCGGCCTGACGGGAGTGGCTCAGGGCTTGGCGCCCTGGATGATCCACTGTTGGATGAGGTCGAGCTGCTCCTTCGGGAGCTTGCGGGCGCCGAACAGGGTGCGAGGCATGCCCTTACCCTGAGTGGCCGTGTGCGTGAGTTTGAGCCAGAGGAAGGAGCCCGGCGGGTCACCGGCCCTCAGGATCGGCATCTCCACCATCGTGGACTTGACGTCCAACAGGTTCTTGAGGCCCTTGCCCTCGGATAGATCGAGGCCCTTCTTGGGGTTGTCGCCGCCGTGGCACTCGACGCACTCCTTGACGAAGACGGGCTCGACGTCCCGCGCGTACGAAAGCGGCGACTCGGCGCCGACCGCCAGAGCGACGGCCACGCCCAGCACCGCACCAACGACCAGGAGCTCCTGCTTGCGCATCGAATACCTCCCTGTCTGGATTCTACTGCCAACAGCGAGCCTGCATTCCCTCCAGACGGAAGGCCATCGTGACGCGGGTGACGCGGCTCACCACGCGCCCGGTGCCGGGTGGTCGCCCGAGGGCCGGTCAGGCGCTCGCTCTCAGGATTGGCTCGACCGACCGGGGACGCGCCGTGTTGGGCGGGATGCGCACCAGAGCGCTGCTCTCGATCGGCATGCCGACCATGTTGCCCCACTCCGTCCAGGAGCCGTCGTAGTTGCGGACCTTGGGGAAGCCCAGGAGCTCGTGGAGGACGAACCACACGAGCGACGAGCGCTCACCGATCCGCGTGTAGACGACGATGTCCTTTTCTGGGGTCAGGCCCTTCCGCACCAGGACCCGCTTGATCTCCTCCGTGGTCCTGAAGGTGCCGTCGGCCCGGACCAGCTCGCGCCACGGCAGGTTGCACGCTCCCGGGATGTGCCCGGAGCGCCGGAACCTGGCGGGATACTCGCCGTCGGGCCGAAACTGGCCCTCGTACTCGGCCGGCGAGCGGTCGTCCACGAGTGCCCGGCCGATGAGGTTCACCCTCGGGAACCGGGGGTCGGGCCAGCCGATATGGCGCAGGACGTCCTCCCGGAGCGCCCTGAACTCCTGGGTCCGGTCGATGGACATGTAGCGGGACACGGCGACGCGCGGGACGTCCCGCACCAGCCGCTGGCCGTCGGCGATCCATCGCGTTCGCCCGCCGTTGAGGATCTTCATGCGGGTGTGACCGAACAGTCGGAACACCCAGTAGGCGTGGCAGGCCAGAATGTTGTGCTCGTCGCCGTAGAACACGACATCGGTGCCGTTCCCGATCCCCAGGCGGCCGGCGAGGGCCTCGAGCTCGTCCCGGCTCACCAGGTCCCGGCTGGCCAGGTCGACAAGGTCAGCCTGGCAGTCCAGCCTGACCGCACCCGGGATGTGACCGTGGTCGTAGAGCCGGGAGTCCGCGTCGCACTCGACGATGCGGAGGTTGGGGGCATCGAGGTGCGTGGCGAGCCAGAGAGTGTCCACCACAACGTCCGGAGCAGGGTTGGTGACCATCGTCGTCTCCTTCTCGGGGGGGAAGGCCGGTCCGCCGGGGTTGGGTCGGGGCGGCTCCTATACACTCGGAAACCTGCGGGCGTGACGCTTCTCTTCCGGACCGGGGTGAGCCGCGTCACACCGTTTGCCCCTGGTCCGGACAACGGCAGGAGGATCGTGCCAGACAGACGGGGGCTTCGGGACCGATGGAAGGAAGGGGACGGCGGGAGCGTTTCGGGGATCAGACAGTTCGGAGGCCGCGATGCCCGAAGAGACCAACTTCACCATCCGCAAGCTGCTGGCCAGCGCGCGGCTCGTCGACGTGCGCCGGGGCCTCGTGCTGGTCGAGCGCGAGATCGCCCGGGTCGGATCGGCCGAGGCGCGCGAGCTGTTCGAGGTTGTCTCGAGCCTGTTCTACCTCGACCCGCTCGAGCAGCCGAGCCTGGCCCCGATCGTCGACGAGGCGATCACCCTGGTGGTGGGGTTCGGGCACTGGGTGATCCCGGCGCTCGTCGAGAAGCTGGACGCCGGCGACTTCAAGGCCCAGTTCGCCGTCGCCACGGCGCTCGGCCGCATTGGAGCCGATGCCATCGAACCGCTGCTCGGTGCCTACGCGCGGGCCGAGGCCGACGAGGAGCGGCGCGTGTTCATCCTCTACGCCCTCGGCAAGATCAAGTCGCCGAAGGTCGTCGCGGCCCTGCCGGTGGTGCTTTCCGCCGCCGCGTCGCCGCACGCCGAGGCTCGGGACACGGCGACGCGCGCCCTCGGCAAGCTGGCCGAGTCGATCGAGCCCGCCGCCGTGGCAGACGAGGTGCGTCGTGCCGTCATCTCGCGCCTGCGGGAGAACCTCGCGGACGCCAGCTCCGCGATCCGTGCCAAGGCCGTGCGCAGCCTCGGCAAGCTGGCGAAGTTCGGCCACATGACGGCGGGCGAGCGTGCCGAGCTCCGCACCCTCTGTGAGCGCCTCCTGGGGACCGACGAGGCGTACGAGTGGGATCGCGCCTACGTCGTGCGCCGCGAGGCCGAGGAAGCCCTGCACTACCTCTGACCCCACCCACCCGCCCAGGCTCAAGGCTCAAGGCCCACCGCCCACCCGGTCGCGTGTCGAGCTTCGAGAGCTCGCTCTTGCCCGCACGGCAAGGCCGAGGGCTGACCACTTGCTCCTCAGCCATGCCTTCTCTTGTAGTGCCTGAAACCTTGAGCCTGGAGCCTTGAGCCTGGGTGGGTGGTGGGGGGCGGTACACTCTCCTCATGCGCATCATCACCACGCACCTGGGGGCCGACTTCGACGCGCTGGGCGCGGCGATGGGGATGCGGCTTCTGGTCCCGGACGCACGGCTGGTGTTTCCGGGCTCCCAGGAGGTGGCGGTGCGCCGCTTCCTCGACGCGGAGCACATCACGCTGCCCGAGGTGCGGGTGCGAGAGCTGCGGCGCGCCCGCATCCACGAGGCCGTGGTCGTGGACTGCAGCTCTTTCCGGCGCCTCGCTGAGGTGGGCGAGCTGATTGCCGCCGCCGGGTGCCCGGTGCGCGTCGTCGATCACCACCAGGATGCCAGCGACACCATTCCCGGTGCCGAGGTCCTGACCGAGCCGGTGGCTGCCACCTGCACGGTGGTCACACGCGAGCTGCAGCGTGTCGGCGCCGAGCCCGATGCCTTGACCGCCAGCATGCTGCTCCTCGGCATCTACGAGGACACCGGCGGTCTCACCTACGTGGACACCACCACCATCGACCTCGAGGCCGCGGCGTGGCTGCTCTCGCGCGGAGCGCGGCTCGACTGGGTGCGGCGCTATGTGCTGCGCCCGCTCGAGCCGGACCAGCTCGCGCTCCTCAACCAGCTCGTCGAGGGCGCCGTGGAGCACAACGTGGCGGGGTGCCGCGTCGTCCTTTCCGTGGCGCGTCCCAGCGAGCGTCTCGAGGAGGCCGCGTACGTGGTGCACCGCTACGCAGAGATCTTCGACCTGCCGGTCGTGGTCGTGCTGCTCGAGGTGCCGCCCCAGCTCGTCGTCATTGCCCGCTCGACGGTGCCGGAGGTGGACGCCGGCAAGCTCATGTCCGGCGTCGGCGGGGGCGGGCATGCCACTGCCGCGGCGGCGCGGCTGCGCGGGCGCTCGACGGTGGAGGTGTCCGAGTCGCTCCTGACGGCGATCGGCCAGGCTCTGGCCGGGCGCTGGACGGCCTCCTCGCTGGCGACGCCGTTCCTGCACTCCTGCAGCGCCGCGGCCACGGTCGCCGAGGCGAAGGAGCGCCTGGTGCGGCTGCGCATCAACGCCATGCCGGTCGAGCAGGACGGCGAGCTGATCGGGGTCGTGACGCGACAGATCCTGGACCAGGCCGCAGCGGCAGGGCTGGGCGAGCGACCGGTCACGATGACGATGCGACCGGGCATTCCGGAGGCGCCCCCGGATGCCTCCCCCGAGGACCTGCAGCGGCTGTTCATGGAAGGGCACACCCGCTTCGTGCTGGTGCGCCTGGCCTCGGGATGGGGCGTCCTGACGCGGATGGATCTGTTCCGCCGCCTGTATGAGCGACAGCTCGCCGAGGGAGCACGGCTGGACCGGCGCGTCGCCTCGGCGCGGCTGGTGGTGCAGGACATGGGGCGACAGCTTTCGCGGGCGCTGCCGACCCCGCTCCTCGACGTGCTCAGTGCCGCCGGGGAGCTGGCGACGGCGGACGGCATGCGCGCCTTCCTGGTGGGAGGTGCCGTGCGCGACGTGCTGCTCGGGCGGCCTCTCGAGGACGTGGACGTGGTGGTTGAAGGCAACGGCATCCAGCTCGCCGCCCGTCTTGCGGAGGCGCTGGGTGGGCACAGTCATCCCCACGAGCCTTTCCTGACCGCAGTCGTGCATCTCCCGGGCGGTCTGCGGGTGGACGTGGCGACGGCCCGCACCGAGTTCTACCGCCGCCCGGCCGCGCTTCCAGAAGTCGAGACCTCGGCAATCCGGCAGGACCTCTACCGCCGGGACTTCACCATCAACGCCATGGCCATGGGGCTCGCCCCAGGGCACCGAGGCGAGCTGCTTGACTTCTTCGGCGGGCGGCGCGACATCGAGCGTCGACAGATCCGGGTCCTCCACTCCCTCTCCTTCCTCGACGATCCGACCCGCGTGCTGCGCGCCGTTCGTTTCTCGACCCGTCTGGGGTTCGGCGTCGCATCCGAGACGCGGACTCTGGTTGCCGTGGCGGTGAGCGAGGGGGTGTTCGCCCACCTCTCGGGGGAGCGGCTCCGCGACGAGCTGGCGCTCCTGCTGGAGGAGGACCATCCCGCCGAGGCACTCGGCGAGCTCGCGAACCTCGGCGTCTTCGACACCGTGCTTCCTGGCGTCGCCTGGTCGCAGCCCTTGCGGCGTTTTGTCGGTCAGCTCCACGAGGTGCTGGCGTGGGCGGCGCTAGAGGAGGTCGGGGAGGAGACCCGGTGGCCGACCTACCTGGTGGCGCTGGCGACGCGGGCCGGCGAGCGCGGTGGGGAGGCTCTGGCAAGGCGGCTGGCGCTGAGTGGTCGACTCGGGCGCATGGTCGGCGAGGCCCGCGGGCGGATCGAGAAGGCGCTGGCGGCTCTCGCCCAGGACCGCTTGCGCCCCAGCGAGGTGGTGGCACTGGTCGAGCGCAACGAGCGCGCCGTTGTCCTCGTCACGATGGCGATGGCCGGCGAGGAGACGAGGCGGTTGCTGCGGCAGGCCCTCACGGTGTGGATGCGGCTGCCGGTGCCGGTCACCGGCGCCAGGCTGCGGGCCGCCGGGGTGCGTCCGGGGCCCGGGCTGGGCGAGGCGATGCGGCGGACCCGCGATGCCATGCTGAACGGCGAGGTGGCCGCCGAGAACGCCGTGGAGCACGCGATCGCGGTCGCCTTGAGGCTGGAAGGAGGCCCGCCATGAGCCTGCTGTTGGGGATCGCGCTGCTGCTGGCGGCGCCGCCCGAACCCTCATACCTGGTCGAGCGCCTGGTGCGGGTGGACGGCCAGACGCGGCGCGTCACGCTGTTTCGAGATGGCAACGGCGTCGTCGTCGTCCGGGATGCGGCTGGCGGGGAAGATCTCAGGCATACCGAGGTGGGAGGGCTGATCCTCGGGCAGATCGAGCAGGTCGTACGCGAGGTCTACCCGGAGCTGGCCAAGTTCACGAGTATGGGCGAGGGTCAGGGCGAGGGCGCCGTCGAGCTGCGCCTGGCACCGCCCGGTGAGACGCCGATGCTGCTCAGGCTCCAGGACAACGTCATGCCCTCCAGCGCCATGGCCCGCCTCACGGCGACCCTGAATGGCCTCGAGGAGCGCATTCTGGCGGGCAAGCCGCCAGCAGAGGATCTCAGCGACTGGGAGCCGATCGACGGCGAGCAGGCGGAGATGGGGGACGGGAGAATCATCACGGTCCTGGAGACCATCGGCACCGCGGGCGGCGGCGTGGTCGTGAGGATCCGGTTCGGCGACAGCCCCACCAGCGAGTTCGTGGAGCTCGTGGACCTCCGTCACAGGGCTGTGCGGCGGTTGCCCCAGGAGGCGAGGTGAGGATCACGGGCGGCCTGCTCGGGTCCCGCTCGGTGCTCGGGCCCTCACGCGGAGCGCCGTTGCGGCCCACCCCTGACGCGTTGCGGGAGCAGGCCTTCGGAGTCCTCACCCCCTACCTGGATGGCGCGGTGTTCCTGGACCTGTTCGCCGGCACCGGCGTGGTCTCGCTGGAGGCGCTGTCGCGGGGCGCCGCCCGGGTGGTGCTCTGCGAGCAGGCGGCGGTGGCGCAGGCGCTGATCCGCCGCAACTTCGCGACGATCGGCATCTCCCGCGAGGCGTGGGAGCTGCATCCCGGACCGGTGGAGCGTGCCCTGCCGCGCCTGGCGACTGGCGGTGTCCGGGCGACCCTCGCCTGGTGCGACCCACCGTTCGCCGACTGGGATCAGGGCCTGACCGCCCTGTCGCTGGCCCGCGATCTCGGCGTACTGGCGCCTGGTTGTCGGGTTGTCGTGGAGCTGCCGCCCAAACGGGAGCTGCAGCTCCCGGGCTTCGAGTCGATCCGCACGCTCCGCGGCGCCGTTCTCCTCCGCACCATCTGATGCCTCAGCTCGGAAGGTGGGCGCGATCATCCCGATCGCGATGGGTGGACCTTGAGCCTTGAGCCTGGCTGGGCGGGCGGGTCACATCAGCCAGGCGTACCCGATCTTCGCGAACACCGTGCGGCTCTTCAGCAGCATGGGGATGCGGTCCTCCTCGCCGCGACTGTCGGAGTAGCCGAGGAAGAAGACCGTCTGCGGGTTGATCTTGTAGGAGAACATGAGTTGCGAGAAGACCTCCCGCTCCTTGGCGCCGTCCGGCGGGTCGACGTACAGGTCGAGGTTGCGGCGGAGGTCCAGGTACTGGACGATCAGGCGCACGAACGAGCGGGTGTTGAGCTGGTAGACCGTCTTCGCCTGGAGGAGGTTGGCCCGGTAGAGCCTTCCGCCGCGGACGTTGAGGTCCTCGAAGACATCGTCGACGGTCAGCGCGAGGTGTCGGCCGAGATCCAGGGTGAAGCCGGGCGCCAGGTGGGTGACGCGCGCCGGCCTCGAGTTGTCATAGTCGACGGTGTCGCCGAAGCGGGTGTCCAGGGATGTCGTGAAGGTGCCGTTGAGCCGGAGGTTGTAGAACACGAAGAGGCGGTCCTGGTCGTAGGTCACGCCGTCGTAGTACTCCTTGGCGCGGGCGGCGCGGATGTTGACGGTCGACTGGAGGGGGCCCTGGTAGTTCACGTAGACGGGGATGGCCTGGTCGGTGACGCGGCCCGTGTGGTCGGTGGTCCGCCACGGCTCGGCGCCGAAGGTCAGCCGTGTGTACCAGTCGCCCTTCTCTCCGAGAATCTTGTACTGGCCGCCGACGCACGACGTCGCGGCGTCGACCCGGGGCACGAACCCGAGGTCGGCACGGAAGCCGGACGTGTACCGCTCGTGCCAGGTCCATGCGTCCCAGGTCCGCGTGTTGTGCTCCAGGATGCCGAAGAACGCGGAGCCATCGAAGTCCTTGGCCGGTTGGCCGTAGTCCTCCGCCAGGGCGCCGGGGTACCGGGTCCGTGACGTCAGAATCTGGAAGCGGGCCGTGTCCTGGTCCGAGATCCGGATCATTCCGTCGGCCCCGTAGACCTTGTTGTGGTAGCCGTTTGCTTCGCGGCTGGTGGCGATGACGCCGAGGGCCGAGGACTTCCCGATGTCGCGCCGGTAGCGCAGGACGCCCGAGGTGTTGCTCTCCTCGTAGGTGTCCAGATCGGACCCCGCGTTGGAAGGGAACAGGAGATTGGTGGTGCGGTCCTGGGCGACAAAGACCCCGAACGCGTTGGCTCCGGCCTTGCCCGAAACCTTCGCTCCCCAGCGAGGATCCGCAACTGTCCTGGTGTACACGGCGGAGATCGGCGTCGAGAAGATGTCGGCGCCTTCCAGGAAGAACGGGCGTTTCTCGGGGTAGAACAGCGCATAGCGCGTGTTGGTCGAGAGCTGCGCCGAGTCGGCCTCGACCTGGGAGAAGTCCGGGTTGAGCGCGGCGTTGAGGGAGACGTTGGGGGTGATGCCCCAGTGCGCCGAGACACCGGCCTTGGTGTCGAACGAGCCATCACGGAAGGGGGTGCTGAGGTCGTCCGTGTCCTCCAGCTCGTCGGTGCGCTCGGCGGTGAGGGTGGGATCGATCTCGATGTTGCGGCCGGGGGTGATGCCATCAAAACCTACGAACATCGGCACCTGGCAGAACATGCAGTTGTTGTCTCGCGCCATGGGCATGAGGAAGATCTGATGCCGCACCGACCGTGGATAGGCCCGGAACGGTGCGATGCGCCACGTCTGCTCACCGGCGACCTTGGGAAAGCGCAGCGAGCTGAACGGGATGGCCAGCTCCACCTCATACCCCTCGGTGGTGATGCGGCCGGCCGAGCTCCAGATCGCGTCCCAGGTGTCGTCCTCGCTGTTGTCGCCGCCGCCCATCTCGTTGCGCGACAAGTCCATCTGCACCCCCAGCGGGTTAACGAAGAACTCGTAGCCGCGGCGCTTGTCGTTGAAGGTGTCGAAGATGACGCCGACGAAGTCGTCGCGATAGGGGTGGTCGCGGTCGGTGATGTGAGCACGGATCTTGTCGGGCTCGGGGTCGAAGGCGCGGAAGCCGAGGTAGAGATTGTCGGTGTCATAGATGATGAGGAACTCGGTGCGGACCGGGGGTGGGACGTTCTCGCCCGGCTGGATCTCGTACTTGAGCTCGAGGCGAAGCGCGTTCTGCCAGGCCGGCTCGTCGAGCCTGGCGTCGACCTTGATCGGTCCGGTGGCGCGCGTCACCTGGTAGGTGGCGGGTTCCGGCAGTGCCCCTTCGTTCTGGGCACGTGGGCGAGCCTCGGCAGCCCCGATGGGCACGAGGACGGCAAGGATCCAGGCTATGGGGTGGTGCAGGCGGCTCACGGTCCCTCCGGATCGGGGCTGCCGATCACACCATTAGACGAGTCTGGCCGCTGAGATGTTCTGAGGAGCTCCGCGACGAGTGGGGTTCGCCACGTGGCCTTCCCACCGGGCGAGCCCTATCTTTGGGGTGAGGACGAGAGGAGGCAACATGAGCAACGGTGTGCGACCGATCGTGGAGGTGGCGGCGAGCCTGGGCATCCGGCCCGAGCACGTCACCCTCTATGGCTCCGACAAGGCCAAGATCGCCCTCGAGGCGCGGCCCAACGGCCGGGAGCCCGGCAAGCTGGTGCTCGTCTCCGCCATCACCCCGACCGACGCGGGGGAGGGCAAGACCACCACCTGCATCGGGCTCGCCCAGGGTCTCGCGAAGATCGGGCAGCGGGTGTGCCTGGCATTGCGTGAGCCCTCCCTGGGGCCGACCTTCGGGATGAAGGGCGGAGCCACCGGGGGCGGGAGGTCGACCGTCGTCCCCGCCGACGACATCAATCTCCATTTCACTGGCGACTTCCACGCCATCTCCGCGGCTCACAACCTTCTCGCCGCGCTGCTCGACAACCAGATCCACCAGGGCAACCGCCTCGGCATCGACCCGCGCCGGGTGCTCTGGCGTCGGGTCGTGGACATGAACGACCGTGCCCTGCGCCACGTCATCATCGGCCTGGGCGGCGTCCTCGAAGGCGTGCCGCGGGAGACCGGCTTCGACATCACTCCGGCCTCCGAGGTGATGGCCGCCCTGTGCCTCGCCGAGGATGCCGACGATCTCCGCCAGAGGCTCGGCCGCATCATCGTCGCCTTCACCTCGGGGAAGAAGCCGGTGACCGCAGCCGATCTCAAGGCGGTCGGGGCGATGATGGTCGTCCTCAAGGACGCCCTCAAGCCGAACCTCGTGCAGACCGTCGAGGGCGTGCCGGCCTTCGTGCACGGCGGCCCCTTCGCCAACATCGCCCACGGCTGCAACTCCGTCCTCGCGACGAAGATGGCGCTGGCGCATGCCGACTGGGTGGTGACCGAGGCCGGGTTCGGCTTCGACCTCGGGGCCGAGAAGTTCTACGACATCAAGTGCCAGTCGGCCGGCCTGGACACCGTGGCCGTGGTGCTGGTGGCCACGGTGCGGGCGCTCAAGCTGCACGGCGGCGCCGATCGTTCCGAGCTCGAGATCCCCAACCCGGCGGCGGTCGAGGCGGGGATCGGCAACCTCGAGAAGCACGTCGAGAGCATCCGCACGTTCTGCGAGCCACCGGTCGTGGCGCTCAACCGCTTCCCGTCCGACTCCGAGGAGGAGATCGAGGTCGTGCGCCAGGCCGCGGAGCGTCTGGGGGCGCCGTTTGCCGTCTCCGAGGTCTTTGCGCGGGGCGGCGACGGCGGTGTCGAGCTGGCCGAGGAGGTCATCGAGCACGCCGAGCGGAAGGCAAGCCACTTCTGCCCGCTCTACGAGTGGTCGGAGCCGGTGAAGGTCAAGATGCGCAAGATCGCCCGCGCCATGTACGGGGCCCGGGACGTGGCGTGGAGCAAGGAAGCGGAGCGCGACCTGGCCCTGATCCGCAAGCTCGGCTACGAGGGCCTGCCACTGTGCGTCGCCAAGACCCAGAAGTCCCTTTCTGACGACCCGGCCCTGCTCGGCCGCCCCGAGGACTTCGAGATCACCGTCCGGGAGGTCATCCTGGCCGCCGGCGCCGGCTACCTCGTGCCCCTGCTCGGCGACATCATCCGCATGCCCGGCCTGCCGCCCGAGCCCCAGGCCGAGAAGATGGACCTGGTGGACGGCAAGGTCGTGGGAATGCTGGGAGCGTGACGGGGGCGGGAGCGGCCACGGGGGTCGACGAGCTGCCTGATGGGTTGGGGTCTGGGGTGCGGGGTCCGGGGTCCGGCCGCCCACCCTCTGTGCGGGTGCGGCGGCCGGTCGGTGACCGGCCGGGGTGGGTGGTAGCTGAAAGGCAATTGTCAGATGAGTGTGATACCTGGCAGCCATCCTCTTGTCAGCCAGCGGAATTGTCGAGCTGGCAGAGGACACCTGCAGTGAAACGCTCGACGGAATTCAGCCACTCAGATAGGTGATGCACACCAATCGAGCTGGTCCTGTGGTGCCCAGAACCTTCCTGTTCCTGCCCGTCCGCGCGATGAACGATATTGTGGCGACGCTTGATAAGTGCAGCCAGTGCTGGGAGGAAAGCGGCGAGCGGTTCTGGATCTACTCTGCAGCGACTGAGAGCAGCATTGACCTGACTCGTGTCGTTGTAGGTCTGGCGATCGAGATGCTGGTCAACCGACTTCTCTATGAGGCGGGCGACCGTCTCCTCGCGATACTCGACGAGATCCCCAAGGGTGAACTTGTCGGACTTGCGATTCGCACCCGCGAGTGGGATCTTAGCGAGAATTTCGGCCGGGGCAGACGGCAGGGTGCCGCGCTCCATGGTCCGAAGGAACTCCTCAAGGGTGGCATGCAGAAGCACAGTGCCGGCTCGCAGAATATCCGTGGCGCCTACCGGACGTCGCCCTTTTCCGGGACCTGCCAAGCGCTTGTAGAGGGACAAGAGACCCCGAACGCGAGATGTGTTCCCGGTGACCCTGGCGGCGAGAGCCTTGGTGTCTAGCATGCTGTCTCCGTTGGCAATAGAATAGCGCTTCGCCTGTCGTTGGAACCACGGCGAGCAGAGCGCGAGACCATTCGGGTAACACTGCCACTGACAGCTGACCAGGCTAGCCAGCACTCAGCACTACTCCCACTTTGGCGACGGCGACGCTTACTCCAAACCACTGCAAGCGGACGGCTCGATCGGCGTGCAAGTGCTGTCCGGCGGTTCGAAGGACACCGATGGGACCCAGCGCTCGACGTGCTGGAGCCAGGTTTGGTACTTCAGTTCCGGTGAGAGCCTTGCCGCGGCTGCCGCATGAAGTCGGGCCTGTTCCCCGTGAGCGGAGTTGTCTGGTTCAAGACGCGATAGGTGGTAGTAGACCTTTGAGACCTCGTAGTGCGCAAGGGCTTGGTACTCAGGATCGCGATGCTCAGTGGCCCGCTCAGTGGAACGTGATGCCTGGAGAAGGAGGTCGATTGCCGCAGACTTGTCATGGGGCGCGAGGCGGACAGCCTTCTCACGTTTGGCATGACCCAAACGTAGCCAACCAACGTGATAGTCAGGGCGCTCCTTGGTCAGGCGTTCGAAGTATGGGATCGCCTTGTCGTAGTCTTCGAGGCGGATCGCCTCAATGGCCTCCATTGTGGAGTTTGCCTCCTCCGGGATTTGTGGTTGGGCTGTGGTGACCTCCTCCTCAGTTTGGTATTCCGGGCGGCCTGGCCTTGGTAGCCTGGAGTCAATGCCGCTGTTGGGCTGAACGACGACTGCATTTGCCTCCGCCCTGAAGCGCGTGTACTCAGCGACATCGAATCCCTTGACCCTCGTCAGCACGTGGGGTCGCATCATGGGGTCAAGGAACACGAACGAGCGCGCTGACCAGGTCTCGACTGAAGGCCCCTTCTCAACGCACGGAAACACGAACGCCACGTATTCTCCCTGAGTCTCTGGTAGCCACCTCGGCGGTTGGCTCCCGCGCAGGAAGCACCTGCTTACGCGAAAGGCACCGGTCAGAGCGCTGCTCTCTCCACCTTTCTCGTGGCTGGCAGGCGTCGGGGCGACCGAAAACAGCTCTTCCGTGGATGCTTCGAGCGCGTCGGCGAGTTCGCCGAGGGGATCGTATGGAATAGGAACATGAGCGATCCGGTTGCGAAGCGCATTCACATAGCGCATGGCCTGCCGCACACGGAACGGCTCATCTTGCTCCTTGAGAAGCTCGTCGGGGTAGTCACAAGCTCGACCCCATGCGAGGGCCAGGGCACGAAGGTGCACCGCTTCTGCTTCCACCAGGCGACGAAGAGCCGGGAGGAAGAGGCCCGTCGTGATATCGGCCTTGGCGATCTCCTCGAGCATGTTGATCCATTGGTCGATGCTTCCCGCCGCAGCTCCCTGGGACTCGCCAAAGGACCTTGTGACCTGGTTCCAGGACATTCCGTAGAAGAACTCGCGGGCGCGGCGACAGGCTGCCCCAGCGGGCTCCAGTTCTGCGAGCTTCGCGATTGCCGCCACCGCGAGGGTGATCTCGGTTGCTTCCCACACATGGATCAGCCGCCAGACGCGTTCATAGGCATCGGCGCCACTGTGGCGACGGCGCAGAAACGTGTCCAACGCATCGCCAATTGGAGGCCAGAGGAATCCACCGCTGCTGGCGAGCTCAAGGTTCGGAGTCTGTTTCATGTCCAACCTCCGAGATGGTTCATAACCATGATACTCGCCGCGAGCCGCTCCTCGCCTGCGTGGATTCTTGAGTGCCTGATTGGATGAGTAGGTCGGTCTCCCTATGCGGCGTGGCATAGTGCCCGCCAAA
>DAONEV010000028.1:0-20637 GCA_035403265.1 Thermoanaerobaculaceae bacterium | reverse complement strand
ATCCGCTGCCACGCTGGTGGATGTGGATGTTCCTGCTGGCTTGCCTCTTCGGGCTGGTCTACCTGGTGCTGTACCCGGGACTGGGTTCCTACGCCGGCGTGCTCAAGACCTCCAGCCGGGTCGAGCTGGCGGGCCGGCCCGTGGCCGTCCGCTCCTATCCGTGGGGAGTCCTTTACCGCTGTGATGCCTTCGAGCTCCCGGCAGGCACCGGGGGCACGGTGCACAGCCAGTGGGTGGCGGGCACGCCGGGCGTCGCCGTCAACCTGGGTGGCGAGTGGCGCTTTTTCCGCGAGCGCACTGGCCTCCCTGCGGGCGCCGCGACCGGCCTCGCCATGGACCCCAGGGGGTTTCTCTGGGTCAGCACCCTGGATGCAGGCGTTTACAGGAGTGTCCGGCCGCTGGTGGCGAGCGAGCTGCTCCACCTGGCCGGTGTGGCGCTGCCAGATGGCGGGGTCGAGGTGACCGAGCGGACCTTCGCTCCCGCCTGGGATGTCGCCGCGGGGGCGCCGACCGACGGTGTCAACACTCTGCTGTGGATAGGCGAACGGCTGTGGGCGGGCACCACCGGCGGGCTGGCGGCGCTGTCGGGCTCGCCGATCCGGGTCGACGCCCTGTTGGGGACGCCGGACGGCCTTGGAGGCGACAACGTTCGAGGGCTGGCGGTGTCGCCGGTGACCGGCCACATCTGGGTCAGTCAGAATGCGGGGGCAGCCGAGGTCGATCCCACTGCTGTCCGGGTCGTGCGCACCGTCAGCAAGTCCGATGGCCTCGCCGACAACGAGGGGTGGGCCTACACCACGATCAGCGTCGGCAGCGATGACACCGTCTACGTCGCAACACCAAAGGGCCTGGGCCTGTACCGTCCCTGGCTGGACGAGCGGCGGGCCTCGCCTCCCCTCGTCGCGATCCGCCATGCCGCCTTCCATCAGGACTGGTCGGGAAACAACGAGCTGGTCCTCGAGTATGCGGCGCTGACCTTCACCAACGAGCAGACGGTCCACTTCCGGACGAGGCTGCAGGCGTACGACCCGGACTGGTCGGAGGCGACCACCGAGGCCCGCATCCGCTACACGAACCTGCCGGCGTTTCTCATCCCCCGAACCTTTACGTTCGAGGTCACGGCTGAAAGCGGTGAGGCGGTCTGGGCGGCCCAGCCGGCCCGCTTCACCTTTCGCGTCCGGCCAGCGTGGTGGCTGTCCTGGGTGGCGGTGGTGGCGTACACGGCGATTTTCGTGCTCAGCCTCGTGATCTACAACCACGTCCACTCGAGGCGTCTAGTGAGGCGGTCCGTGGAGCTCGAACGGGAGGTGGTGTCCCGAACCGCGCAGATCCGCTCGCAGGCCACCGAGCTCGAGACTCTTGACCAGATCGTCGAGGCGATCAACCGGGAGATGACGCTCGGCGCGGTGCTGCAGGCGCTTCTAGATCACGGCCTGAAGCTGGTGCCCCAGGCGGACAAGGCGCTCTTCACGGTGCACGACGCGGTGACCGGTCGCTACCGGGTCGCCGCCGTCTCCGGGTGGGCGCCAGGCATCTTCGACGACCTCGCCCTCACCGAGCAGCAGGCCCTGGCGCGCTACTCGCGACGAGCCGAGCAGTTGCGAGAGGGTGTCTTCATCGTGAGGGATTTCTCGGAGCTGCCTGGGAGCGAGCAGTTGCCGGCCCTCCCGCAGCCCAGGTCGATGCTGAGCATGACGGTGACCCTGGAAGGCAAGCTCGAGGGGTTCCTCGTCTTCGACAACTTCACGGACCCCGAGGCGTTCACCGGCACCGACCTGCGGCGTCTCGAGCGCTTCCGGCAGCACGCCATCTCGGCCATCTCGAAGGCCCGGTTACTGGAGGAGCTGAGCCAGCGCACCGTCGAGGCGCAGCAGGCGAGCGCTGCCAAGAGCGCCTTCCTGGCCCGCATGAGCCACGAGCTGCGCACCCCGCTCAACTCCATCATCGGGTTCTCGGACATCCTGAGCGAGCGAATCGGTGCGGGGCTACAGTCCAAGTACCAGCGCTTCCTCCAGAACATCTCGGCCGCCGGTACGCATCTTCTCGGCCTCATCAACGACATCCTCGACCTCTCCAAGGTCGAGGCTGGCCGCATGCAGCTCGCACCGGAGCCGTTAGCGCCCCGCGCCCTGGCGGAGGGCGTCATCACGGCGATGAAGGGCATCGCGGCGGAGCGGCACATCGTCATCGAGCTGGTTGCCAGGGGCGAGCTGCCCAGCCTCGAGGCCGATCCGGTGCGGGTCAAGCAGGTGCTGTTCAACTTGCTCTCGAATGCCGTCAAGTTCTCGCCGGACGGGGCCGTGGTGAAGGTCGAGCTGGAGCACGTGCCGGCCGAGCAGTCACCGGTGGCCGGGGGAGCGGTCGCCATGGCCGTCATCGACCGCGGCATCGGCATCGACCCCCGCCATCTGCGCCGCATCTTCGAGGAGTTCGTGCAGGCGGACGACAGCACCTCGCGCCGCTACGGCGGCACGGGACTCGGGCTGGCGCTCGTCAAGCGGTTCGTCGAGATGCACGGCGGCGTGGTTCGGGTCGAGAGCACGCCAGGCCTCGGGAGCACCTTCAGGGTCATTCTTCCGTGTCGGTTCGGGGGAGTGACCGCGTAACATCCCCACCCATCGGGCTTGTCGGCTCATCAGCGAATCAGCAAGGCCTGGTGGTTGCTGATCTGCTGAAATGCTGATGAGCTGATCTGCTATCCGATTCTCCATCCCTTGGGGATGACGGCGACGCCCTTCTCGCTCACCGTGAAGCGGGCACGGTCCTCCCCGGGGTCCTCCCCGACCACGAACCCCGGGGGGATCTCCACGCCCTTGTCGATAATGGTGCGCGTGATGCGAGCGTGGCGACCAACCTGTACCCCGTCCATCAGCACGCAGTCACTCACCCGCGCGAAGCTGTTGATGCGCACCTCGGGGCCTAGGATCGAGCGCTCGACCCGGCCGCCCGAGACGATGACTCCCCCGCAGACCGCCGAGTTGAGGATCGTCCCGGTCCGGCCTCCGGGCTCGTCCTGGGCGAAGACCGTCTTGGCCGGCGGTAACTGGCGGGGCATGGTGCGCAGGGGCCAGTCGCTGGCGTAGAGGTTGAACGTGGGGTCCACGGACACCAGGTCCATGCTCGCTTCGTAGTAGGAGTCGAGGGTGCCGATGTCTCGCCAGTACATGGCGCTCTTGCGGTTCTCGTCGACGAAGGGAAAGGCGTACAGCCGTCCGCTCGTCACCATCGAGGGCAGGATGTCGTGGCCGAAGTCATGGCGGGTGGGCCGCGAGGCGTCCTCGGCCAGCACGTCGATGAGCGCCTCGGTCTCGAAGGCGTAGACGCCCATGTTGACGAGCGCCACGCCTGGCTTCCCTGGGACGGGCCTGGGGTCCTGCGGCTTCTCCTGGAAGCCGACGATGCGCCAGTCCTCGTCCACCTGGATCACTCCAAAGGCGGAAGCCTGCTCGATGGGAACCTCGACCACCCCGACGCTCGCAAGCGCGTTGACCTGGTCATGGAAGTCGAGTAGCTTCTGGTAGTTCATCTTGTAGACGTGATCCCCGGAGAGGATCATGACGCGGGACGGCTTGACCTGCTCGAGCAGGTAGGTGTTGTGGTAGACGGCATCCGCGGTGCCCTCGTACCAGCGTTGGCCGACCCGGAGCTGAGGTGGTACGGTGTAGATCCACTCCCCGAGCTCCACCGAGAAGATCGAGTTCCAGCCGAGCTGGACGTGCCGCTCGAGGCTCCCGGACTTGTACTGGGTGAGCACGAAGATCTTGCGAAGCCCCGAGTTGAGGCAGTTGGAGAGGGTGAAGTCGATGATCCGGTACATGCCGCCGAACGGCACCGCCGGCTTGCCGCGGTCCCGGGTGAGGGGATAGAGCCGTTCGCCCTGGCCGCCGGCCAGGACGAGCGCCAGCGTGTCCTCGAAGATCACTTTCTTGTGTGCCATGACACCCCCTTCGTTGCAGGCTCTTCCCTCTTGCATTATTCCAGGCCCGGGCACGTCTGGCGAGAGGATAATCACGGATGAGGGGAGCGGGCATGCCAGAGATCGATCGCACCATGTCGGGGGCCGTGCGGGCAGCCTACCTGGATGGCCAGGAGGAAGAGCGCATGGAGCCCCTGGTCCGCGTCGGTGGTGACGGCCGGCCGGTTGGACGCATCGGCCCAGGCGATGCCGTGATCTTCTACGACATCCGGGGTGAGCGGGAGGTCGAGCTGACGACGGCTTTCGTGGAGCCGGGCTTTCCCCACTTCGAGGTCGAGAGCCTGGGCCTCCACTTCGTGTCGATGATCGAGTACGACCCGGCCCTGCCGGTGGGGGTCGCCTTCCCGCCACTCGAACGGCTCGCCGACACGCTTGGCGAGGTGGTCAGTCGGGCCGGATTGAGGCAGCTCCGGGTGGCCGAGAGCGAGAAGGCGGTCCATGTCGGCTACTTTCTGGCTGGCAAACGCCAGGAGCCGTTCGCCGGAGAGGAGCGCGTCACGGTCCGCTCGCCCAGGGAGCCCCTGGCCGAGCCCGAAATGCGGGCCAGTGGGGTCGCGGCCGCCGTCGAGGCCGGCCTGGCCGACCCGGGTGTTGCCCTCATTGTCGCCAACCTCGCCAATGTCGACGTCGTCGGGCACAACGAGGACCGCGCCGCGGTCCTGCGGGCCGTGGAAGCGGTCGATGCGGCCGTCGGCAGGATGGTCGATGCGGCGCGTCGACATGATGTGGTGGCTCTGGTCACGGCCGACCACGGCACGGTGGAGAGGTGGCTATACCCGGAAGGGGCGGTCGACACGGGTCATACCGACTCGCCGGTGCCCTGTGTCGTCGTCTCCCCGCCTGACCTCCACCTGCCCGCCCTGCGGACCGGCGGCTCGCTCGTCGACGTGGCGCCGACGGTCCTGCAGCTCCTCGGTCTGCAGGTGCCGGCTGCCATGACCGGCAGCAGCCTTCTGGACAGCTTGGCCCGGGCGGTGCCGCGGCGGGTGCTCCTGCTCGTCTGCGACGGCTGGGGGATGGCGCCGGCCGGTCCGGCCAACCTGATCTCCCAGGCCAGGACGCCCGTCACGGACGGGTTGCTGGCCGCCTGTCCGCATGTGCTGCTGGCGGCGTCCGGGGAGGCGGTGGGGCTGCCGCCCGGGACGGTCGGCAACTCGGAGGCCGGCCATCTGCACCTCGGAGCCGGACGCGTTGTGCCGGCCGACCGGGTGCGCATTGCGGCGGCAATCTCCGACGGCAGCTTCTTCGGCAACCCCGCCCTGCGCGGTGCCGCCGAGGCCGCCAGGCTTTCAGGCCGTCCGCTGCACCTGCTGGGGATCGTCTCGTTCTTCTCGTCCCACGGGAGCCTGGACCACCTCTTCGCACTCCTCGAGCTGGCCCGGCAGGTCGGGGTTCCGGAGGTGTGGGTGCACGGCCTGCTGGGTCGGCGCGGTGAGCGGCCCCAGTCCGGGGCCCACTACGTCGGGCTGGTCGAGGAGAGAGCCGCGGATCTCGGGGTGGGTCGAGTGGCGTCGGTCATCGGCCGCTACTGGGCCCTGGACCGGGAGCACCACTGGGACCGCGTCCAGAGAACCTACGACCTCCTCGTCAGGGGGACCGGCCATCCGGTGAAGGGCCTTCCGCTTGTTCCGAGAGGCTAGGGCCGGGCCGTGGCGGAACCAGATGGATCGCAAACGGCGTTGACGTCGAGAATCTCGCCCTTCTCCAGCACGAAGCTCAGCATGACTCCCTTGTCCAGGTTGCTGATCCGGATCCGGGTCTGACTCGGCACTCGATCGACGACGTCGAAGTCGTACTTGAAGTCGTCCCACCGGATGGAAAGCTCCTTGACCACCTCCTGCGTGGGGTGGCCATGGTGATCGTAGAAGACCCCGTTGTGACTCAGGACCCGGCGGTTCGGATAGTAACTCGCTCCCCCCCCCACCATGATGCGACCATTCGGGTAGAAGCTGAGACCCTTCTCGACCATCCGCCTGCCATTGGCGTACAGGAAGGTGCCGTCCTCATGCGCAGTCGGCCGGCCGTTGGGGAAGAGAAAGACCTCACCGGTCTGGATGGGCCGCCCGTTGGGGTACATCCGCACGCCTTTGAAGACCTTCGGCCGGCCGTTGCAGTAGGTCTCCTTGGCCGGCTCTGCCGCGGCCGCCATCGCGGTCGCGATCACCAGCATTGCCATCCCGGCTATACGTGCCACCATCCGCGCCTCCCGCGTCCACGCGCGCGTGCGGAGCTTATACTCCGACGATGCGCGTGTCGACGCGGAAGGGGAACTTTGCAAGAGAGGTGCCAAATGGCGCCCGATCCCGACCCGTGCCGACCTGGAGCCTGGCCTGGAGGCTGACCGGCCTGGTGCTCCTGACCCTTGCCCTGGGGACTGCCGGTGCCGGGCTCGTCAAGCTCGGGCTCGAGCGCGCCCTGCCGTCTGCCGGGTGGTTGGCGAGGGCGGTGGAGCTCGAGCGGGTCGGCGACACCTTCACTTACGACCTCGGTCGGGTGTCTCGTCGGGTCCTGGTGGCGCTGCTGTTGGTCGTGCTGCTCCTGACGCGACGCTCGGTGCCCTGGGCGACCTTCACCCGACGCGGGCTGGCACGTCGTCGTGGGTGGTGGCGCCTCTGGTGCATCGGTGGTGCTGTGGCCGGCGCCCTCGTCCTGGTCTTCTCGGTGATGATCGTCCTGAGCGGACCGGTGCGGTGGCTTCATCAGACCCCCGGTCGCTGGGTCACCTATCTGGTGGAGTACGGCCTCGGAGCCGTGCTGGTGGGGCTCGTGGAGGAGGTCTTCTTCCGCGGTGTCGTCTTCCGCTCCATGGCCCGGGACTGGGGCGTGCGCTGCGGCGTGCTCGCCTCGAGCTTCCTGTTCGCGGTGCTGCACTGCATCTCGGGCGCCCTTCGGGTCTCCCCGGGGTGGGAGCCGCTGGTCGGTCTCCGGCTGCTCGCCGCCTACTTCACCGACGGCGGCTCACTGTGGGCTGATGGCCGGCTGCTCGTGGGTCTCTTCCTGCTGGGATGCCTGCAGGCCGTGCTCTACCTTCGCACGGGCTCGCTCTGGGCCGGGAGTGGCCTTCACGGGGGGCTCTACTTCTTTTCGAAGGTGATGAAGAAGGTGTATCGGCCGGACGCCTTCCCCCGCTGGCTGGTGGGAGACGCGGTGTTCGTCGTCTCGGGCGTGCTCGCCTGGGCGCTGCTCGCCGGGCTGGTGGTGGTCGCGGTGAGGATGCGGGCAGAGTGGTGGCGACGGATCCGCCGGGCCTGATGACCCGGTGCCCAGCTTCGGGTGCCAGCTTGGCCTGCGGGTGGGACGCCACCCTGGCGGTTCGAGCCGGAGCGTGCTCGGAGGCAGGCGGCAATTCCGGCGTCGACACGGCGGTTATCACGTGGGGCCTGGAATGGCTCATGGAGCAGGTATGCGAGAGACTCTCACGGCTGCGATCGGCCTCCTCGTCGCCGCGGTCAGTGCCGCGGGGCCGACCAGGCACGAGCTGACCGTCACCCTCGATCCTTCCAGTCACAGCATGCAGGTGCGGGACGTCCTGACCCTCTCGGAGGCGGCCTCGAGCGGTCTCCGCTTCGCGCTGCACGCCGGCCTGCGGCCGCGGGTCGCGACTCCGGGATGGCGCCTCGAGCCGGTGGCGGGCAAGGTCGATGCGAGCTTCTTCGGCATCAACGCCACCTCAGCCACGATGAGCGAGGCGGTGCCTCTGGAGGGGTACGCCCTGTTCCCGGACAAGGGGGCGCCAGCGCGGGTGGAGATCACCTACTCCGGGGTCATCGACCACCCCCTTGCCATGCAGGGCGAGGAGTACCAGCGGAGCTTCTCCGAGACCCCAGGACTGATCACCCGCGAGGGTGTCTTCCTGGCCGGGACGTCGTTCTGGGTTCCGACCTTCGGGGATGAGCTGATGACGTTCGAGATGACGGTGCGGGACCTGCCTCCCGGCTGGCATGTCGTGAGCCAGGGCGCCCGCCGGGCCGAACCGGCCGGTGACGAAGCCTGGACCTGCGGCTCGCCGGTGGAGGAGATTTACCTGGTCGCCGGGCCATGGACCGAGTATCGCGACCGGGCAGGCAAGGTTGACCTCTTCGCCTTCCTGCGGGCGCCGGACGCCCTGTTGGCGCGCCGATACCTCGAGGCCACGAAGCGCTATCTCGTCCTTTACGAGGGCCTGCTGCCGCCGTTTCCCTATCCGTCGTTCGCCCTCGTGGAGAACTTCTGGGAGACCGGCTACGGCATGCCCGGGTTCACCTTGCTGGGATCCAAGGTCATCCGTTTCCCGTGGATCCTCACCTCGTCCTACCCCCACGAGCTGCTCCACAACTGGTGGGGGAACTCGGTCTACGTGGCGAGCTCGGGAGGCAACTGGTGCGAGGGCCTCACCGCCTACATGGCCGACCACCTCTTCGCCGAGCAGCGCGATGGTGGTGCGACCTATCGCCGGGACACGCTCAAGAAGTACAGCGACTTCGTACGCGACGCCAAGGACTTTCCGCTCTCGGAGTTCCGGTCCCGCACCTCGGCGGCCTCGGAAGCGGTGGGGTACGGCAAGAGCCTCTTGCTCTACCACATGTTGCGCCGGGAGGTGGGTGACACGCAGTTCCTGGCGGCGCTCAGGCGTTTCTGGCACGCGCACGCCTTCCAGCGGGCCTCGTTCGACGACCTGGCCGCCGCGCTCTCGGCGGAGACGGGGAGCAACTGGGCGCGGTTCCTCGATGCCTGGGTGCGCCGGGTGGGCGCGCCGCGCCTGAGGATCGCCCGGGCCGACGCCCGTGTGATGCCCGGAGGCAAGGGGTACCAGGTCGAGCTGACCCTCGAGCAGGTGCAGCGCGAGGCGCCGTTCCCGGTGACCGTCCCGGTGGTCGTCACGGTGGCCGCCGGACCGCCGGTGGAGGCGTCGGTGCGCATGAGCGGTCGCCGCGCCAGCCTGACCGTCCCGACGGCGAGCCAGCCGCTGCGTCTCGATGTCGACCCGGCATTCGACGTCATGCGGCGCCTGGACCCGGCGGAGATTCCGCCCGCGCTCTCCACGGTGCTCGGCGAGGATGTCCCTACCTACATCCTTCCTGCCGCAGCGTCCGAGAACGAGCGAGCCGCCTGGCGGGAGCTGGTCTCGACCTGGCAGAAGGGCAAGCCGTCCGTGCGGGTGGTCGAGGACAGGGATCTCGGGGAGCTTCCTGCTGGCAACGTCTGGGTGTTGGGCTGGTCCAACACCTTCGCGGCGCTCGTGATGGCCCAGGAGGCGCCCGGGGGCACTGGCGCGGACCGGGAGAGCGTCACCCTGGGCGGGCAGCGCCTCGAGCGGTCCGGGTTGTCCCTGGTGCAGGTGGCGCGCCATCCGGGGGACGCTGACCGGGCCGTGGCGCTGATCGGGGCCGATCCCATCGCGGCGATTCCGGGGCTGGCCCGGAAGCTGCCCCATTACAGCAAGTACGGGTATCTGGCTTTCCGGGGCGAGGCCCCCGACAACATCGCCAAGGGGGTCTGGGCCCCGACTGGCTCGCCCCTGGTGCGGGCCTTGGTGGCGGGGCCGCTCGCGAGCCTCCAACTGCCCCGACGGGCGCCTCTCGCCGAGCTGCCGCCTGCCTTTGACGGGCCGGGCATGGTGCGTGTCGCCACATGGCTCGCTGACCCGCAGCGGGAAGGTCGTGGCCTTGGCACGCCGGGTCTGGCTGCCGCCACCGACTGGGCGGAGCAGGAAATGAGATCCGCCGGGCTCCAGGCTGCGGGTGACGAGGGGTTTCGACAGCACTTCACGTGGAGGGGCGGACAGCCTGAGCGCGAGATGGAGCTTGTCAACCTCATCGGTCGCGTGCCGGGTAGTGAACCTTCGCTGACGCCGGTGCTGGTGATGGCGCACCTCGACCACCTGGGGCACGGCTGGCCGGATGTGCGGGCCGGCAACGAGGGCCAGGTGCACCCGGGGGCCGACGACAATGCCTCGGGCGTGGCGGTGCTGCTCGAGCTGGCGCGAACGGTCGCGGCGCAACCACCTGCGCCCCGCCCGGTGATCTTTGCGGTGGTGACCGGCGAGGAGGCCGGCAAGCTCGGCTCCGCTCATCTGTTGCGCGGGATGCCGGCGGACGGGCCGCCCGCCGCCTGCATCAACCTCGACACGGTGGGACGCCTTGGCGAGGGCAAGCTGTACGTCCTAGACACCGACTCGGCCCGCGAGTGGCCGTTCATCTTCATGGGAGCTGGGGCGACGACAGGCGTGCCGGTGGCCTTGGTGGCCGAGCGGCTGGATACCTCCGACCAGACGTCGTGCCTCCAGCGCGGGGTGCCGGCGGTCCAGCTCTTCTCGGGGCCCAATGCGGACTATCACCGACCAACGGACACCCCCGACAAGCTCGACGCCGCTGGCCTCGTCAAGGTCGCTTCGGTGGCCGCCGAGGCGATCACCTACCTGGCCGGGCGGCGCGAACCGCTCACGGTTACGATTGCCGGAACGACCCCAGCCGGAGGTGCCAGCGCCACGCCATCGGGCCCTGCCGGTGGGCGCCGGGTCAGCCTTGGGACGATGCCCGACTTCGCCTTCGAAGGTCCCGGCGTCAAGGTGGCCCAGGTCACCCCGGGATCCCCAGCCGCGGCCGCCGGCATCCGCGAGGGTGACGTGCTGCTTGCCATCGACGCCCAACGGCTGCAGGGGCTGGCCGACCTCTCCGCCGCCCTCAAGGCCCACGCACCGGGCGATGTGGTGGCCGTGACCGTGCAGCGGGACGGGAAGGAGCTTGGGCTGGCCGCCACCCTCGTGGCGAGGTGAGGAGGGCGCCCGATTCGACCCGCCCCGGCGTCCCGGGAAGCCGACTCTGGTGGGCGAACGCTGGCTGTCAGCCTCCGAAGCGGCGGAGGTACTCCTTCATTCTCAGCTTGCGTGCCGTGGCGTCGGAGGACATGTAGCGGATGGTGCCGAAGATCGGTCTTTCGGGGCCCCAGGGGCGGTCGTAGCGCCCCAGGCACCAGAGGATGCCGGTGGCGGAGTTGGGGTCGCGGCCGTCGAGGGCGAAGCGGTTGTTGAGCTCCAGCATGACGGCGAGAGCCTCGCGCGGGGTGCGCGACCATTGTAGGATCTTCTTGCCCCACACCATGCGCAGGTAGTTGTGGATGCGGCCCTCGCGCAGGAGCTGGCGCTGGGCGGAGTTCCACACCGGGTCGTGCGTGGCGGCGGCCTGGAACGCCTCCAGCCCATACCACACGGGGCGCGGGTCGGGCTCGTGTCGGGTGAGGGTCAGGCGCGCCCACGACGGGAGCGAGTCGTAGCTCTCCAGATCGTCGCGGGTGGCGGCGAAGTTGAAACCCAGCTCGCGCCAGGTCACGAGCTCGTCGAGAAACGCCTCGGCGGCGGGCGAGAGCCCCCACCATCCGGTGCGCTTGCCAGCGCCGCCGGTGGCCAGGCGCTCGGGGCTCCAGCCTTCCCGGCGGCCCAGCTCGGCCAGTATCTCGTGCACCCCCAGGTGCCCGAAGTGCAGGTACGGCGAGAGCCCCGAGCAGGCGTCGGCATCCGGATGGTTGCGTTCGTCCGGGTAGCGAGAGAGCTTGCGGCTCAGGAACTCCTCAAGCGTCTGGCGGGCCGCCAGCCAGCCCCCGGGACTGGGCGCTGGCCAAACCGTGTGGTCGATCGGAAAGACCGCGAGCCGGGCCAGGTTGGTGGCCAGCTCCGCGACCGGGGCGGCTGGCCACCGTGAGGTGATTGCGGGGTCGAGCCGGATCGAAGGCAGGATTGCGCCGATCAGCGGGTCCGGGGCCGGGAAGTCCTCGAGATGTCCGGGAAGCACCTGCTGCAGGAAGCGACGGAAGGCGTACGCCGAGGGAAACGACCGCTCTGTCGCGGTGAGGGGAAGCAGCCCGTTGCCGTCCACTTCCTCGAGCCGCACGGCGAGCCGGGCTCCGGCCGTCGCCACCATGTGCGGCAGGAGGAACGCCGGGAAGCGGTCGGTGACGACCAGGCAGGCGCGCGCGGCCAGGGCTTCGAGGAGACCCTTGCCGGCGCCGTGAGCCGGCTCGAGATACGGGAGGTAGAAGGCACCGGTGCGGGCCAGGGCGGCGGCGTTGGCGGCCATTCCCTGGACGACGAAGGCGTGCAGGCGATCCGAGGCCCAGGGATCGTCGCAGGGCAGGGCCTCCAGGACCACCAGCCCCTTTCCCAGTGCCTGCGCCTGGGCGACCGCGTGCTCGAGGGCAAAGTTGAAGTGCGGGCGCCGGGCCGCGATCATCCAGTAGAGCACATACTCACCCACCGGGTTGACTGGTGCCTGGTTGACCGCTCTCACGCGGCCGGTGGGAATGTCATGCACGTCGGTCTCCCACAATGCCATCTCGAGGCCCTCCGAGCTGGCATCCCGGATCGCCATGGAAAGAAGCCGTCAGGACAGCTCGGCGAACTGGAGCTGAAGGGCCCGCTTGATGACCCGGGCCAGGTTCAGCTCGGCCCCGGCGAGTACGGCGTCGTCGGGGGTTTCGGTCCTGGCGCGCGAGACGATCGCGGAGGCGACCATCGCGGCCTTGAGGCCAAACACGCTGGCCATCACGAACAACGTCGCTGACTCCATCTCGTAGTTCAGGACCTTCAGGTGCCGCCACTCGTCGAGTGAGCCCTGGAAGCGCCGCGGCACGTAGCCCGAGAAGGTGTCATAGCGTTCCTGGCCGGGGTAGAAGGTGTCGCAGGCCGCGGTGATTCCCACCCGGTGGTTGAGGCCCAGCTCCTTCACCGCCGCGACCAGGGAGTTGGTGAGCTCGAGGTCGGCGACGGCCGGATACTCGATGGGCGCGTAGTGGGTGGAGGCGCCGTCAAGACGCACCGCACCGGTGGTGATGATGACGCACGGCAGGTCGATGTCGGGCTGGATCGCCCCGGTGGTGCCGATGCGCACGAAGCACTTCACGCCGAGCGCCGCCAGCTCCTCGACGCAGATCGAAACCGAAGGTCCGCCAATGCCGGTCGAGCACACCAGGACCTTGTGCCCGTCCAGGGTGCCAAGCCACGAGCTGAACTCGCGGTTGGAGGCCAGGAAGCGTGCCTGGGGATCCAGGAAACGCGCCGTCTTCTCGACCCGTCCCGGGTCGCCGGGCAGGATCGCAAACTCGGCCCCTTCCAACATGTCCTTCGACAGGTGCACGTGGTACTTGACGTCTGCAGCCATGCGTTCCCTCCGCTCGCAACTGGCATCATACCAACCGCCAGCGAGACTGTTGCAGGGTGCTATCGGCCCCCGGCCCCCGGATGCCGGACCAGGGGTGGTGGGGAGGGGGAGACCAGCGTCCACGCTCGTCCGCGCCACGACGACAAACAACTGGCCACGGCGCACCCCTGACAGGCGCCGCTGCAGCTCGCGACGCTCTCCACCAGTCCCCTGCGCTCAAGCTCCTCCAGCATGGCTTCCACCAGGGTCGGGGTGGTCCCCAGGACCCTTGCCAGCTCGCGTATGCTGGTCACCCCTGCACCAAGACGCCGCAGCAGCTCCTCCAGCATCACCCCAGCCCCAGCAGGCGCCCGCCCTGGAAGACCAGGACGCCGGACACCAGGGAGAGGACGAGCAGCATCAGGAAGGAAAGCGCAGCCCAGCGCCAGCCGCCCGCCTCCTGGCGCAGGGTGGCGAGGGTCGGCACGCAAGGCACGAACAAGGTATAGGCCACCAGGAAGCTCAGGGCCGCAAGCGGGGTGAAGGCGCCGGCGAGAGCGTCGGCGAGGTGTGGAGCCTCCCCACCGGCGAAAAGTACGGCCAGGGTCGCCACCGCGTTCTCCTTGGCGAAGAACGAGCTCAGCAGGGCCACCAGCAACCGCCAGTCCAGCCCCAGCCAGGCACCCAGGGGGGCCATGGCGTGCCCGGCCTGGGCCAGGAAGCTGTCCCCGATCTGTCCGTGGGGCAGGGTGGACAGCGCCCATACCACCGCCGAGAAGACGAGAATGACCGTGCCAGCCTTGCGCAGGAACTCGAGGCTGTGCTGCCAGGTCTGCAAGGCGATGGTGCGCACCTTGGGACGGTGGTAAAGGGGAAGCTCCATGATGAAGGCGCCCCGCTCTCGGCCCAGTAGCACCCGGCCGAGCAGCGCCCCCAGCGCCACGAGGATGCCGAGGGACAGCAGCACCAGCGCCCATGCGACCAGAGGTGACCACTTCCCGAAGAAGACCGGCGCCATGAAGAGGATGACGGTCATGCGCGAGGCGCACGGCACGAGTGGCGCCAGCAGAATGGTGAGCAACCGCGCCTTGCGCGAGTCAAGGATGCGAGCCCCCATGATCGCCGGGACGTTGCAGCCGAACCCCAGCATGAGCGGCAGGGAGCTCTTGCCGTGGAGGCCGATGAGGTGCATGAAGCGGTCCGTGACGTAGGCGGCGCGGGCCAGGTAGCCGACGTCCTCGAGCAGCGCCAGAACCGCGAAGAAGATCGCCAGCAGCGGCAGAAACGACGCCACGGTGCCGGCTCCGGCCAGGACGCCGCCGACCAGGAGCCCCGGGATCCACTGCGGGGCGTCGGCGAGCAACGCACGCAACGGCCGTCCAAGCCCGGCGTTGATCGCTCGCTCCACCAGCTTCTGGAGGGGTGAGCCGAGCACGAAAGTGATGCCGTAGACGAGGCCGAACGCGCCGGCCAGGGCGCCCAGACCCCAGAGGGGGTGGGTGAGCCAGCGATCCAGCCGCTCGGTGAGGCTCACCTGCCCGGGCCGGGGGCGTGGCACCACCGTCTTGACGATGCCGGCAATCCATTCATAACGACCTGAGGCCACGGCCAGCACACCGTCCTCGTGAGCCGCGAGGAGAGCCTCGATGCGCGGCCAGGTCTCGGCCGAGCAGCACTCCCTCGCCAGGCGGGTGATCTCGCGATCTCCTTCCAGGAGCTTCGCGGCCGCCCACTTCGGCGGGAACGACGGCGGCAGGCTGGGGACCAGGAGTGAGGCGATCTCCTCCCACACCGCCGCGTGGTCAGTTCTGATTCCGGGCGAGTGGGGTGGTGGAGTGGGGTTCTGGGCACACGCCACCACCGTTTCGACCAGCTCGCGCACCCCCTGGTTGCGACTGGCGACCATCGAGACCACTGGTACGCCGAGGGCGTGGCGCAACGCCTCGACATCGAGCGAGCCTCCCTCCCGGGAAGCGACATCCACCATGTTGAGGGCGACCACCAGCCGCACGGGGAGCGGCAGCAGCTCGGCCACCAGGTACAGGTGGCGCTCGAGCGCCGCGGCATTGATGACCACCACGACCACGTCGGGCCGCGCCGTGAGGAGGAACTCACGTGCCACCAGCTCCTCCTCGGAGCTGGTGGAGAGGCTGTAGGTGCCGGGCAGGTCCACCAACTCGAGCTCCCACTCGCCGTGGCGGTGGGTGCCGGTCTTCTTCTCTACCGTCTTGCCGGACCAGTTGCCGACGTGCTGGGATAGGCCGGTGAGGAGGTTGAAGACGGTGCTCTTGCCGACGTTGGGCTGGCCAGCCAGGGCGACCAGAAGGTGTCGGGGCGAGCCCGGCACGCCGGCAAGCGGTGCCTCCTCGGACGGTCGGTGCGTGGTGGCCATCAACGGCTAGCCGAACGGCTGGACGTGGACCCGGCTCGCCTCACGCCGGCCCAGGGCCAGGCGAGTGCCCCGGACCATCACGATGACAGGGCCGTGGCCGAAGTTCTGGACCATCCGTACCTCGACCCCGGGGGTCAGACCGAGCGCCGCCAGCCTCGCCACGAGATCGCGCCCACCGTAGAGGTGAAGGACCCTCGCCATGGCGTCGGCGGCGATGGCCGAAAGGGAGACCTCCCCATCAAGCATCGCGTGGGGCTGTCTCGCGGGGGTGGTCGAGCCGCCGGGATGACCGTCGGCACCACACTGCCCGCCCTGCCATCCGTCGATGGGATTTTGTCTCAACCTCTCCTCCAACCGGGAACCTTACTTCAAACTCGAACCACCCGCAAGGGTTGCGAGGCGATTCCGGCGGTCCGGCGTCGATGGAGCCGCTCGGAGCGCCAAGCGCCCAGGGTCGTTCCCTGCACAGGCCCGGAGGTCGGCGCGACGAAACCGGGTTCCGGCGATCAGGTCCGTCGAGCCAGCGCGCGGGTGACGGTGGCCGCGACCAGGTCGCCGTCTGCGAGCTCGGGGACAGTGATGTGACCCCGGCCTGTCTGACGCTCATTCCACGCCCGCACCGTTTCGATCGCGTTGGGGTTGCGGGCCCAGGAACGGCGTGCCACCCCTCCGGTGACGTCCCAGTCGAGACCCGAAGCCAGGACCTCGTCAATCCGCTCGGAGCCGTCGAGGAGGATGCCATTGCCGCCGTTGATCGCCTTGCCTGTGCCGACGCCGCCGCCGTTGGAAAGCACCACGTACGTCATGCCGCGCGCGATGTTGCCGGCAAAGCACTGGTGGGACATGTCGGACGTGAGGCTCGATCCATCATAGATGTTGGCGGTCTCGCGAAATGGCGAGTCGGTGCCCGAGACGTCGTGGTGGTCGCGACCGATGATCACCGGGCCGATCTCGCCTCGGCGCACCAGGTCATTGAAGGCAAGGGCGATCCGGACGCGCCCCTCGGCGTCAGCGTAGAGGATGCGGGCCTGCGTCCCGACGACGAGGCGGTTTCGTGCTGCATCGTGAATCCAGTTGTAGTTGTCCCGGTCCTGCCCCCGCCGGGCGGGGTCGATGCATGCCATGGCGGCGTGGTCGGTCCTCTTGAGATCCTCGGCACTTCCTGAAAGGCAAATCCAGCGGAACGGTCCGTATCCGTAGTCGAAGCAGAGCGGCCCCATGATGTCCTCGACATAGGAGGGCCAGATGAAGCCGTCGTTGGTGTCCTCGCCGTTGCGCGCGATCTCCGGCACGCCGGCGTCGAACACCGCCTTCATGAACGAGTTGCCGTAGTCCCAGAAGCGGGCGCCGCGCGACGTCAGGCGCCGCAGGACCGTGTAGTGCCGGAGCAGGCTCGCGTCGACCTTCGCCTTGAATGCGGCAGAGTCGCTGCCCAGGAGCTCCCGACCCTGCTCGAACGAGAGCCCCGCCGGGGTGTAGCCGCCCTCGTAGACGGCGTGGCAGGAGGTCTGGTCGGAGAGGAGGTCCACGGGCACGCGCTTGACCTCCAGGTACTCCAGGAGGTCCACGACGTTGCCGTGGTAGGCGATGGAGATCGGCTCCCCCCGTTCCTGGTAGCCCGACATCCACTCGACCACTTGGGGCAGGGAGTCGGAGACCAGGCTGACCCAACCCTGGTCGTGACGGGTCTTGATCCGGGAGGCGTCGACCTCGGCGATGACCCCGACGCCGCCGGCGATCTCCACCGCCCTGGGCTGGGCGCCGGACATCCCGCCCAGCCCCGACGAGACGAAGGTATGGCCGCGCAGGTCGCCGGACTGGGGGATGCCGAGGTAGCGCCGCCCGGCCCCGAGCAGCGTGATGTAGGTGCCGTGGACGATGCCCTGCGGTCCGATGTACATCCAGCCGCCAGCCGTCATCTGCCCGTAGTTGACGCAGCCCATGGCCGCGAGCCGGTGGAAGCTCTCGGGAGTGTCGAAAGCGCCCACCATGAGGCCGTTGGTGATGATGACTCGCGGCGCCTCGGGGCGCGACGGAAACAGCCCAAGGGGGTGGCCGGACGAGACCACCAGGGTCTGGTCGGCGGTCATCTCCGAGAGGTAGCGTTTGCAGAGCTGGTACTGCATCCAGTTCTGGAAGACCTGCCCGGTCTCGCCGTAGGTCACCAGCTCGTAGGGATAGAGCGCCACCTCGAAATCGAGGTTGTTGTCGATCATCACCTGCATGCCCTTGGCATCCAGGATCTTGCCCGGGTACTCGTGGATCGGCCGGCCGAAGATGCGGCCGGGAGGCCGGAAGCGGTAGCCGTAGATGCGCCCGCGGGTCACCAGCTCGTCCATGAGCTCGGCCGCCAGCTCGTCGTGAAATCGGGCCGGCAGGTATCGCAGCGCGTTCGAGAGAGCGGTGGCCGCGTCCTTGGCGTTGAGCTTGAAGCCGCGGCTGGGGGCGCGGCGGATGCCGGGCTCGAAGGCTGGCGTGGGAGGCAGTTGTGCAAGGTCGAGCTCGAAGGTCACGGGCATGGGCCACCTCTTGTCACCCGAAGTGTACCCGCCCCCCTGGCCGCCCGCATCCCCGCCTGCGCCACGAGGACAGCCCGCCGCGAGCCGGGAGGGTCGTGATCTCCCAACTGTGGGATGTCAACTGGACGGGGGACTGGAGAGGCGGGAGTGGTGGCGGCCGTAGAGCAGGAAGATGACGAGTCCGGCTCCCAGCCACAACGCGAACCGAAGCCAGGTCACCCGGGGCAGGCCCGCGGCGAGCAGGAGGCATCCGGCCATCGCGAGCGACGGGAGCCACGGAACGAGCGGGACGCGGAAGGGCCGCCTGGCCTCGGGATTGGTGCGACGCAGCACGATCACGCCCGCCGACACGACCACGAACGCGAAGAGAGTGCCGATGTTGGTGAGGTCCACCATCTCCTCGATGTTGGCGAAGGCGGCGAAGGCGGCCACGACGACGCCGGTGAGGATCGTCGTGACATGGGGAGTGTGGAAGCGTGGATGGACCCGTGCGAAGGTCGGGGGGAGCAGGCCGTCACGGGCCATCGAATAGAAGATGCGCGGCTGGCCCATCTGGAACACCAGGAGGACGGCCGTGTGGGCCGCGACCGAGCCCACCGCCACGATGCCGGCCGCCCAGCCGAGGTTATACCGGTTCATCGCCACGGTGAGGGGCTCGGCGGTGTGCAGCTCGTTCCACGGCACCATGCCGGTGACGACTGCGGCCACCAGGATGTAGACAAAGGTGGAGATGGCCAGGGAGCCGAGGATGCCGATCGGCAGGTTGCGGCCCGGGTTACGGGTCTCCTCCGCTACCGTGGAGACGGCGTCGAAGCCGATGTACGCGAAGAAGACGATGGCCGCCCCGGCCCAGATGCCGTGCCAGCCATTGGGGGCGAACGGTTTCCAGTTCTGTGGCTGCACGTAGGCGACGCCGACGACGACGAAGAACGCCAGAACCACGAGCTTCGTGATGACCATCCCGGCGTTGAACCGGGCCGACTCCTTGACGCCGCGCACCAGCAGCCAGGTGAGCGCCAGGACGATCCCGGCCGCCGGCAGGTTGACGATGAACGGCACCCCGAGAACGTGGGGGGCCGAGGCCAAGAGATCCTTGTTGGCAAGGGCAGTGCGCAGGTCGGTGGAGAGCCAGGGCGGTACGATGATGCCGACCCCGCGCAACATCTCGCAGAAGTAGCCGGACCACGAGATCGCCACGGCCACGTTGCCCACGGCGTATTCGATGATGAGGTCCCAGCCGATGATCCAGGCCGCCAGCTCCCCGAGCGTGGCGTAGGCGTAGGTATAGGCGGAACCGGAGATCGGCACAAGCGCCGCCAGCTCGGCGTAGCAAAGGGCGGCCAGGCCGCAGGCGGCAGCGGTCAGCACGAAGGAGAGGATGATGGCGGGACCGGCACCGGGGCGGGCCGCGTCACCCGCCGCAGCGGTGCCGACGGTGGCAAAGATCCCGGCTCCAATGATGGCGCCGATACCCAGACCCACCAGGTCCCAGGGACCGAGCGCCCGGCGCAGCCCCGAGGCGGTGCCGTCGTGCTGGAGATCAGCGAGGGGCTTGGTGCGCAGCCAGACCGCTGTCCAGTGTCGTCCCATGCGGTGTCGCGAGACTAGAAGAGGATGCGGTCGACGTCGTGCTCGACGTTCCAGTCGTACTTGTAGAGGCCGAAGTCAATCGGCACGCGGTACTTCACGACGATGATGCAGCGCTGGTTGTTGATCTTCACCTCGACATTTTCAGCCTTGACCGGGAGGCGCTCCTCGTCGGCCTTCCTGAGGACCAGGTAAATGATCTGCTTCTCCTTCGTGTCACCGTCCTGGCTGCCCTCGCGGAGCAGCGAAGCCTTCTGGGCCGTCTCCTCACAGAAGTCCTGAAGCGATGCAACGGCAACGCGGATCGGAACGACCTTGATACCCACCCAAAGGGCAATGCCCAGGAGAATCAGGCCGAAGACGCAACCAGCCTTACCCTCCCCTCGTTCGGATGCTCTTGCCATGGTCTGCCTCCGTTGAGATTGTAAACCACGCGCCCGACCGTCCATCCCCCCGGTCGGCACCGGAGCCTACTCAGTGGACGAGTGAGAAGGTGCGCAGCCAGCGGGTCCGGGTAAAGAAGTGCAGGGCCACTCCTCCGAGCTGCCTGGCCCGGTTCCAGAAACCCTGGACGAGGTGTGAGTTGGGCTCCGCCTCGTAGGACCAGTAGATGACCAGGGCGCGCCCCTTGAAGTAGTGCCTGGGGACCGGCCCCCAGAACCGCGAGTCGAGCGAGTTGTCGCGATTGTCACCCATGCAGAACACGGAATCGGGCGGCACCGTGTAGGGACCGAAATGGTCACGGTTGCGGATCGACGGCGGCAGGAAGCTGGAATCGGGGAAGATCTGCGGGTCCTTGTGGACCACGAACGGGTTGTGCTCCGGCTGGCCGCTGACCTGCAGGTCCTTGGCCCGCACCTCGATGGTGTCTCCCGCCACTCCCACGGCGCGCTTGATGAAGTCCCGCTCGGGCTCCTGGGGGTACTTGAAGACCACCACGTCGCCGCGCTGGATGTCGCGATAGGGCATCAACCCATGGAGGGGGGTGTCGAGGTGCGGAGAGTAGATGAACTTGTTGACGAAAAGATGGTCACCGATCAGGAGGTTGTCCTC
>DAONEV010000027.1:0-20719 GCA_035403265.1 Thermoanaerobaculaceae bacterium | reverse complement strand
ATCGGCCCCCGCCGGGCGCCGGCGCGGCACGGCGTGCCGCGTGGCGCGATCGGGACGATCGCGCCCACCCTGGTCCGGAACGCTCTGACCAATCGGGTCAGCGGCGCGAGCGAGACTTGCGACGCTGGGCAGGGGTTCGGTCCACCGACCTCGGACCACGGGCCACGGCAATCGGCGGGAGGATGGGCTCCATCTTGACCTCCATCGTCTCGTCGTCGATGCCCTTGACCCGCACCCTCACGGCGTCCCCGAGCCGCAGCACCCGCCCGAGGCGACTCCCTACCAGCCGGTGCCCCTTGTCGTCGTAGCGGTAGATGTCGTCGGTCAGCGTACTGACGTGCACCAACCCCTCGACGAACAGCTCGTCGAGCGCCACGAACAGCCCGAACGCCACCACCCCCGTGACGTGCCCGCCGAACACCTCGCCGATTCGCCCGCGCATGTACTCGGCCTGCTTCCACTTGATCGCCTCGCGCGACGCCTCCTCGGCGCGCCGCTCGGTGAACGAGCAGTGCGGCGCCAGCTCCTCGAGCTCGTACTCGACCAGCTTGCGCGCCCCGCCCTGAAGCACCCGTCCGGCTAGCGCCTCCTGGAGCGCCCGGTGCACAACCAGGTCCGGGTAGCGCCGGATCGGCGACGTGAAGTGCAGGTAGTAGTCGGTGGCCAGCGCGTAGTGCCCCCGGCACTCCGGGTGATACGCGGCCCGGGCCAGCGCCCGCAGGGTGAGTGCGTTGACAAGCCGCTCCTCCGGCCGCCCGGCCACCGCGTCGAGGACCTTCTGCAGCGCCTTGGGCGGCAGCTCCTCGAGATCCCCCTTCAGCTCCAGCCCGAACTCCGCCAGGATGGCCGCCAGCTCCGCGAGCCTGCCCGGCGACGGCCGCTCGTGGATCCGGAAGAGCGCCGGCCACCGGCCGAGCTGCAGGATGCGCGCCACGCACTCGTTGGCGCTCACCATCAGCTCCTCGATGAGCCGGTGCGCCACGTTGCGCTCCGAGGTCCGCATCCCGGTCATGAACCCCTCCGGGTCGAGCAGGATCTCCGGCTCCGGCAGGTCGAAATCGATCGACCCCCGCTCGCGACGCCGGCGCTGCAGCCGTTGCGCCGCCTCCGCGGCCAGCTCCAGAGACTTGCGCGCATCCTGATCGAGTTCGGCCGGCCAGGCGCCGTCCTCGATCCACGACCGCACCTCACCGTAGGCGCAGCGCCGCCGCGAGCGGATCACCCCCCGCTCGGCCCGGTACCCCTCGACGCCCCCCTGCGGCGTGACCAGGAAGCGCACCGTGAACGTCAGCCGGTCCACCCCCTCGCGCAGCGAGCAGAGGTTCGACGACAGCGCCTCCGGCAGCATCGGCACGCACAGCCCCGGCAGGTAGACGCTGGTGCCGCGCTCGCGCGCCGCCGCGTCGATCCCCGTGCCCGGCCGCACGTAGTGCGAGACGTCGGCGATGTGCACGAACACCTCGATGCCGCCGCGCGGCCCGCGGAACGCCGCCACCGCGTCGTCGTGATCCTTGGCCGTCTCCGGGTCGATGGTCACCGCCGGTTGGCTCCGGAAGTCCGTGCGCCCGTGCAGGTCCTCCGGCTGCACCTCGTCCGGCAGCGCCGCCGCCTCGGTGAGCGCCCCCGGTGGGAACTCCACCGGGATCCCCGCCTCGGCCAGCACCACCTCCTCCGCCACCCCCGGCTCGCCGGCCATCCCCAGGCGGCGCAGCAGATGTCCCTCCAGCAGCCCGCCCTCGCCGAACTCGGAGACCATCACCTCCACCAGCTCGCCCTCGCGCGGCGCCTCGCCCTCGAACGGCGCCAGCAGCACCCGCGCCTTGACCCGCCGCGAGTGGGGCAGCACGAACGGCTGCACCCGGTTGGGCACGAAACGCCCCACCAGCGTCGTCCGCCGGCGCTTGAGCACCCGCACCACCTTGCCGTACTTGTCCGGAATCACCCGCCCCTTGAGCCGGCGCTGCCCGCGGTAGACCATCACCTCGTCGCCGTCGAGTGCCGTGGCGAGGTGCTCGGGCGGCACAACGATCTCGAGCCCCTCGCCGTCCGCCACGCGCAGCACCCCAAACCCGGTGGCCGTCTGCCGCAGCGTCCCCGTGTAGCAGTCCGAGAACTCCACCGCCAGGACGCGGCCCGAGGAGTGCAGCACCACCTCGCCGCGCGCCTCCAGCTCCCGCAGGCGCTCCTCCAGCTCCATCCGCACGCCCTCGCGGTCCCCGGCGAGCCCGAGCTGGCGGGTCAGCCTGATGAGCGTCACGCCGTCGCCCTTGGCCGCACGCACCGCCGCCAGCACATCCTTCCGATAGATCACGTCCACGGTGTCACTTCCCTGCCCGCCGTCGGTTGACAGCCCGGCGGGCCACCCCTAGAATACCCAACGCGCGTGCGAAAGTGGCGGAAGTGGTAGACGCGCAAGATTCAGGATCTTGTGGGCATTAGCCCTTGGGGGTTCGAGTCCCCCCTTTCGCACCAACAACTTGCACGCCCCGGGCAACCGGGGCGTCTTCGTTGGTCCCCCACATGTCCGCCCGCGCGACCGACGTGCCTGGCCCGCGACTCTCCGACACGCCGCCTATCGGCCGAGGACGATGTCGATGTCAGCAAGAACGGAATCAAGCTCTCGCTCGGACAACTTGCCGACCCGCTCGGTCAGGGACCCCTTGTCGAGTGTCACGACCTGCGAGACGTTGACGACGGAGTCCCTCGGGAGCCCCGAGGTCCTGGACGGCAGCACCACGTTCCCCGGAGCATCGGCCCACCCGAGGTTGCTGGTCAACGCCACACACACCACGGTGGCAAGCCGGCTCCGATTGAGCGCATCGCCCTGCACGACAAGCACGGGACGACGAAAGCCCGGGCCCGAGCCGGTGGGTTCCGCGAGGTCGGCCCACCACACCTCGCCCTGCGCGATCCCTACCATTCGGCTCGCCTCAGCGTTTCCTGTGCGGCCAACGACACGAGCTGATAATCGGGTCCGTCAAGGCGCTGGCACCCGGTTCATGGCCTCCGTGACCGCATCAGGCGTGTGGCGAGCGAGGTACTCTGCAACCGCCTCGCTGAAGAGCTGACTACGGGACTTTCGCGATTCCCGAGCAAACCGCTCGGCCTCGCGAAAGATCGAATCCGGAATGGAAATGGCCGCCTTCATACCGAAAGCATAACCGCCGGCACCGGGTGTTCAAGGGAGTCGCCTTGGGTCCCCGACCACCACTGCTACAACTCCCGCAGTGCCGCCGGTCCTAACTCCACGCCAACCAAGCGACACAGGCAAGGGAGGTTGTTCAAGCTTCGAGAGCACTTGCTTGCTCTCACCCGGCAGGCCGGAGACGGAGCCCTTTGGGACCTGACCTAGCGCCTGAACAGTATCGACAGGTGTGGCCGTCGTACCGAAGCTCGTGACCCATAACCACTGCGACGCGACGGGCATGGCACCGCGTCTCTTGGGCGATCTAGCAGACGATCGTATCGAGGGAGAACCCCAATGCTTGTCCGCTGAGTCTTTGAAACAAGCTCACAGCTTGTTTCTCAGTCATCGCAGCTATCGTGTCGGCAACCACCCGCGCGCGCACAGCATCTGTGCTGTGCCCAGGCTCAGCGCTCTTGAGAAAGGAGGCCAGTAGGTCGCGGAAGTAGTCGGGAAGCACAGCTTGGTGAGACCGGATGTCCGATTTGGCTGCATTCATGAGTTCCTGGAAGAGAGTCTTGAGGACCGTCCGCTGTCCCACCTGCACGGTCGCGAGCCCTGGATTGTCGAAAACGAACACTGACGTCAGCTGTTGCAGGACATAGACTTCCCTGGCAGCTTCGTTAGTCCTCTTGAGGTGAGGACTCGCTGGGTCGGTCGGGTTGACAAGCTGAACGGCCGGTCCACCTGGGTTGCCTCGAATGTAGCGGTCTATCAGGTGTGCCGTGAAGATTCGCAGTTGCACACGCTGGTCGCGGCTTCCCTGATAGGGGTCCTCGAAGTGTTTCGGCAGCAGCTCTGCCAGGGTTTCGGTGATCTCCTCCTTCGAATATGGTGGCTTCCCCAGGTAGGGCCGCCGACGGGCATCTTCGGAATGGCGACTGATGACCTTCTCGGCGAAGGCCACCCTAGACTCCTCCTCCCGGCCAAGTCGTCCCAAGGGAATCCGGCCTGCGCGATAGAAATCATCCAGGTCATGGACCGAATACGCCACGTCATCCGCCCAGTCCATGATCTCGGCCTCCGCGGTCTTTCGGGAGTCACCCGGTGCTAGGATCTTGCGAGCGAACTCTAGGTCGGTCTTCTCGGACAAATAGGCCCCGAACTTCCAGTGTTGCTTCAACTCCGAGGCGCTTGACCTGTGGTGAGGGTACTTGAGGATTGCGTTCAGGGTTGCTCGGCACAAGTTGAGGCCAAGCGACTCGTTCCGGACTGCAAGCTTGGTCACGATCCGGAAGGACTGTGCGTTGCCTTCGAACCCGTCGCGATCGCCAGCCCCCTCGACCTGCGTCAACAGAACCTCCTCACCGAGATGGCCGAAGGGTGGATGCCCGATGTCGTGCGCCAAGGCTGCTGCCTCCAGCACGTCCAAGTCGATCCCCAGTGCTTCCGACTCTTCTCGCTGCTGGGCGGCGAGCTGTTCGCCAAGCCGGCGAGCAATCTGCGCGACCTCAAGCGTATGAGTCAGCCTATTGTGAAAGACGTGCCCATCAAACGGGCTCACAACTTGAGTGACTTCCGCCAGGCGCCTCAGCGCCGACGTATAGAGGATTCTGTCCCGGTCCCGCGCACCGCGAGTCCTCTGGTCTGGTGGCCGGTCTTCCTTGTCGTGCCGACCCTCTTCACGCATCTCTCGCATCCGAACCTAGACAACCTGCTGGGACACGGTCTTGAGGTGGTGTTCTTTCTTCGGACGCAGCCGAAGCCGCCTACTCCAAGTAAGATAGAGCTTGCCCTCTCCCACCAGGCCCCAAAGGATCGTACTGGCCTGCGCAGGGCTGATGTGCACCTCTGTCGCAACCTCAGTAATAGTCCAACCGTCCCGCTTGCGCTTGCTCTTGAGGCACGCGTTGATCTTGTCCTCGGCTGACTCTCCCTTTGTGGCGGCACCAACTGGCATTGAACAGCCCCTTCCCGATGTAGTATGTTCCTGCCCGATGCCTGCGTTTGTCAAGCTCGGAAGGAAGCCGGCGAACCAGTCAGATGCCGGGGGCCGCGTCCCCGCCCTTACCGGGGGCAGACGACCGCATCTGCTTGAGTACCACGTCCACCATTGTCGACAAAACGCTGACCTTCCGGTCGGTCTCCACCTCACTCCAGCCCAGCGGGTCAGGCAAGGAAGGTCGTCCAGGCCGTGAGCGCCTTGGCTGGCTCTCGCTCGGCATGGCCGGAGGCGCTGCCTTCTGGGACCTGACCTGCCACCTCGGCAACGTCGACGAGTGTGGACGTGTACCTCGGGAGCTGAGAGCCTCACGGTGACCTGCCCCTAGTTGCGGTACGGGCTCTTGTTCTAGCCCCCCGCCGACGATCGCTACAAGCCGGTGTTGGGCTGCCCCTACCAGACGCGGTACGGAACGGAGGATGGCTTCACGAACCACTTGCCGGTAGCATGGCGGCCGAGGAGAGACGAGACGCTGCTAGCCGTGGCCTGACTGTGAGGGCTGGGACCAACAACAACCATTCTGATTGGTAGTTTGCCGTCTTGATCAGCGACAGAAAGATCGAAGTACGGCACGATTGTCGAATCTGTCACGCGGAACCTGACCTGAGGGTGATCGATGTTGGTGAGGTCAGAAACGAGGCGCCACTCGCGTTCTTCGGAGAACCCGGGGTCCTTGAGCAGGGGTGCAACTGCAAGGAGCTCTTCTACGAAGACACGTAGATTGCGCTTGCTGAACCAATAGCCGTCTTTCGATCTTTCGAGTTCGCGGGCGAGCAGTGTGTGGATGACACGGTACTGCGCCGCCGGGTCGTAGATGCACTCAGCAAGGCGAAAGCCCTGCGAGCGGAAGCAGGACTCCAGGACTTCGAGGTCGAAGGCGATCGATAGGCCGCCGGCCTTTGGTGAGTAGGCGCGCCACTGGCTTAGGAGATCAGGAAGTTCTGACAGCGAGAAAACAAAGATGTTGACCCGTTGGATCGATTGCAGTTGCGGGAGGAGAGACTCCAGGATTTCCTGGCGAGCAGGTTGTTCTCGCACTAGTTGCTCGATGGCACGCTTCGCCAAGCAAATGGTGTAGGCGAACTCGGCGGAGTCGTTGAGGTAGTGAATGCTCGATGCCCAGACGCGGGTAGTAGTCAGGATGCCCAGGAAGCCGGCGAGTGACGTGTAGTGGTAAAGCAGCCCGTCTGGGCGCAAGCGCGGCAAGAGGTCGGTAGCCTCGAGGCCAGGCAAGGCGATCTCGTTCACAGAGAATCTCCGCACTGCCTGATGGGACGCCTAGCGCCCGCGCTGACTCGCAGGGCGGGTGAGGCTAGAAGGCTGTCAGCTGGCTGGACCACAAAGGGAGTGTAGCCGAGACAGGTCCGAGGACGAATAGCCCTGACCGTTCCAGCGCGTCGTGGCTTGGGTGTCGGGATTGCGGACCAGGCCCGTCACTCTTGACACTCTTGATGACGCACGTGGGTCTCGGGCAGGCCGAGGAGGTTGCCTCCCTCGGTCCGCCCGATACGAGGATCTGGATGAGTACCACGTCCACCGTTATTGACACAACTCACGCAACTTGGTCGGCCTTGGCCCGACGCCAGCTAAGCGACTCAGGCAAGGAAGGTCGTCCAGGCCCTGAGCGCCGCTGCTTGCCCTCGCGCGGCATGGTCGAAGGCGCTCCCCTCTGCGATCTGACCTGGCGTCTCGACAATGTCGACAAGTGTGGACGTGGTACCAAGTCCAAGTCTACAGGCTCAGATGCACAGAGTCGCGTCCGCCCTGGCCTCCCGTGCCGAAACTCCTGCGACGACCGCACCGCAGCCGCCCGTCAGATGGCTCCACCGACCTGGCACTTGGGGAGGGTCTCCCGGACGTACGCGCTCAGGACGCCAGCGTCCTTCTTCGCGCACAGCCCGTCGAGGAAGGGATCACGGAGCTTCGGCTTCGCCTTGACGATCGCCTGGTAGGCACGCAGGACGCCCTCCAGACCGGCCGTGAGCGCCTCGACGCTGGAAGCGGCTGTCCCGGGATGCTCGATGATGTAGGCGCCGTCCGAGTACATCATCTGCGAGAGGAGCTCGGCGACGTACGGGTTGTCCGAGTCATAGAAGGGACCAAGAAGAGCGTCGCAGACGGTCGCCACGAAGTTCGGCACGGTCGCCCACCACGTCGTCAGCCACGCGCGCGCTTCGCGCGCCTTCTTGCTCAAGGGGTCTCGCTCGAGGAATCGTGCGAGCGCCAGGGCTTGCTGGCATTCCTCGGGCGTGGCGGGCCCCCGCTCGACCGCAGGGGTCAAGGTCGCGAAGAGCGCAAGGGCAAGCACAGAGGCAACCAGGGGTTTGCACGAGAGACGGCTCACGTTCCAGCGCTCCTTTCGGCCAACCGACGCCTGCGCATTCGCCGAAGTGCACAAGGAGAATGCAGTGGACAATGGCAGCATCACAACCAGAGTGTAGCGAAAGTGGCAAGTGACGACAAGGCATTTCTGAAAGACTGCAGTATGTTCGTCGCAATGTTCAGCGGCACAATGAGTCACAGATCGTCCCTGCGATGTAGACAGCCTCGTCCTGACGGAGCCCCCCGGGTCACTCGCAGCGCGGCCGCACGCTCCTCATTCACTTGGGTACCACGTCCACAGTTATTGACACAACTCATGCAACTTGGTCGGCCTTGGCCCGACGCCAGCCAAGCAACTCACGCAAGGAAGGTGGTCCAGGCCCTGAGCGCCGCTGCTTGCCCTCGCGCGGCATGGTCGAAGGCGCTCCCCTCTGCGATCTGACCTGACGTCTCGACAATGTCGACAAGTGTGGACGTGGTACCAAGGATGCAGACGGCCTCGAAGAGTGGTGAGGAGGCCGCAACGGTAGCGGGCGAGCCGCCTGTCAGCCCCGGACGGTGCTGACCTGGATGACAGCCTGGCAGTTGGTGAACATGGGGATGTCGCCGGTGATCGCCTGGAGGTGCGGCTCGACGGCAGCCTGATAGGCCTCGACCGACTCGAACATCAGGTGGGTCATTATGAGATAGGGAGGCATCGACCCAGGTGCCGCGCCCGAGAAACCCTCGTCCACCGTGGCACCCTTCAGGGCGGACCCCAGGAGGGTCGCCACCATCGGCATGTGCCGTGTGAGGTAGTAGTTCATGTCGAAGCGCGGGTGCTTGCGGTTCGCGTACATCAAGCTGACCCTGATCATCTCCGACCTCCTTGCCCACCATCCACAGGAAGCGGCGTTGTCTCTCGCCTGGTACGATGGTAGTCCCAAGTTGAAGGGGCGGCAAGGATAGGTATCACGTCCACACTTATTGGCATTACTCCACCTCCAGGCCCACCCGCGTCCTCCGTGGGCTGGAGACGGGGCCATCGATGGAAATCGACTACACGACGACCAGCCATGACTTCCGTCAATAATGGTGGACGCGGTACGTAGCCGATGCGGTTCGACCCCGATGTGATCGTCAACCACTGTGCGCTGCTCGTTGCCGTCCGGGGACACCCGGCCTTGACCCAAACGGCCACCGAGCCGCTCTCGGCACCTGGACCGTGACTCCGACTGGTTGGCGAGATCGCAGTGCTGCACCCAGGAGCCCGAACGTGGCGCCTGGCGCGCGGCGGATCGGACGCGCCCTGCCCGGAGAGAGCGGAGAAAGCCCTGGTCATGATCATCACGAGGCGGGCTGTCGGCGTGAGTCTCCTCATGCTCTCACCCCCCTGACACACTCTTGAGTTATGTAGCGAACCTCCGGGCCGCATGTCCAGGCACGACTGCGGTCACCTGCACTTTGAGTGGTGCGCCACCATGGTGCAGAACCTGCGCAGCGTCTCGGCCGCCGCCCGAATGCCAACCTGCGGCACGCCGAGGCAGTGCACGCGATCGTCCGGGTGCTAGCATGGGATGTCGTGCCGGGAGCCACAGATGCACACGTTCCGACGAGCTCAACACGCGATGCCCGAGGTCGACCCCGGACCTGCAGCCGACGACCCAGTACGAAGGCCCGAACGCTCGTCGCTTCCGATCCACACGCCCTGCGCGGCCCTGCTGCGACCAGGCGAGAGGGCTGGCTTCGCACGCCCCGGACCCGGCACCGTGACCGGCCGGGCAGCCGCAGTGCGGCGAGCTCCGTGACGAGGAGGATGGCGTGACTGACGAGCCCCTGTTCTGCCACATCTTCGAGATCAACCCCGTCGCCATTTTGATCGTGGACCCAGACACCGAGGCCGTGCTGGAGGCCAACGCCGCCGTGGCCGAGCTCTACGGCACGACCCGGGAGAAGATCGTGGGTGCCCCGTACTACAAGCTCACCGGCGATCTGGACCGCGGGCTCGAGCCGGCGCTCTACGGTGTCCCGGCCGGGACGCGGGTCGTCACGCCGGCCGATCATCGTCGCGCCGACCGCAGCCTCCTGGACCTCGAGATCGCGGCGACCCCGATCGAGTGCCACGGCGTCCAGGCCCTGCTGTGCGCAATTCGCCCGGCCGGGAAGCCTGCAGCCGGCCCGAGCCTGCGGGCACCTTCGGCCTCCGCGTCCGACCTCGTCAAGGGGTTCACCGGCGAGGTGGGTGGCCTGCTCAACAACATGCGCGGTTACGCCGACGAGCTCATGGTCCAGATCGCCGCGCTGCACGGTGATCCGGTCGGTGCCCGCGAGCTCGGCGACCAGGTCCGCCGCGGCGACCTGCTGCTCAGGCAGCTCCGGGTGCTCGACGGCGATGACGAAGCGATTCCGGAGCTGTTCGACCTCAACGAGCTGATCGGCACGGCCGACGTCCTGCTGACGCCTGTCCTGCGCCCGGAGATCGAGCTGGTCCTGGAGCCTGGCCAGGTTGAGCTGAACCTGTACGCCGACCGGTCCCAGGTGGAGATGGCGCTGGCGTGCCTCGTCTCCAGCTCGGTGAACGCGATGCCCGACGGCGGAAGGCTCGTAGTTCGGGCTGGCGCCCTCAGCGCCGCGCTGGCCTGGTTCGCCGTCGAGGACGAAGGTGCCCCGATCCGGCCGGACAGCCTGTCACTCGTGTTCGAGCCCTTCCAGGACCCGTCACTCCTCGGCCGGCGAACCGGGCTCGAGCTGGCCGCGTTCAAGCACATCCTGGACGAGATCGGTGGCCACGTCGAGGTCACCAGCGGCGCCCATCGCGGCATGAGCGTGCTGGTCATGGTGCCACGCGCCACGCAGGGCTGAGCGCCACGACGTTCAGCTTGAGTGTCGGGTAGACCGAGGAGGTTGCCCTCCCCGGCCCCCCACAGATCCGGACGTGCAGGTTTCCCGCTTCCGGCTCCTCAGCACGATAGGTTCGCTGCGGTTCGGTAGATCGAGTGCACGACACGAGCTGGAGGTAGTGGGTAGCGGGTGAGGAGCCGGGTGAAGCGCTTCCAGTGCATACTGGCTTGCTGCGAGCGCCGGTTGAGCCACGTTCGCCACGTGCAGAGCACACCGGTGCGGAAGTGGTCCAGGGCATAGGCGTTGCCCGTGATGCCGTAGTACTGGTAGTGCCCCCGCAGCACCGCACATAGCATGCGATGCTGGTCTTTGACCGGCTCGTGCCGATGTCGCCGGCACCATGCGTGGACCGCGCGCAACGCCCGGCGCAGGCGCGTCGCCGCGGTCTTCCGCTTGACCACCCAATTCCCGTTCCGGGAGACACCCCAGTAGTGCGTGAAACCCAGGAAGTCGAACGTCCCCGACCGGCCCGTCGGCCCAGGCCCAGGCGTGCGGCCTGGACTGGATGGCCTCCGGAAGTCCACCAGCCGGGTCTTGTCCGGATGCAGCTCAAGGCCGTACTTCCCCAACCGCTTGGGGAGTACGTCCAGGACGCGCCGAGCGTCGTCCTGCCGCTCGAAGATCAGAACCAGATCATCGGCGAAACGGATCAGCTCGGCCCGACCCCGCATCCGCGGCCGGACGTCCCGCACGAACCAGGTGTCCACCACCTCGTGGAGGTAGATGTTCGCGAGCAGCGGCGAGATCACACCTCCCTGCGGGGTCCCGGAGGCGGGACGGTGGATCGCGCCCTCCTCCAGCACACCCGCGTGCAGCCATTTGTCGATGCTCCTCCGTATCACACCATCCCGCACCCGTCGGTCGAGCATGGCTCGCAGGTGGCCGTGGTCCAGCCGGTCGAAGAAGCTGCGGATGTCCACGTCCAGCACGATCGCCCCACCCATCTCCATGACGCTGCGCCAGACTCGCTGCAGCGCCTGATGCGCTGAGCGCCCCGGCCGAAAGCCGTACGAGCACTCCAGGAACTCCGGCTCGTACACGGCCTCCAGCACCATCGCCGCCGCCCGCTGGAGGATCTTGTCCTCGAAGGTCGGGATGCCGATCGGCCGGGTGCTCGTGCCGTCCCCTTTCGGGATGTGCACCCGCCGAACCGGTGGCGCCAAGTACCGCCCACTCTTGAACCGGTTGAGCAGGTCGGTCAGGCTGGCCTCAAGCTGCACGGCATACTGCGCCGCGGTGACGTGATCCACACCTTTGGCCCCGTCCTTCCGCGTCCGCCGATAGGCTTCGTGCAGCCAGGCCAGGTCGATGTGATGGGCCAGGGCGGTCAGTGCCTCCCCGGGTCGCTGTCTCGCCACTGTCGCGATGTGGTCGAGTCGCGGTGAGATGCTCTCCAGGCTCTGGGTCCCAGGCATCGTTCCCCCATACCACTGCTATCGGCCGGCGTCCCCTTCCCTCCACGGGGTCCCTTCGGGCTCGGTTCCCCCGCTTCCCGGGTACTACGAGACGCTCCGACTCCCTGCCACGCCTCCCAACCGCCTCGTTGCCTCGACGGCCAGTACCGTCCCGCACCGTTTGTGTTCGCTCCCGCGTCGGGCTCGGTGCGACCCGCCGCGGGCCTGGGCTCTGGTCACCGGGCTCCCTCACCGGTCTGCTCAAAGACGGACGTGGCAGGGTCTCTCAGGTCCCTGGCGAACCCCACTACGTACATGCCGCGCTCCCCTCAGACTCCGGCGGCCCTCCGCGCCACATGCCGCACGGCGCGTCGGCATGGCCTTCCACCTCGTGGTACGGTGTCGGCGTCCTACAAGTGTTGATTTCGGAGCTCCATAACGCGGCCTGCACGCTCGCTGTCTACGCTTCGCTGCTACGGTTACCCTCGCAACGCAAGACTCGCTTCCGGCCGGCGGCATCCCTCTCCGGGTGGGCGTGCTACCCACAGGGTCCGTTCAGGAGGTTTCAAAGCTGGCCTCGCTGCTCCCTTAGGTCATCTCATCCCCCTCCTCCAAGGTGTGCCTGACGCACACCACGTCCACCGCTATTGACACAACTCATGAAACTTGGTCCGCCTTGGCCCGACGCCACGTTCCGCCTTCCGGTGGCTCCGCCTGTGTGGCCCCAAGACAGACCGTTTGGAGCCAAGCCACCTACCAGGCGCCAGAAGTCTCGGAAGCCGCTGTGTAGCTCCCGCGTCGGACCACGTCCACACCTATTGGCATTACTCCACCTCCAGGCCCACCTGCGTGCTCCGTGCGCTGGAGACGGGCCATTGATGGAGATCGGCCACACGAGGACCAGCCATGAGTTCTGTCAATAATGGTGGACGTGGTACGTAGCCCGGAGCGGGATTGGCTGTCGTGATATCGAGGGTGCTACCGTCGGCACCGGGCGCTTGGGTGGTACTCGAGCTCAGTCCTTGAGAAGCTCGCCCTCGCCAAACGGGCGTCCTCCGGTCGAGAAGTAGACGCCGTAGGCTGTCAGGAGCGCGCTGATGATGACGACCCACCATGTGCACCCGGCGTACCAGCCGGTGAGACGTGTCGTGCCGGGGAGGTAGATCCCCAGAAGAAACTCCGAGAACAAAGCCGACACCAGGGCGAGTTGGCCCAGTCGCACGAGCAGGAAGATCGAGGCGCCCACGATGAGTGCCATCATCAGGGCGAGGCTGTTGACAGCAGACAGGCTGTCGACCGTTGCCGTGTAGGCGAGCACGGCGACGACGATGCTGACGCAGGCAGGGGCGATGCCGCGCAGGCGCCGGAGGCGCCCCAGGAGGAGGAACAGGAGGAGGAAGATCATGCCGGATCGCACGCTGTCACGCAGTGCTTCGGCCGTCGAGGCGAGGCACTGGCTGGTACCCAGGAGTGGGGAAAGCGAGTGCTTGACGGCCACGAAGCGACCGGACGGCAGCAACATGGACAGCACGATACCGGCTGCCAGGAAACCGAAGGGGACGGCGATGCCGAGCAGGATGTCGCGCGCCACCATCGGGTCACGAGCATTTCCTGCCAGCAGGCGCGTCCATGAAACCAGTCTCTCTGGCCAGATCCGCCGGACCAGGGGCTCGAGGGCGATGTACACGAGCCAGGCGGTCCCGCCGTACCAGCAACCCGCGCCGAGGATGGCTGTGAGTATTCCGTGCTCGAGCTCGTACACAGGGACGTGGTTCACCGTCAGGAGCAGGTAGACCTCCGTACACAGGAAGACGAACAGTGCCAGGCGCCATGCGCCCCGACGGTCACCACGACCAAGACGCAGATTGCGCCGCGCCAACGGAATGGCCGCGAGCAACATGGCGTCGATGAAGATCACAACTGCGAAGCTGTCACCGGGAGTGAACGCACTCCGAGACATGACTTGACCTGGTTCCGGTGCCCACGGCGCGGAGACACGGAAAAATACCGGGCGGCCAGCATGGAATGCCGCTTCGACAGAAACCTGGAGGTCCGGCTGCTCCGGCATGGTTCCCTGCCAGGCGAGCCTGCTGTCCTCGAACGGCGCGGGTGCGCCGCGGGGCGCAATGGGTTCCAGTCGCGCCGCGTCGAGGCCTGCCAGGCGAAGTAGTGTGCCCTGACCAGGCTCCCGCTGCGTGGCTTCTGCTCTCGCGCCAGGCGCGGGGAGTGCAGTGAGCTGGAGCAAGTGACCGGAGGTGTCGAGCACGACGAGCGCCTCGCCTGGCCGCGCCGGTGGGTCGTCACGCGTGACCGGCAAACGCGGGTCGCTGGCAAGCAGGTGGTGAAGGCTCGCACGGTACCAGAAGACAAGGAACTGCTTCTCGGCAGCCGAATGTGCATCACTGCCACGGGCTTCCTCACCTGTCGTGCTCGCGAACCGGATGGCGTCATCGTCGTAGTCGTATCCGTAGGCTTCGCCCGTCCACTGATCTCCGAGATTCAGCTCCGTCAGGACCTCCCGCGCCTTGGTGGCGAGGGCGGCCGGAGGCAGGCGTGGCGCGGCGTGCTCCACGAACGAGATGCGACTGCCAAGGGTGTGGTAGATCCCGAGAGACACCAGCACCGCGGCGGCACATGCCCAGGCAATGGCGGGGCGGAGCGCTCCGCGCACCGGGGAGGCGGCCACCATCTGCGGCGACGGGGTCTGACCCGCCGCCAACGCCGCCGCCATCGGGTCACCGCCCGACAGCGCCACCAGCACGGCGAGCGCCGACGGAGGACGCTGCTCGGGGTCGCGTGACAGACACTGCAGGATGACCCGTTCCACCTGAGGGTCGATGTCCCGTGCGAGCTGTGAGGGCGGCATCGGGTCGGTCTCGCGCTGCCGCCGGCGGATCTCCACCAGGGTGGCGCCGCCGAAAGGCTGCCTCCCCGTGAACAGCTCGTAGAGCACGATGCCGAGTCCGAACAGATCGCTCCTCTCCGTGGCTTCCTGGCCGGCGAGCTGCTCCGGGGCCATGTAGGCTGGGGTGCCGGCGATCTCGCCCTTCGTGGCTGCCTCACGGGCGATGGCAACGCCGAAGTCCGCAATGTGCGCGCGTCCCTCGCGGTCGAACATGACGTTGGCCGGCTTGAGGTCGCGGTGGAGCACGCCGGCGGCGTGTGCCGCGGCGAGGCCGGCGCAGACCTGACGGGCGATCTCGAGCGCCTTCTCGCCAGGCAAGCGCCCGATGCGCCGCAGCAGCGACGCCATGTCCTCGCCCTCGATGTACTCCATCGAGATGAACGGCTGCCCGTCGGTCTCCCCAATGTCGTGGACGCGACAGACGTTGGGATGCGAGACCTTGCGCGACAGGCGGACCTCCTCGTACACGCGCCGCATGAAGCTCGGATCGAGGCTCAACTGGACCGGCAGGAACTTGAGCGCGACTGGCTGGCGCAGGCTCTGGTCCTGGGCGCGGTAGACCTCGCCCATGGCGCCGCGACCCAGCAGTTCGGTAATTGCGTAGCGTTGCGCGATGACCGTTCCAACGGCGAACCGCCCGCCGATCGAGGGCATGGAGGGTGACGCCTCGCTGGGCACGCGCCCATCGAAGGGGTCACGCCCGATCGGGTCTTTGTCCATGGTCGGCGCCTCCGACGGGTTCGTCGAGGCTCCGCAGCTCGAGCAGAAACGTCCTGCCGTCGGCGTGGCGGCTCCACAGCGGGTGCATGTCTCCATGGTTCGCATGTGCTGGCTGGAAACGCCCTTTCTTGCCTGGAGTTGATTCTAGCGCGGTCGAGGGAGGGAAGATGGGGTGCCTGACCGGATGAGCAGGTTGGGGGCCGCTTCGAGACGAGTGGGGCAGTGAGCTGCCTTCTGCTCCAGCACCAACCAGCACCGTCCCTGAGCCAACACCAGCAATTTCCAGTCATCACCAGCAATCAAAGGGAGCCTGATTGGATGAGCCGGTGGGTTGCCCGGCGCAACATGGTCTTGGCTTGAGCACCCAAGTACCCGGTCCACTGTTGTCGACACCACTCGCGCCAGAGGGTCGGTCATGGTTCCCCACCAGGCTGGCGACTCGACACTGTCGACCCGCGTGGACCTGGTATGCAACCACTCCATCGGCACCGAGGACCGTCCTGCGAGCGGGCTGTCTCTACCTCGCGACGTCGCCCAGCTTCAGCCGGTCGAGGAGGGCGTCGAACCGGGGATCGGTGAGCATCGAGGGCGCCACCGAGGGCGTGTAGATGTGGACGAAGGCGACGAGGGTGTCGCGCTCCTCGATGGCGTGCTCGACCCACTGGAACGCGCCGTCGAGATCGCCCAGGTTCGCCGAGGCCCATGCGAGAGCCATGCACGAGACGTTCACGGCGGGCCGCTGCGCGATCATCCCGTCCAGGATGCGCCGCGCCTCCTCGGGGGTCCCCTGCTGCATCCGGATCACCGAGATCATCCCCTCGGCCCAGCCCGGGTGCGGAGCGATCTCCACGCCCTGTCGCAGCACCTCCATGGCCTTGTCCAGCATGCCCTTGCGGAAGTACGTCATGCCCGCGTGGAAGTACGGCAGCCCGAAGGTCGGGTCGATCTCCTTCGCCCGCTCGAACTCGCGGAGCGCCTCGTCGAGTTGGCCGACCGCGGAGTGGAGGCCGACGGACCAGCCGTAGAACAGCGGCATGAGCGGGTCGAGGTCGAGGGCGCGCCTGATCTCGCGCAGGCTCTCGTCGAAGCGGCGGCGGGTGAGGAGAAACCAGGCGTGGTCGCCGTGCGAGAACGCGTCGCCGGGGTTGAGCGCCAGGTTGCGGTTGTAGGCTTCCTCGGCTGCCGCCCAGTCCCAGTCGTACCAGAACGCCACGGTCGCCGCGATGGCGTGGGCCTCCCCCAGAGTCTCGTCGAGCGCCAGCGCCTTCTGGATAGCGGCCCTGGCCTTGGGGTACACCTCGGTGGGCGGTGCGAAGTTGAAGTTCCCCAGCATCGCGAACGCCGTCCCGATCGCCGCGTGCGCCTTGGCGAACCCCGGGTCGCGCGCGAGCGCCTCCTGGAACAGCCCGAGCGCCTTCTGCACCAGGTCGGGCCGCGGGCGGGCGAGAAAGTAGAGCCCCTTGAGGTAGAGGTTGTACGCCTCGTGGTCGGCCGTCGACCGCTTCTGGAGAGCGTCGCGCTCGCCGATGTGGAGCGTGACCTTGAGGTGGTCGACGATTGCCAGGGAGAGCTCGTCCTGAATGGCGAAGATGTCCCCGGCATCGCGGTCGAACCGCTCCGACCAGAGATGGAAGCCGTCCGCCACGTTGATGAGCTGGGCCGTGATCCGCAGCCGGTTGCCCGCGGCGCGGACGCTGCCCTCGAGGATGGCGTCGACGCTCAGGACGCGGCCGATCTCGCGGACGTCCAGCCGCCTGTCCTTGAACGCGAACGCCGACGTGCGAGCGACGACCCGCAGCCCCTGGATGCGGGCCAGGGCGTGGATCAGCTCCTCGGCGATGCCCTCGCCGAAGAACTCCTGGCTCTTGTCCGAGCTCATGTCCACGAATGGGAGCACGGCGATCGAGGGCACCCCCGGACGCGCCGGCGCGCCGGTCGCCGACGCAACGGCCCCGAGGTCGATGGCCTTGAGGTCGTCGAGCAGGCTCGAGGCATCCGGGTAGCGCCGGCGGGGGTCCTTCTGCAGGCACCTCTCGATGACGGCGCCCAGGCGCGGCGGGGCCTCGGGCCTCAGGGCCGCGATCGGCCTGGGGTCGGCGTGGACGAGGGCGTACAGGTCGACCTCGCCCGGGGAGGGTGAGAACGGCGCCCGGCCCGCGAGCATCTCGTACATGACGCACCCGACCGCCCAGACGTCGGCTCGCTGGTCGGTCGCGAGGCCCTGGGCCTGCTCGGGCGCCATGTAGGCGAGCGTTCCGACCACGCCGCCCGTGCGCGTGGTCTCTCCGCTTCCCGTGATGCGCGCGAGCCCGAAGTCGGCGATCCTCGCCTGCCGGCCGCCGGCGAGCAGGATGTTGCCCGGCTTGATGTCGCGATGGACGATCTTCCTGCTGTGTGCGTCTGCGAGCCCTTCCGCGACCTGGCGGGCAATCGCCAGCGTCTCACCCAGCGGCAAGGGGCCACTGGCGATCCGCTCCTTGAGGCTGCCGCCCTCGATGAGCGCCATGGCGATGTAGGCCCGGCCGTCGTGCTCGCCCGCCTCGTAGACCGTGCACACGTGCGGGCTGTCGAGCGCCGCGGCGGCCTGCGCCTCGCGCAGGAACCGCGCGCGCGCCGACGGATCGGCCGACAGCGCCTCGGACAGGAACTTCAGCGCCACGGGGCGGCGGAGCCGGACGTCCTCGGCGCGGTAGACGACGCCCATCCCGCCGCGCCCCAGCTCGCCGAGGACCCGGTACTTGCCGGCGACGAGCGCTTTCTCGGCCATGGGCACAGGGTAGTCTCATCGAGGGGGATTTCAATCCCTGTCGTCTGCTGGCCGGCGAGATGTGAGGGGTGCGCAACCGCCACGGCGTCGCCGACCGCCGTGGCAGCGAGCCAGACAGAGCCGTGGCTATGGGTTGAGGGCCTTCCACATCACGTCGATGTTCCGGGCGTGGATGTCGAGGACCTCCCACTCGCTCCCGACCAAGTGGCTGTTCTCCAGCTTGGCCATCTCGGGGAACCGGTCCTTCAGCGGCAAGCGGGCCTTGAGCTTCTCGAGGGGCTCACCGGTCTCCTTGGCCCGCCGTACCTCGGTCCACACGCCCTCGAGGTACGACATGAAGGTCCGAATCTGCTCCTGGTTCATTGGCGTGGGATCGTGGCTGGCCAGGAACCGGGTGTGCTCGTCGGTGCGCGCGAGCAGATCCCGGAACACCACCAGCCAGTTCTCCACCGTCGCCGCGGTCAGGCCGAGGTCGGGATTGATCTCCGGCACGAGGTTGGCGTAGAAGAAGCCCGCGGTGATCACGAGGTTCTCCTCGGGAATGCTGACGAACGTGTCGCCGACACCATGCGAGCATCCGAGGTAGTCGAGACGTACCGTGACGTCGCCGAAGGTCATCGTCGCGCGGTGGTCGAAGGTGATCGTGGGAGGCACGGTTACGAATGCCCCGCTCCAATCGGCAATGATCAGCTTCCATGCCTTCTCGTAGTTGGCCCAACCTGGTGTCTTCAAGAGCTCGGGGTTGCTCTTCTCCAGCTTGGCGCGCACGCCGTTGAGCTGCCGGTCGGCCAGACCGAGCCGTGAGGCGGTGCTGAACTTGTGGGTGGGGTCCACCATCGACCTGAGCATGTCGGCGCGGATCGACTCGTGACCCACGATCGGCACGTCAGCGTAGGCGGAGTTGCCCGAGACGTGGCAGGTGTGCTCGTGGGTGTTGATCAGGCACGCGAAGTCGTTGCGCTTGAGCTCGGCCGCGATCGCCTCGCGAAAGCCGCCGGCGATCGTCTTGGAGAAGGGAGCATCGATCACCACGATGCCCTTCTGGGTCGCCACCGCCACGATCGCGTTGCCCCACGGATCACCGTAGAACACGGCGGTGCGCGGGCTGAGCCGGTCGACCTTGATGTTGAACTCGGCGGCAGGCAGGGACGCCGCCAGCAAGCCGAACGCGAGCAGAGGAGGTAGCAGCCTGGCGTTCATCGCTTACAGCCCTTCGAGAGGGTCGGGGGATTGTGGCGTTCGTTCATCACGATCTCCGTTCAGTCCGGCCATTTCGGTTGGCCGTGGGTGCGTGGCTTCTACGCAAGGGCGCGGCACGGGCTTGGGGGTTTGTGACGAACCGCAGAGAGGGCGGGACGAAATCCCGGAATCGAGCTCTGTGCCGCAGCACCGCGCGGTGCACCCGCCCAGACGACAGCTCCCGGGCTCGTTGAGGACCAGGTCCACAACTGTCGACTGAACGCAGGTCTCGCGGTCGGTTTCCACCTCACTCCAGCCCAGCGGACCAGGCTGTGAGCGCCTTGGCTGGCCTCCTTGGATCTGACCTGACACCTCAACGACATCGACAGGTCCGGACGTGGCACCTCGGTTTACGGCTGGGACACCACGCCGTGGACGTGCTCGACGCTGGCCCCGGGCGGCGCCCCGTTGAGCTCCGGGGCCAGGAGAGTGCCGCGCTCGCTCGACGGTTTGTCCTGCTCGACCTGGAAGGGGTGCGCCTTCATCCAGGCATCGTTGCGGAGCGTGGTGACCAACCAGGAAACCTTCACACCCCCGAGGTTGGTGCGGATCGTGAAGCGGTTTCCGGCAATTTCCTGCTCCACGATGGCCTGGGCGAAGCGCCCGATGACCGTGAGCTGATAACGGAAGTCGGTGTTGAGCGCCTCGAACCAGTCGGGGAGCTGGACGACTGCGAGGCCCTGGGCGTCGGTCACCACGTTGCCCGAGTAGATGTCGAGCACCTCGCTGGATTCCACCGAAGCGTGAAGGAGGTAGCGGTTCTCCGGATCGAGCGGGTGGTCGATCTTGAAGTTCTTGGTGCCACTACTCACCGAGAAGCTGCCGACCACGTCGACGTTGCCGACGAAGTAGCCGGCATAGTTCCCCCCGGACCTCTCGCCGTAGACTCCAACAGAAGGGCTTCCCAGCATCCCGGTGGCTCCGCTGTGGGTATTCCTCCCAAACACGCCATAGGACCCGGCTGAGGTGCCACTGGCCTCGCCGCGCACACCGATGCCCGAGGAATTCTTGCCCCACACGCCCGTCCCCGAGGAACTCTCGCCCAACACACCCGTCCACGAGGAGCTCTGGCCCGAGACACCCACCCCCGAGGTACTCTGGCCCGAGACACCCACCCCCGACGTGCTCTTGCCCAGCACGCCGCTGCCGGTTGTGGCGCCACCTCCGACGCCAGTGGCCGCGGTGGTTTCACCGTACACGCCGCAGGAGGTCGATCCGGTGCCGGTGGTCTTGCCGTGCACCCCGTGCAGCAGGCTCTCGCCGAAGACACCGTAGCCGGTGCCCTCGTGCTTGCCCCAGAGACCGTAGCTGGACATCTGGGCAGTGACGCCGTAGACGCCAGCAGAGTTGGACCCATTGGAGCGAC
>DAONEV010000026.1:12361-20884 GCA_035403265.1 Thermoanaerobaculaceae bacterium | reverse complement strand
GGCGCCAAAGAGGGCCCGCTCTCTGGCCGGCAAGCTGGGTTGGATCGAGGTGCGCGATGGGCACACGTCGCCCATGATCAGCGTCGGGACCTACCTGGTGGAAGCCATGACGCCCGACGGCCGTGTTCAGCAACAGACCGTCACGGTGGCACCAAAGGTCCCTCAGACCGTGCGCTTCCAGTAACACGGCGGCACGGCGAGAGGTGGTGCGCGAAGGTTGGGTGTGGACCCGGGCTGAGACCGCGAGGGCAGTGACGCCAACGGCCCGATCTCCTGTCCCGGTCTGGAGGGTGGCGGGGCGGTCAGGAGTGCGGGGGAGTCGCCGCCCACCGCGGCCACTCGCGCAGGGCTTCGCCGCACTCCTGCCAGGCGGGCTTGGACGTCGGGGCCGCGAGGACGGAGCGGACGGTGTCGAGGTGCCGACGCAGTGTGACCGAGTCGACGCGACCCCGGTGGTGGGCCCAGAGGAGGTAGAGCAGCAAGGTGTTGAGGGCGTCCATCTCGCAGTAGGCGCGCACCACCTCGTCCTCGCCGGCCAGCACGTGCAGGTGCACGTCCTCGCCGTGGGTCACGGTCTTGCCGGGCAGGCCCTGCAGTCTGGCGAAGAGGTCGAGCCCGAGGCGATCGGAGGCGCCGTAGCCGGCCAGTACGTCCATCAGGTCGACGTGCAGATCGTGGTACCGGCCGTGATAGTTGTTGTACTTCCACTCGCCGTCGGTGCGATAGAAGTGAGGCGCCGCGACGCCGTGGAGCATCGCCCGGTAGCGCAACACTGGCAGGTCGAAGGCGTTGCCGTTCCAACTGATCAGGCGGGGGGCACGTTTCGGCCTGGCGAGGATGTCGAAGAGCTCCTCGAGCTGTCGTTTCTCGTCACCACAGTCGTGGCCGAAGCTGCCGAGGCGGAAGGCGCCGCTCTCGGGGTCGAGCCAGGCCATGGAGATGGTCACGATGCGATGCAGGGGAGGCTGCAGGAAATCAGTGCGTCCGTCGCTGGCGGTCAGGCGCCACGTCCGCATGCCCTCCATCACCGCGGCGTCGTCACCCTCCAGGCCCAGCAGGCGCCGCCCTGCCTCCACGTCCGGTACGGACTCGATGTCGAATGCTGCCAGGGGCCTGTCCATGGGCTCCTCCAAGGGCCATCCTCCCCCGCCACCGGCCGGGCGTCAACATGATCGGCGGATCAGCAGATCAGCGAGTCAGCGCATCAGGGTCCAGCCGTTCATCCCATGAGCGGGTCGGCGCATCATCCGGCGAGCTGGAAAGGTGAGCAGCACGACCAGTTCCAAACGCCGGAGAGGGGACCTGACTTGCCGCGTCAATGGTTCGCTGAGGTGCCGGTTCGCTGACGTGCTGACTCTTGGGTTGGGAATGGCGGGCCGGGGAAGCAGGGCTGGGTGGCCGGGTCGATGGCGGCGAGCAGGTCGCGGAGCGAGCGGTGGAGACGGGGATGAGTCCAGTCCGGGACCAGCTCGCAGGCCGGGAGGAGCGCGAAGCGGCGCGCGCCCAGGCGTGCGTGGGGCAGGGTGAGCCGGCGTGACTCGACGATCAGACCGGGCAGCATCAGCAGGTCGATGTCAAGGGGCCTGGGACCCCAGTGCCCCTCCCGCTCGCGGTTGCGGCCGGCCGCACCTTCCAGCCCCTGACAGGTCTCGAGAAGGGTGTCAACCGGAACCCTGACATCCAGCAGCAATGCGGCGTTGAGGTAGTCGGGCTGGGGCGGCCCGACGGGAACGGTGCGCCACAGGGTGGAGGCGGCCAACAGCACGTGGTCGTGGCCGAGACTGGTGGCAGCGGTCCCGAAGCTCCCCGCGACGTCGCCGAGGTTGCCGCCGAAACCCAGCAGCACGAGCATCTCCGGCCCTCCGGCCTGCATGATACGATGCGAGCGATCAGGAGGGCAGCCATGGCCGACGAGCTGGAGAGGGCACGCGCCGCACGCACGTGGCTGGAACGCCTGGGGGCCAGGATCCCAGGGTACAAGGGCTACCAGGAACGGGAGCTGCGGCGGGAGGTCGACCAGGTCCTGCGGGCCGAGCTGGCGGGGCGGCTCGATCGGGCGCGTGACGGCGTCCGCTCCTTCCAGCGGCGCCTCCGTCTGGACCAGGCGGGGACCCTGGCGCGTTTGGCCTCGGCCGACACGCGTCTCGACCAGCTCGCCAACACACTCCGCCATGCCGGCTCCGGATACGCCGGGCTCTTCGACGCCGTCAAGGTCCGCGAGGACGAGCTGGGGACCCTCTACAGGTTCGATCTCTCGCTGGTGGACACCGTCGACGCTCTGCTGGCCACGGCGTCCGCGCTTGCGGATGACTCGGATCTCGGCCAGCTCGAAGCGCAGCTCGCCGACGTCGGCGGGCAGGTCGAGAGTCGCGACAGGGTGGTGCGCAGCGTGCTGGGCACCTGAGGGGTGACGCATGAGCCAGTTTCTCGAGGTCATCGAGCACTACGATCCCACCGGAGGTGAGATCGCCTACCGCTTTCCTCCCGAGGGCAGCGCCGACGTCAAGCTGGGCGCCCAGCTCATCGTCCACGAGGCGCAGGAGGCGGTGTTCTATCGTGATGGTCGCGCGCTGGACGTTTTCGGACCTGGCCGCCACACCCTCACGACCCAGAACGTGCCCCTGCTCACCAAGCTTCTGGCCGCGCCGTTCGGCTTCACCTCGCCGTTCCGGGTGCAGGTGGTGTTCGTCTCCAGGCGTACGTTCCTGGATCAGAAGTGGGGCACGCGGGAGCCGGTCGTGTTTCGGGACCGGGAGCTGGGAGTGGTGCGGTTGCGGGCCTTCGGCGCCTACGCCTACCGCATCCGGGACGTGCGCACCTTCGTCAATACCGTGGTGGGCTCGCTCGGGCAGTTCGACACGGCGCGGTTGCAGGACTTCTACCGCGACATGATCGTGGCCCGCCTCAACGACCTGTTGGGCGAGAGCCTCACTTCGGTCCTCGACCTGCCGGCCTCCTACGACGAGCTCGCCGCGCTCGCCAAGGCCCGTCTGACCGAGGACTTCGGCAAGTACGGGGTGGATCTCTCGGACTTCTACGTCAACTCCATCACGCCGCCCGACGAGGTCCTGCAGCGACTCGACGAGCGGGCCTCCATGGGTGCCGTGGGCGACCTGGGGGCTTACACCCGCTTCAAGGCGGCGGTCGCGCTGGGCGAGGCGGCCAAGGGCGGCGGCGGTGGCGGGAACGCCGGCGCCGGGCTGGGCGTGGGTCTCGGAGCGGGATTCGGTGTACAGATGGCGAGTGCCCTGGGCGACGCCATGCGGGGTGCGCCACCGGCGCCAACCGGGGCAGCGGGTGGCGCTGCCGCGGCCAGCGGTGGGTTCTGCGCGTCGTGCGGGACCCCGATGCCGGCCGGGGCGCGTTTCTGTCCGGGCTGCGGCAAGCCCGTCGCCTTCAGCTCCTGCCCGAAGTGCCAGCAACCGCTCCCGCCTGGGGCGCGATTCTGCCCCGCCTGTGGCGCCCCGGCCTGATCTCTCCCTCTCACCTGGCTGTCCGTGTCCCGCGAGCGCGGGCGGGGGTCGTGTCGTCTGCTCGGGCGCGGCGGGTGGTCAGGATGGTGGCAGGGTGGGCAGGGGAAGATCCTCGTCTTCCTCGGGGAAGAGCGATGGGCTCGGGCAGACGATCGGCTCGAGGCGTTCCATGACCACCGCTCCCCAGTGCCCGCGGTCGTCGGGATCCAGGAACAGACATTCGATGCCCCGCTCTCGGAGCTGCTGGTCGATGAGCTGGTCGATGGACCGCTGGAAGGCGAGATCGACGTCGCGCACGCCGTCCCAGCGCGGGGCGCTCCACAGGGGAACCTTGACCAGCAGGCCGTAGGTGGGAAGCCAGTGTCCGAGCAGCGGCTCCCAGGTCGGCTGGGAACCGGTGGCATTGACGAGGTAGCAGTAGTTGTCGAGCACTGAGCGGTCGCAGATGACCACCTGGTGGTTGGCCTCGGCCTCGATCTCCCAGGCCATCTGGGTGTGCAGGATCCACGACTGCGCCGCGAGCCCGGTCTCGCGGTTGATGGGCAGCGGGCAGCGCCTGGCGACCTCGCGCACCATCTCGACATTGACGTCTCGCCGCTTGAGGCGCGCCGCGAGCTCGAAGCAGAGGGTCGTCTTGCCGACGCCGTGGGTACCGATGAGGGCGACCTTCACGTCAGCCTCGCGTCCTCGGCGATGCCGGTGACGGCGGCGAGCAGGGCGCTGCCGTCCCGTGGCCTGAAGTTCGGGTCCTTGGCCAGGCACGCGAGCACGAGCTGGCTGATGGCGGGGTCGAGGTCCGGCGCGATTTCGGTCGGGTCTGGCGGGGGCTGCTCGAGGTGCGCCTTGAGGACGTTGCCCTGGGTGAACGGCAGGGTGCCGGTGGCAAGCTGGAAGAACGTGACGCCGAGGGCGTAGATGTCAGTGCGCTCGTCGGGGGCCTCGCCGAGGATCTGCTCGGGCGCCATGAAGTACGGCGTTCCGGCGGCCCCGGACGCCGACTGGTCGAGATCGTCGAGGCGTCGGGCGATGCCGAAGTCGAGGATCTTGATCTGCCGGCGGTCAGCCAGGATCATGTTGGCCGGCTTCAGATCCCGGTGCACCACGTGGCTGGCGTGAGCGAACGCCACGGCGTCTGCGATCTGACGCATGAAGCTCGCGAGGTGCTGCCGCACGAAGATTGGTTCCTCGCGCAGCAACTGGTTGAGCGTGGGGCCGGCCACGAACTCCATCGAGATGAAGAACGAGCCGAAGCCGCGGTCGAAGTCGTAGATGTGCACGATCCCGGGGTGCGAGAGCGCCGCCGCGGCGCGGGCCTCGCGCTCGAAGCGTTTGAAGGCATCGGGGGTGTGTTGGCGCGTGTTGAGGATCTTGATCGCCACGGCCCGCCCCAGACGCTTGTCGAAGGCCTTGTAAACCACCCCCATGCCGCCTCGGCCGAGCTCTTTCTCGATCGTGTAGCGCGATGCGGGATCACTCCCGGCCACCTCGATTCCGGCGGCTTCCAGCGAGACCTTGCCCGAGGTGTGCAACCCCTCGATGGTCTGACGATGCTCCTTGCATGCCTGCAGGCGCTTGGCCACATCCTCGTAGGAGTAGTCGAAGTCGACGACCTTCTGCCACACCGCCTCGGCTGCCTTGAGGTCACCGTGTTGCTCGAGCAGGTGGGCAAGCGTGTAGAACGCCGGCAACAGCTCCCGGCGTGTCGGCTGGTCGCTGGTGGCGCGCTGCACGGCACCGATCGCCGTCGGCACGTCAACCTCGCGCGCCAGCCAGATCGCCAGCTTCGAAAGCGGCTCCGCCAGAGATGGGAGGCTGGCCGAGGTCGCCGAGATGAGGTCCCATGCGGCCTTCATCTCGCCCGCCTCGAACAGGACCCCGAAGCCCTCCTCGAACCGCCCCATGCGGGCCAGCAGGCTGGCGAGCTCCAGCCGGTGCTGCCCCAGGCCCAGAAGGTGCTCGGCACGGGAGAGGTCTCCGGCTCGCTCGAAGCAGCGGGCCGCCTCCAGGAGGTTGCCGGCACGCTCCCAGGCCATGCCGGCATCGTCCCACTCACCGATTGCCGCCAGGAGCTCACCGGCCTGAGCAGGATCGGGCAGGCGCTGCGCGACATCCGCCGCCTCGCGCAGGAAGCCCGCCTCCCGATAGCGCTCGAAAGCCTCGGGCAGCCGACCGAGATCGGCGAGGACCCCTGCCGACTCCGCGTTCATGCCAGTGGTCTCGAAAAGGTGCAGGGCCTCCTCGAGGCGTCCCTCGTCGCGGAATCGCTGCGCCCGCAAGCGGGCGGCCTGCTCGGGCTGCCCTCCGGCCTGCAACGCCTCGGCTGCCCGGGCGAAGTCGCCGGCCGACTCGAAGATCCGGGCCGCGTCCAGAGGCTGCTCGGCAGCCAGCAGGAAGTCGCCGGCCTCCTTCAACCGTCCCGCTGCCAGGGCGACCTGGGCGGCGAGCTGGGGTCGCCCGGCCTCGCGGGCGGCTCGTAGCGCCACGTCCACCGAGCTCGTGGACAGCCGTTTGGCACTCACCGCCATCTCGACGGCGCTGGCCGCGCGGCGGGCGTCGCCGGCGCGCACGAACGCCTCGATGGCGCTCTCCACCTTGTTGTGCTGCACCAGGTAGGTGCCGTAGCGAAGCCAGAGCTGCTGGGCCTGCTCCTCGTTGCCGGCCCGGGACGCCACGGAGGCCGCCGCGGCGAGAGATTCCCCACCTTCCTTCTGGTAGAAGGCCACGGCCTCGTCGATGCGACCCAGGTTGCGAGCCACTTCACCGGCCCGTCCCCACACCCGGGCCCGTCGGAAGGCCCGCAGCGCCCGCCGCGAGTAGCCGGCCTCCAGCCAGAACTCACCGGCGGCGCGGAAGTCGCGGCGGCCGACGGCGCGCAGGGCGAGGTCGACTGAGGAACCCCTCTCCGGCGAGAAGAGGCCGAAGGCAAGGAGACCGCCGACCACCGCGAGCACGTGGCCCACGACCATTGTCAGGGTCGACTTGGGGACGACCAGGAACGCCGGAATGTGGGTGACGAGCGCATCGCTGCCGAGGAGGAGCAAGATCCACCACAGGTTCAGCCAGATCAGCAGGACCGTCGTGGCCACGGCCGCGAGCGAGCGGTACCCGCGGGTGATGACGATGGCGAACACAGGGAGGAGCAACGTTCCGCCAAGCGTCATCATGCCGGCATTCTAGGAGCCTGTCGGAGAAAGCGGAAGGCCCGCACGGGATTTTCGATTCCTCCGGCAGGCTCGTTGCTGGTCGGGAGGTGAGGGTGCACGCACTTGAATGTTTACAAGAAGGCGCTCATATTTTGCATCGGCGATTTTCGCCGGTTGGGGGGTTGCATGAGGGATCTGTACGAGGTGCTCCAGATCGGTCGGGAGGCGAGTGCCGAGGAGATCAAGAAGGCGTACCGGAAGTTGGCCCGGCGGTTCCACCCCGACGTCAACCCTCGCGACAAGGATGCGGAGCGCAAGTTCCGCGAGATTCAAGAGGCCTACGCGGTCCTCTCGGACACGGAGAAGCGTGCCCAGTACGATCGCTTTGGGACGGTGGACGAGGCGGAGCTGGCGGCCCACCAGGCCCGTACCCGGCGGGGCGGTCCCCGGCCGCAGGTCAACGTCAGCTTTGGCGGGTTCGGCGGCTTCCCGGATCTCGGCGACCTGTTTGGCGACCTCTTTCGCGGCTCCGGCTCAGGCCCCAGCGTTGCGGAGGAACCTGCCGAGGCGGCGGTCGAGCTGGACTTCCAGGATGCGATGCGAGGCACGGCCGTGGTCGTGGCGCTGCGCCGCGAGGTGGAGTGCGAGGTGTGCGGAGGGACGGGACATGTCGGCGGCACGGCCTGTGGGAAGTGCCGTGGCAGTGGGCGACTCATCCACACCGACCGGGTGAGGGTCCGCATCCCGGCCGGGGTGGCCGACGGGGACCGCGTGCGCGCGGCCGTGCGCACGGCCCCTCGGGGCGAGGTCTCGGTGGCGGTCAAGGTCCGGCCGCATCCGTTCTTCGAGCGCAAGGGCGACGACATCCATACGACCGTCCCGATCAGCTTCACCGAGGCCTACCTGGGGGGCGAGATCGAGGTCGGCACGATCTGGGGAGCGGTGCGCGCCAAGATTCCGCCGGGAACCCAGTCCGGACAGCGCTTCAGACTGCGGGGCAAGGGTGTCCGCAACGTCCGGACCGGCATTCCGGGAGATCACTTCTACACTGTCCAGGTCGCCGTGCCCCGGGTCGTCACGCCTGGCGGCCGCGACCTCGGGCGCCGGGTCGGTGAGCTCTACGGTGTCGACTTGCGGTCCGGCCTTCCGCTCGGCTTGACGTGAGCGGGCCGCAACAGCGCTACAATGCGTCGATGGTCGACAACAGCAAGCGAATCGATGAGCTGAAGAAAGAGCTGGCGCGGGATTCCCGCTCTCGTCAGTTCTACCAGCTAGGCGAGCTGCTGCGCCGGGATGGGCGCCTGAACGAGGCGGCCGACGTATTGCGTGGCGGGCTTAAGCACCACCCGCGGTATGTGGCTGCCTGGGTCGCTCTCGGCCGCACCTGCCTGGATCTAGGCCACGGCCGGGAGGGCGAAGCCGCCGAGGCCCTCACGCAGGCTCTCGGCCTCGATGCCCAGAACCCCGTGGCATGGCGTCTTCTGGGCGAAGCCCGCCTGGCCTGCGGCCAGCGCGGCGCGGCACTCGAGGCCATGCAGCGGGCCCTCGACTTGGTTCCCGGCGACGAGGTCCTGAAGGCAGCCGTCGACGCGTTGCTGGCGGAGGTCGAGCCGGCTCCCTTGCCGGGGATCGCGCGGCGAGCCGAGGAGCCCCGGCGTCGAGAGCCTCCACCGACGGCACAGCCGGAACCTTCCCTCTCGGCCGAGTCCCCCTTTGTGTTCGAGGCCGCGCCGATGGACCTCGAGACGGCCCCCACCTTGCCCGGGGGCGTGCCGGTCGAGCCCGCGGGGGACGTTGCGGCACTGCTTCCCGAGGCCATCCCGATCGACCGGGACGTCCCGCCGGAGCCGGCCGTCGTGGTCGAGGAGCGCGAGTTCGTGCCCAACGACGAGGTCGACAGGACCAAG
>DAONEV010000026.1:0-12351 GCA_035403265.1 Thermoanaerobaculaceae bacterium | reverse complement strand
GAGCGCGAGGGTGATTCCGGGCCGGTCCCGGATGAGAACCTGGCGGCCCCGGACCCGTTTGGGCTCGGCGAGACGCCGACTTGGCCCGTTCCTCTATCGCCCGCCGAGCACGAGATGCCGATGGAGGTGGCTTCCTCCACCGGGGTCGACGACGTCTTCGGTGGGTCTCCGGTGTCGCCCGTCGCGACGACCGGGATGGACGTGACGGAAGCCCCTGCGCTCCCGATTCATCCCTTGGCCGAGGCGGGGGAAGCGCCGGTTCCCGCCGACGCGCCGAGTCCCCTGCCTGGTCCAGCCGTCTCATCGGAGGTCGAGGCGCTCCCGGTCGATGAAGGGTATCCGGATACTCCCGTGGTCGAGGTGGCCGGCGAGGCGCCGGTGTCCGCGCTCGAGCCCGCTGCGGCCGAGCCAAGGCCGGTAGCCGACGACCACCCGGAGCTCGTGGCCGCAGGTGAGCTCTCTCCGCCGCCCGCGGAGATCACGATGGAATCGGCCGTGCCGGAGCCTCTGCATCCTGAAGGGGAACCCCCGGTCGCCGGGCTCGACGAGACTCTGCCGGCGGAGCCCGGGATTGTCACGACGACCGTTGACGAGGTCGGCCCGGAGCTCGGCGAGGCGGAGCCGCTGGTGGCGGCCGAAGCCGCCCCGGCCGAGCTTCTCGGCGATACGGCGGCTCTGCACGAGGCGCCGGCTGCGGTCGTGCCCGTTGAGGATCGCCCCGCCTCCATCACGCTGGCCCGTCTGTTCCTTCGCCAGCAGGAGATGACGGCTGCGGTCGAGGTCCTCGAGCGCGTGCTGGAGCGGGAGCCTGACAACCAGGAGGCCGGGGACCTTCTGCTCCTGGTCCGTGACATGATGGAGGAAGCACCTGTGCAGCCGGTACCTGCACTCTCGGTGGGCGAACGCAAGATCGCGGCTCTGCAGCGTTGGCTGGCCCGCATGGAGCAAGGCCGGGAGAGGATGGCACCATGAGCTTCGGGATGCACCTGACGGATGTGCGGGACTGCGAGGGGGTTATCCTCACGGCCATCGCCGCACGCGACGGCATACCCGTCGAGACCTGGGGTGGGCGGCACGGGGAGATCGACGAAATTGTGGCGGAGTACTCGACGTTCCTCCGAGAGGTGTCGAGTGCGAATCGTGAGCTGCAGCTCGGTGAGCTTGAACAGGTGGTGGTGGCGGCCGAGCGTCGGGTCGCGATCATCACGGCCATTACGCCCGAGTACTATCTGCTCGCGGTGCTGACCCGGGACGGCAATGCCGGACGGGCACGCTTTGCGAGCCGCGTTGCAGCATTCCGCTTGCGCGCCGAATTCATGTAGGTGGATCTATGCTCAAGTTCGAGGAGCTTTGTCAACTCATCCGCGTCGTCGCCGAGCAGAAGGTCAGCTCGGTGGAGATCGAGCAGGATGGGATGCGTATTCGGATCGACGGCCCGCCGGCTCCATTGCCTGCCGGGACGCCGCTGTTGGGCGGCTCGCTGGCGCCGGTCGCTTTCTCACCCTCGGCGGCGTCCGCACCGGGGGCTTCCACGGATGGCCAGGGCGAGGGGATTGGCGCCGACGAGGCGGGTCTGGTCTTCGTGACCTCTCCCATCGTTGGCACGTTCTATCGCGCCCCGAATCCCGAGGCGCCGCCCTTCGTGGAGGTCGGGGCGGTGGTGCGCAAGGGGCAGGTGCTGTGCATCGTCGAGGCCATGAAGCTCATGAACGAGATCGAGTCGGACGTCTCTGGCGTGGTGGTCAGAGCCTACGCCGAGAACGCCCAGCCGGTCGAGTTCGGTCAGCGGCTGTTCGCCCTCCGTTCCGCCTGATGGTGCGATGCTCTCCAAGGTCCTGATTGCCAACCGGGGCGAGATTGCTCTTCGCATCATCGCCGCTTGCCGGGAAGCCGGCCTCGCGACGGTTGCCGTCCACTCGGAGGCGGACCGCGACTGTCTACACGTCCGCATGGCTGACCAGTCGGTGTGCATCGGGCCACCCCCGGCGAAGGCGTCCTACCTCAACATTGCCTCGGTGATCGCGGCGGCCGAGATCACCGGGGCCGATGCGGTGCATCCGGGGTACGGGTTCCTGGCCGAGAACGCCCACTTCGCCGAGGTCGTCGGCGAGTGCGGCATGACCTGGATCGGCCCCTCCCCCGAGGCGATCCGGCGAATGGGCGACAAGTCCCAGGCGCGGCGCACGGCGGTCGGCTGTGGCGTGCCGATCCTCCCCGGCTCGGCCAACCCCCTGACCTCCCGTGAGGAGGCGGTCACGCTGGCGGAGGAAATAGGTTTCCCGGTCATCCTCAAGGCCTCGGCCGGGGGAGGCGGGAAGGGGATGCGGGTGGCCGTCGACGCGCGCGCTCTCCATCATGCCTTTGACACCGCGCGGATGGAGGCGGAGCGCGCCTTCGGGGTTGGTGACCTCTATCTCGAGAAGTACCTCGACCACCCCCGCCACATCGAGGTGCAGGTGCTGGGCGACCAGTACGGGCGCATCGTTGCGCTCGGGGAGCGCGAGTGCTCGATCCAGCGCCGGCACCAGAAGCTGATCGAGGAGTCTCCGTCCCCGGCAGCCGACGAAGAGCTGCGCACCCGGATGTGTGAGGCCGCCGCCGCGGCGGCCCGGGCCGTGGCATACACCTCCGCCGGCACGGTCGAGTTCCTCTATCAGGATGGGCAGTTCTTCTTCATGGAGATGAACACGCGGGTGCAGGTCGAGCATCCCGTGACCGAGGCGGTGAGCGGCGTGGACATCGTGCTCGAGCAACTGCGCATCGCCGCGGGCCTGCCCCTCTCACTCAAGCGCCGGCCCCGCCTGCGCGGCCATGCCATCGAGCTGCGCATCAACGCCGAAGACCCCGTTACCTTTGCCCCCTCGGCCGGCACCATCACGGAGCTTGGGTTCCCGGTCGGGCCCGGCGTGCGCATCGACACGCACCTCTACCGCGGCTACCGCGTGCCGCCGTACTACGACTCGCTGGTGGCCAAGCTGATCGTCTGGGGCCGCGACCGTCAGGAGGCGGTGCGCCGAGCCCGCCGCGCGCTCGACACCTTCCTGATCGGTGGCGTCAAGACCTCGATCCCTCTTCACCGCCGCATCCTCGAGGAGCCGGACTTCCTGGCTGGCCGGCTGTCCACGCACTTCCTGGACCGTCTCATCCGGCCGGAGACGGGGTAGTGGGATGCGGGTCTACCTGGTGGGTTTCATGGGCGCCGGAAAGACGAGCTCGGGCCGGGTGTTGGCCCGCAGGCTCGGGGCCTTGTTCTGGGACCTGGACGCCCGCGTCGAGGCGGTGGCGCGGATGAGCGTGGCCGAGATCTTCCGCCAGCACGGCGAGGCGGTGTTCCGGGCCGCCGAGACGCGACAGCTTGCCGGGGTGGCGCGCCATGCCCGCGTCGTCGTGGCCACCGGCGGTGGAACCTTTGTGCAGCCGGCCAACCGGGAGCTGATCCGCCAGAGCGGGGTCTCGGTGTTTCTGGACGTGCCGTGGGAGGTGCTCCTGCGCCGTCTGCCCGGCAAGCGGGAGGAAAGGCCTCTCTTCAGCTCACCTGAGCAGGCCCTGGAGCTCTGGCGGGAGCGGTTGCCCCACTACTCTCAGGCCGACCTCCGCGTCCAGCCGCGTTCCGACGAGCGCGTGGAGGCGGTGGCATGGCGGATTGCCGAGCTGCTCGGGGAGGCGTCGTGAGGTATCTCATCCTCTCGGACATCCACGCCAACCTGGAGGCGCTCCGCGCGGTGATGGCCCATGCTGCCCGCAAGCGGCGGGACGGGGTGCTGTTCCTGGGCGATGCGGTCGGCTACGGAGCGGCGCCGAACCAGGTCGTGGAGCGGTTGCGCATGATGGGCAACCTCGTCCGCTCGGTGCGCGGCAACCACGACCGGGTGGTGCTCGACCCCACCCAGGGGGCGGTGTTCTTCAACAGCCATGCGCGGCGGGCCGCCGCCTGGACCGCGGAGCTCCTGACCGGCGCCAATCACCGCTGGCTGGACGCGCTTTCCCCGGGCCCGCGAGTCGTCGAGGAAGGTCTTGAGATCTGCCACGGCTCCCCCGCCGACGAGGACGAGTACCTCTTCACCGAGCCCGAGGCCCAGATGGCGTTTGCCTCGACCCGGGCGGGCGTCGTTTTCTTCGGGCACTCCCACGTGCCGTGCATGTTCGAGCTGTCCGAGTACGGCGGACGCCAGAGCCTGGTGGGCGTGCTGCTGCGCGGCAGCCGGGTGGTCATCGACCTGGATCCTTCGCGCCGCTACCTCATCAACCCGGGCTCGGTGGGCCAGCCCAGGGACCGGGACTCCCGCGCGTCGTACGGCCTGTACGACTCCGAGGTCCGGCGTTTCACCCTCTACCGCGTGGAGTACGACGTGGACGCCGCCCGCCGGCGCATCCTCGCCGCCGGGTTGCCCTCGATCCTGGGCGACCGCCTGCTGCACGGCGCATGACCGGTGCCATTCATGACACTCGCTCGTTCTCCAATCGCGAGCAGATGGGGTCGGCAGATGGATGCCTCACGTTTGTCAACGGACCGGGAAGCGATTGTCATGCCTGGTTGCGACGGTCACCGAAGTGTGGAGAATCCAATGAACCGAGCCTTCGCTGTGATGCTGCTCGTCCTCGCTGCCTTCGCGGCGGCCGAGCCCTCCACCCCTGACGCTGCCCGAGCCTCGCTGCTCGCCCTGGGCGACGCCCGGCGGTTCGACCGTGAGATCCTCACCACCCTGGCCAGTCACACCGATGGCGGGGTACGGGAGGAGGCGGCGCGAGCGCTGGGCCGGTTGGACTCCCTCGACGCCTTGCCGCTGCTTGAGACCCTTGCCGGGGATCGGGAGGCTGTGGTGCGGGCGGCGGCGGTGGAGGCGGTCGGCCGGCTCGGGCTGCGTTGGCCAGCACCACTGCCGGCCTCGGCCCTCGATCGGGCGGGGCGGATGCTGGCCGCCGCCCTGAGCGACCGGGACCCCCGGGTGCGTGCCGCCGCATGTTGGGCGGCGCCGAGCGTGCCGTTCCCGAAGCGGGCCGGGTTGATGCTGAAACGTACCAGTGACGCCGACCACGAGGTACGTATCCGGGCGCTCGCCGAGCTGTGGCGGGACCCCGGGAAGAAGTGGGTGCCGACGGCCGCGAGGGCGGCAGGCCACCCTGACCCGCGGGTGCGCGCGGCCGCGGTGTGGTCGCTCGCCCGGGGCGGTGATACGCACGCCGACAGGGCGTTGGGTGTCGCGGCGACCGACGCCGACCCAGCGGTCCGGGTGGCCGCTCTCGACGGCGCGCGTCGGGGGCACGCCGCGGCGTTGTGGACGGCGGCCGTGCGGTCCAGCGCCTCGGACGATCCGATGGTGCGGACGGCGGCCCTCGTCGCTCTGGCGGCGGCGATCGAGAGGGAGCCTGGTCGGAGCCTCCCGCTCAAGGTGACGGCGCACCTGGCCTCGACGATCGCCGCCAGGGATCCCGATCGCGCCCAGGAGCGCGTCGCGGCGATCCGCCTGGCGGGACTGGCGCGGGTCGCCGAGGGCGAGCTGCAGGTGGTCCGGGACGGCGACGAGAGCTGGCTGGCCGGCGAGGCGGCGGCGGCGCTCGGGCGGTTCCCGGGGAGGGCCGAGGAGGTGCTGGGCCTGGCGGGGGCGAGCGGTGACCCCCGCCGGCTCGCCGTTGCGAGCGTGCTCGCGAAGGTCGCAGGCGGCTCGGCGGCGATCGAGGCGCTCCTCGAAGCGCCCGAGGTCGCGTTGCGCCTTGCCGCCGTGGACGCTGCCGCAGAGCTGGGGGCCGGGGACGCCCTCAAGGCCCTGGTGGGGCGTCTGGACGACCCGGACGTCGCGGTGCGGGCGGCCGCTCTCGACGCGCTCGGGAACGCCAAGGCCTTGCCGCCGCTGCCGGTGCTGCTCGAGCGACTGGCCCGGGAGAGCGCCGGCAGGGAGCCCGACGCGGCGGTCACGATCATCGACTGGCTGGGTAAGCCCAAAGAGCTGGCGACGGAGGTCAGGGCGGCGCTGACCTCGCTGGTCGGCTCTCCCACGCCGATGATCGCCCGTGCCGCCTGGGCGGCGCTGGTCGCCCACGGCGAGGTCCTGGCAACTCCGCCGATCAGTACCGGCGAGGACGAGGACTTCTACCGCAAGGTCGTGAAGTGGTCGGAGAAGCCCCGCTTCGTCGAGATCGTCACCCAGCGGGGCACGCTGCAGGTCGCGCTCAATACCGCCGAGGCGGCTCTGGAATGCTATCGGCTGTCGCGGCTGGCTGACGACAAGTTCTTCGAGAGTCTCACGATTCATCGCGTCGTCCCGACCTTTGTGGTGCAGGGTGGCGACCCGCGGGGTGACGGCTGGGGTGGGCCCGGGTTCACGCTTCGCCACGAGGACAGCCTCACACCCTACGAGCCCGGGGTGGTGGGTCTGGCCCACGGTGGCCCCGACACAGCCGGCTCCCAGCTATTCGTGACGCTGACCCGACAGCCGCACCTGGACGGGCGCTACCCGGTGGTGGGCCAGGTCGTGCATGGCCTCGATGTGGCGCAGCGGCTACGCGTCGGGGACAGGATCTTGCGCATCAAGACCACCGAGGAGCTGGGTACGTATTACCCGATCTGGTACGGGCCGCTATCCCCGGCTCGCCTGGATGCCGAGATCAAGGACTGGCGCCGGGAGCGCGAGAAGTACGAGCCGAAGGACAGGTGGATGGAGCTTCTCGCCACCGCGAAGCTCAAGTACGAGCTGGTGGTGGCCATGGGGACCTGGTGCGGCGACTCCCGGGAGCAGGTCCCACGGCTACAGGCGATCCTCCAGACGCTGGGATCACGGTCGCCGTTCGCGGCGCCGCGCCTCGTCGGCGTCGACCGCTCCAAGTGGGTCGATCATGAGCTCTACCCGTTTGGGTCGCTGGAGCTGGTGCCCACCATCGTCGTCACGGCCGGTGGCAGCGAGATCGGCCGCATCGTCGAGACCCCGGCCTCCGGTCGGATCGAGGAGGACCTGGCACGCATCCTCGCACCGGTCGAGGGGTGGGAGGTTTCGGAGGCCGAGCATGAGTGAGGTGGCGGTCACGGCACCGCTTCCGGGCCAGGCGCTGGACCGTCTGGCGGGCGTTCATGCCGTCCGGGTGCGTGCGCCGGGCCCGCCGCTGGCTGGCGCCGAGCTGGCCGCGTTCGTCGGAGCGGCTGAGGCGTGCGTCTGCCTGCTCGCCGACCGTGTCACCGCCGAGGTGTTCCGCGCCTGCCCGATGCTTCGCGTCGTCGCGAGCTACGCGGTGGGCGTCAACAACATCGATCTCGACGCGGCGCGCGCCGCCGGGGTTGTGGTGACCAACACGCCAGACGTCCTCACCGAGGCGACGGCCGACCTCGCCTGGGCGCTCATCCTGGGCGTGAGCCGGCGTGTTCTGGCGGGCGACCGCCTGGTGCGGCAAGGGCAGTTCGCCGGCTGGAAGCCAGACCTCCTCCTCGGGACGGGGCTTCAGGGCAAGACCCTGGGGGTGGTGGGGCTCGGTCGCATTGGCCGGGCCGTGGCGCGGCGCGGCGTCGCCTTCGGGATGCGAGTGGCCGCGTGCACCCCGCGACCACCGGCCAGTCACACGGGCGTCTCTTGCGAGCTGGTCGGCGAGCTGGATGAGCTGCTGGCCCGGGCCGACGTGCTGAGCCTGCACTGCCCGCTCACCGCCGAGACGCGAGGCCTTCTGGACGCCCGCCGTCTTGCCCTGCTGCCTCCGGGCGCGATCCTCGTCAACACCAGCCGCGGCGAGGTGGTGGACGAGGCGGCGCTCGTCGCGGCGCTCGAGTCAGGCCACCTCGGAGGCGCCGGCCTCGACGTCTACGAGCGTGAGCCCGCCGTGCATCCTGGCCTACTGGGCCGCGACGACGTCGTGCTTCTCCCGCACCTGGGGTCGGCGACCCGCGAGACTCGCACCGCCATGGCCGAGCTGGTCGCCGACAACGTCCTGGCGGTTCTTGCCGGCCGCTCGCCCCTCACACCCGTCGCCTGACCTACCTGTGTCCCGGGTCGGAGACCCGAATCACTGGGGTTGCGCGGGCTCAAAGCAAAGGCGGGAGGTTGCCCTCCCGCCTTCTTGATTCTGGATCGGGGTGGGTGAGGGACTCTTCCCTCTCCCCTTCTTCTACCACACCCAGCCGCGCAGCTTCATGGCCTGGACGACGCGGTCGATGGCCACCATGTAGGCGGCATTGCGCATGTAGACGCTGCGCTTGGCCGACATGTCGGTGACCGCCCAGAAGGCGCTGGTCATCTTCTGGTCGAGCTTGGTGAGGACCTCTTCCTTCGACCAGTAGAAGTTCATGTCGTTCTGAACACCCTCGAAGTACGAGCAGGTGACGCCGCCGGCATTGGCCAGGAAGTCGGGGATGACGAAGATGCCGCGCTGCTTGAGGACGGCGTCGGCCTCGGGGGTGGTGGGGCCGTTGGCACCCTCGGCGACGATCTTGACGCGCGGGGAGATCATCTGGACGGTCTCACCGGTGACCACGCCCTCGATGGCGGCCGGCATGAGCACGTCGACGTCCTTGGAGAGCCACGCCTGGCCGTCCTCGATGAGGTAGCCGGCGGCCTTGGCCTTCTCCTTGTCGATGGTGCCGTACTGGTCGGTGATCGACATCAGGAAGTGCGGGTCGATGCCGTCCATCTTGGTGAAGGTGTAGGAGCACTTGTCGTGACGGTCCCAGCAGGCGACGCAGACGACCGTGCCGCCGAGCATCTCGATGAAGCCGATCGAGGCGTACTGGGCGACGTTGCCGAAGCCGTGGATGGCGGCGCGCTTGCCCTTGGGGTCGATGCCGAGGTGCTTGAACGCCTCGCGGGTGGTGTAGATGACGCCGTAGCCGGTCGCCTCGGTGCGGCCCAGGGAGCCGCCGCCGCCGAGGGGCTTGCCGGTGATGACGCCAGGCGTGTACTGGCCGACGAGCTTGGAGTACTCGTCCATCATCCAGCCCATCATCTGCGGGGTGGTGCCTACATCCGGAGCCGGGACGTCCATGCGGGGACCGATGTTCTTCCACATCTGGTCGACCCAGCCACGGCAGATGCGCTCCTTCTCGATGACCGACAGGGTGGAGGGATCCACCACCACACCGCCCTTGCCTCCGCCCAGTGGGATGTCCGCGACGGCGCACTTCCAGGTCATCCACGTCGCCAGCGCCCGCACGGTGTCGATGGTTTCGTAGGCTGCCCAGCGGATGCCGCCCTTGGCCGGGCCGCGCGCATCGCTGTGCTGGACACGGAAGCCCTGGAAGACCTTGAGGCTGCCGTCATCCATCCGCACCGGGAGGCGGAAGTGGTACTCGCGCAGGGGCCAACGGAGGACGGCACGCACGCCAGCGTCGAGACCAAGCTGGTCGGCCACCTCGTCGAACTGGCGCTGCGCCATTTCGAAGGGGTTAATCTGGTGACTCATGGCACTCTCTCCTTGGGTTTCTCCGCCCTGAGGGCGGGTTCGTCGGGTTGCTCCGGATGGTCTGCGACCCATGTGCGGGCCGCAGGATGTATTGTACCCCAACCCCCGTACTTTGCAATTCCTTTCACAAGCTGGACGGGAGTTGAGGGTACACTACGCGCCGTGATCGAAGACGATGCCCTCACCCTGGACCGCATCCGTGCCGGCGACGACTCGGCGTTCGCGCTGCTGGTGCGGCGCTACGAGCCGAAGCTGCGCGCCTACGTGTCCCAGATGGTGGGCGTGGAAGAGGAGGCGCGCGACCTGGTGCAGGAGGCGTTCATTCGCGCCTGGAAGCACCTGGATCAGTACGATTCGACCTTCCGTTTCTCCACCTGGCTGTTTCGCATCGCCCACAATCTGGCCATCGACCACATCCGCCGCAACCGCCGCCCCACCGTCTCCCTGGACCTGGGGGTGGACGACGAGGGCGACAGCATGCAGATGGACCTCCCCGATCCCGGGCGCGGACCCCTGGCGACCCTGGCCAACCGGGAGCTCGCACGGGCCATGGCGCGCGAGATCGGGAACCTGCCTCAGGCGTATCGGGAGCTTGTGGTGCTGAGGCATTTCGTGGGTCTGGCCTACAACGAGATCGCTGAGCTCAAGCGGTTACCGCTCGGTACCGTGAAGAACAAACTTTTCCGTGCGCACAGCGTATTACGAGAGGCCCTGGGGGAGTACCTGGGACAACTGGGAGGGGCGACGTGAGCCCAGCATGCAGCGACGTCCAGCGGAAGATCGAGGAGCAAGGGACGGCTGACTCCACGGTCGGCACGCACCTGGCCGTCTGCAAGGTGTGTCAGGCGCATGCCGCCCTGGTGAGTCAGCTCGACGGTCTGATCCCGGCCGCCGCCGAAGATGCGCGGGTCGCGGCAATCATGGCGTCTCTACCGCTGGCGGGTTGGCAGCGAAGGCGTGTCTGGACGTGGCTTCCGGCCGCGGCTGGCTTCCTGTTTGCGGCGGTCGGACTCGTGCTTGTCGGCGCGCTGCCGGCGCCGACGGTGCTGGGTGCGCTTCCTCAGGCTGCGGGAGGCCTTCTGGGTTGGCTGGGCAGCCATGCCCTCGACACCCTCGCGGCGGCTCGCAGCGGCTCCGACGCCCTGCAGACCGTGGCCGCCGCTGGCGGTCTGGGCCTGATCGTCTGGACCCTGCTGACCCTGTTTGGTGGGGGCTGGGTGGTGATGGCCCTGGCTCGGCGTGGCCGGGAAGGTCGATGAGCCTGGCTCTGCTGCTGGCCGCTGCCCTGGCGGCAGCGCCGGTGCCGAGCGCAGGTTCGAATCTCCGCATCACTCAACCCACTCAGGGACCAGTCGTGAGCCTGCTGGGTGATGTGACAGTCGACGCACCGGTCGATGGGGACGTGGTCGCCCTCGGGGGCAACGTCGAGCTCGGCCCGGCAGCCGAGGTGTCCGGAGAGGCCGTCGCGGTGGGCGGGGTGGTCTCCGGGCCCGGGGTCGTCCGCGGGCGGGTGGTGGCGATCGGTTCCCTGCGGCCCGGCAGCGCCACGGGCGCTTCGGGCGACCTCCGCACAGCCCTGGGATTGCACCTCCTGCGGATCGGCGCCCAGCTTCGCAATGGCCGCGGCCGATACCATTTCATCCTGTCCGGCCAGAACCTTCGCGCGGATATCCGCCTCGCGCGATGCGGCAAAGGTGAGCATGTCCGCAATTCGCGTGGGGCTGTCGCCGAAGAACGAGGTGTATTTCTTCTGCGTTCGAAACAGGCTCACCGCGGGAAAATCAAGAGCGGTGATAAACACCACCTCGCGCGTGGCGCCCGCCGCAAGACGGATCGTTGCGGAAACCGCGCCGCTCATCAGCTCCTTGCCGGTGTATTTCTTCTTGTTGATGATGATGTGGGGATGACCGACAGCCATGGTGCTCGCGGTCACTTCGGTTTCCTGAGCGGAATAATACTCGGGCATGCACACCACGCTCATGTCCGCGTCGCCCTGATCCACGACGCCGATGGCCATGGAACCCTGAATATCACCACCTGCGTTTCCCTCGTGCTGATCGAACCCGACGCCCCGGAAGACGCCGGTTTCAACCGGAATTTCGAGCGCGGTACCGCGCGGATGACACGCGGTCTTGAGCAACAGAAACGAGGCATCCTGAACGCCGGGACGTTCTTTGATCACCTGAAATCCGCAGAAATTTTCCTGCGTCTGCAGCAATGTGACCTCGCGGGTCTCGGGGCCCGGGTTACAGAGCTTGAACACCGTGTACCACACCGGCAAACTGCACAGCTTTTCATCGCCCGGCACAATGGCCGAATACTGGGCGCGACTGACTTCTACTCCCTGATGGCCTTTGTACTCGGTGACCGAAACCGGAAAATACGCCCCGTAGCGCATTTGCGCGCAGGGATAACAGGTGGCGCCGGAAATTTCTTTTTCGTGCCAGTCGCCCGTGAGGCTGAACCAGGTCTCCACTTTTTCGGCCAGCGCGCCCATAAAAAAATCGAGCAGAGACGCCCGGTGAAATCCGCGAAGATCGCCCGAAGACTCGAGACGACGCGTAAAGGGATTGAGCTGAATCTGCCAGCGCTCAAAACGCTCGCGATTAACCGTCCAGAAATCCGTTGAGGAAATCACCTCTTTGACGCGGGCCATGGCGGCGTGCTCGTCGGCCTTGGGATCAAAAAGCGCCCTGTTGTTCGCGTCCATCAGCGGATAGTGGGAAATCCGCTCCTTGAAAGCCGCATAGTCGGCAAAATAGAGCTCTTCGCCTTCGTGGGAGCGCTCCCTGTAGAAAAAGTTGGAAAAGCGGAACGATTCACCCTCTTTCGCGCCCACCTGAATGCCCGGCACGAAATTGAACACCGGCGTGGTGGCTGCCGGCGTAATCGTCACCGAGCTTCCAATGCCACCGAGCGACATGCCGGTTGTTTCCGGGGTGGTGGGCAGCGGAATGTACCAGTCCTGATGAAAGG
>DAONEV010000025.1:0-21511 GCA_035403265.1 Thermoanaerobaculaceae bacterium | reverse complement strand
CCTCGACGTGGGCCGACGTCTCGGTCGACTTCTTGATGAAGTCCTCCGAGAGCCCCGTCGTGAGCGAGAGGGTGACGATCAGCATCGCCGCGCCCACCGCCACCGACAGCAGCGCAATCGCCGACTGGCGCGGGCGTCCGCGCAGTTGCGCCTCGGCGATGCGCAGGTGAGGGATCACTGCGGGCGCACCCGTGCTCCCGGCTTGAGCGTGGCAGGGAGCGGGGAGATGACCTTCTCGCCCTGGGCGAGGCCCTCCGTCACCTGGCACCCCCTGGGGTCGCACACCCCGACCTTCACGGGCCTGGGCACGGCTCGCGAGCGCTCGGCCAGCATGACCTGCCGCTCGCTTCCGGTTCCGGTGAGCGCCTCCCGCGGCACCACCACGGCATCCTCGATGACTCCGGTGACGATGTTGACCGTGGCGGTGAGGTCGAGCTGCAGCGGCGGGCGCTCCACCGGCAGCTCCACAAGCACGTCGGCGGACTTGGTGAGGCGGTCCACGGTCGGCAGGATGCGCCAGACCCTGCCAACCAGGACGCGGTCCGGATAGGCGTCGAAGACCATCCGCACCTCCTGGCCGAGGGCGATGCGGCCGAAATCGCGCTCGTCCACCCCCACCCGCACGTAGGCGGGCTGCAGGTCGACGATGGTGAGGACGTCGTCACCCTCGCGCACGGCGTCCCCGGCCCGGTGTGCCAGGTTGCTCACCACCCCAGCCTGCGGCGCCCTCAGCTCGGCCCATCCAGCCTGCTCGCGGCTCAGGGCCAGGGCCGACTCGCTGGCGGCCATCTGAGCCGAAAGCTCGCGCGCCCTCTCCCGCGCCCGCACCCAGGCATCCTCCGACAACAACTGCTGCCGAACGAGCTGCTCGGCTCGCGACGCGGCGTCGGTGGCCTCGGCCAGGGCGGCCTTCGCCGCGTCCAGCTCGCCCCGAGCTCGCTCGACTCCCAGAGCCACACTGGCAACATCCTGCCGCGCCACGACCTGGCCGGCGAGCACGGATTGCCCGGGACCTACCAGGACCTCGGCCAGCGGCGCCGTCAGGCGAGCTCGCACCGTGACGCGGCGGTCGGTGTCCACCCGGCCCGTGGCGTACACCGCCGCCACCACCCGGCCGCGGCTCGCCTCGGCCAGGGTCACCTCGACGCCGCGTACGTTCCGCCACATCACGCGCCCGAGCACGCCGCCCGCCGCGAGCACCAACATGACCAGAACGATCCATCGCCTCATGCCTTTCCTCCCACCCCTTCGTCACGGCGCTCGTCCGCGACGATGCGGCCGTCAAGCAGACGCAGGACGCGGTCGGAGCGCGCCGCCCAGTCCTGGTCATGGGTGACGACCAGGATCGTCTGCCCGAGGCCGGAGTTGAGCTCCCGGAACAGCTCGTACACGGCCAGCGCGTTGGCACTGTCCAGGTTGCCTGTCGGCTCGTCCGCGAGCAGGAGTCGCGGCCGGTTGACGAGCGCCCGCGCCACCGCCACGCGCTGCTGCTCGCCCCCGGAGAGCTGCTTTGGCAGCTTGCCGGCCGCCTCGCCGAGCCCCACGCGGCCGAGCAGCTCGGTCCCCCAGGCCCGGTCGTCGCGGGACGTCCCGCCGCCCCGCGCCCACAGGGGCATGAGCACGTTCTCCAGGGCCGAGAACTCGGGAAGCAGGAAATGGAACTGGTAGACGAAGCCGATGAGGCGATTCCGCAGCTTCGCCAGCTCGTCGTCGTCGACTCCCGAGAGGTCCACGCCGCCGATGTGCACACCACCCGCGTCGGGCCGGTCGAGCCCACCCAGCAGGTACAGCAGGGTCGACTTGCCCGAGCCCGACGGGCCCACCAGCGCCGCGAACTCACCCGTCTCGACGGCGAGGTCGATCCCTCGCAGGACCTCACGCGCCGCGGCCCCCACCCCAAGTCGTCGGACCAGGCCCCACGCCTCGAGGACCGGCCCGCCGCTCGACCGGTTGTCATGCGGCGCCACGGAGCACCTCCACGGGAAGCACCCGCACAGCCTTGCGTACCGCCAGGAGCGCGGCCACGGCTGCGATGGTCAGGGCCATCCCGGCGATCAGGGCGTAGTACCGGGGGTCGTTGGCGAGGAACAGCTCGGTGTACGCCAGCACCGAGCCTGCACGGGGGGCGAAGCGAATCGGGAACGCCTGGAAGTACCCGATGGACAGCGCGGCCAACAGGCACCCCCCCACCGCCCCGGCGCCCCCCAACAACAAGCCCTCCAGCAGGAAGACGCCTCGCAGCGCACCACGCGAGAACCCGCACGCCCGCAGGATGGCGATGTCCCGCTCCTTGTCGAGGATAATCGTGGTCAGCTTGTTGCTGATGCCCAGCCCGGCGACGACCAGCACGAAACCGGTCAGCAGGTACGTGGTCATGCCGATCATGCGGAAGAGCTGCAGCGAGGAGCGGCTGGCTTCTTCCCAGGTCTCCGCCCGGTGGCCCGTGAGGGTCTCGACCTGGCGGCGAACCCCGTCGAGGTTCGTCAGGCTCGCCGTGCGCAGGCGAATCTCGCTCCCCTCGTCGGCGCCCCACCCCGCCAACCCCTGGGCGACCGGCAGGTTGACAATCGCCGTGGTCTCATCATAAGAACCGAGCCCAGTACCGAGGATCCCGACCACCTCCAGCTCGCGTCCGATGCCGGTCTCCCCCACCACCACCAACCGATCCCCGACCCCCACCCCCAGACGATCGGCCAGTTGCACGCCGAGGATCGTGCCGTCCCTCCGGGAATCGAGGCCGTCCCAACTGCCCCGCAGCATGGCGCCCCACAGCTCGGTGACAGTGCGCTCGTCGTCGGGATCGAGGCCGAGCAGCAGGGCGGGCTCGGCCACGGTGCCGAAGGACACCACCACCGATGCCGTGGCCGCCACCGACACACCCTTCACGCCTGGCAGCTCTCGGAGCCGCAAGGCCAGGGCCGTGGCCCCGCGGACCGTGGGGCGGTCGTCTGGGACGGGCGGCCGGGAGAGCACCAGCACCTCCCCCGCCGCGACCCTTTGGAGCGACTGCCTGGCGGCCAGCACGTCGAGGCTCTCCGGGAGCACCGTGACCAGCGGCGAGACCCGGATGAGCCGCTGGGTGAAGAACACGACCAGGCCGTCCATCATCGCCACGGTGAAGATGAACACCGCGACCCCGAGGGCCACACCGGCCACGGTCAGCAGCGCCTGGCGCGGCTTCGCCGTCAGGTGCCGGATGGCCAGGCGGAAGACCGCTCTCATGCCGCGCTCCGGCTCGCCCAGAGGACAGGGGCGAGGGGACAGGGAGGCGGGGGGAGCAGAGACACGTCGCGAGCCCTCTCAAGGCGACAAGCAGGGGGCGTGGCGAAATCTTCCACGAGGAGGCCCGCCACCACCAGATCAACTCCCTCTGACACGGTCCCCGTCCCCTGTCCCGCTGGCGGGAGGGGACACCCTCACCTCCGGTTCCGGATCCTGCCCTCGAGATAGAGCCCCATCGTTCGGACGGCGACGTCGGCCGACCGGAAGGTCGGCAGCCCCTTCTCCTCGAAGGCCTGGGCCATCGGGTCGAAGATGGACCCGCAGTCGATCGAAACGATGATCGGCTTGTCCGTCCGGGTGAGCACACGGGCGAGCCGGTTGACGAGGCTGCCCTCGGACCGGATCGACTCGCTGTCTGGAACGCCGTTTGCCAGGGTGGCCATCGCCGGCGTCAGCGGGATCGTCGAGCAGAGGACGAGGTCGACGGTGGCGTCGTCGCAGAAGGCACGGACGGCATCCTCGTGCGCCTCGTCATTCGCCATCGGCGTAAGGTCGAGCGGGTTGTGCACGTCGACGAGGGCGTCGAGCTTCCCCTTGGCGAGCGCGGCCTGGAGCTTGCCATTGGTGGCGCTCTCGAACCGTGCGAGCTCGAGCTGCCAGCCCTCGCCGCGCAGGTTGTCGGCGATCCCGACTGCCTCATAGCCGGCGTTGGAGAGCGCCGCGAGCTTGCGACCGCCCCAGCTCTTGTGGCCCATGAGGGAGCTCACCTTGACGAGGTCGAGGAACTCGTCAAAGGTGCGCGCCACGTAGGCACCCGAGCTGCCCACAACCGCCTCACAGACATCCAGGTCCCCGGCCAGCGACGCGGTGTGACCACTCGTCGCCGACTTGCCCTCGGCGGTGCGGCCGGCCTTGTAGAAGACGACGTCCCCGCCGGCGCCCACGACCTCCCGCACGGCTTGCGAGAACTCGAGGCCGTCGTTGTCCTTGAAGCCCTCGACGTAGACGCCGATCGTCTTCACGGCGCGGTCGTGCGCCAGAAAACGCATGAAGTCGCTGATGGTGAGGTCGACCTGGTTGCCGGTCGAGACGGCGTAGCGCGGGCCCATCCAGGAAAGCTTGCTCATCCGGCTGATCATGTAGGCGCCGCTCTGGCTGATGAAGGCGAGGTTCGAATCGCCGTCCTCGCGCAGCACCAGCTTGTTCTTGGGGATGAAGAGCGTGTGGTAGGCGCCCGGTCGCGACACGACGCCGAGACAGTTGCCGCCGTTGGCGACGAGGGGACGGTGCAACGTCCGCGCCGACTGCAGTGCCACCTTGACCCGCGTCTCGATGCTCTCGCCGCCGGCCTTCTCCCCCATCCCGCCTGGGATGAGGATGACGCCCACCGCCTTGTCGTGCTCGACGAGCTCCTCCATGAGCCCCGGGACCTGGTCGGCGCCGACCGCGACCACGAAGACATCCACCCGCTCGGGAAGGTCCTTCACGGTCGGGACGCACCGGACGCCGTCAATTTCCTCGGTGCCGGGCCGTACGACGTAGACCCGGGAGGAGTCGAACCCGGCCGCCAGGATATTCCCGAGGATGATGCGCCCCATGTTCATCCCCTTGGCCGAGACGCCGATGATGCCGAGGCTCCTTGGCTTCATCAGCTTCTCGATCGAGGCCAGCGGGCGGGCGACCGGCAGCTCGCCGCGGCGGCGGAACCTGAGCAGCCCGTCGAGCGCGACGAGGCTTCCGTTCGAGATGCCGAAGGGGTTGACCTCGAGCTCGGTCACGGTCCAGCCGGCGGTCGCGGAGGACGCTGCGCCGTCGTGGCCGAACTCCTCGGCGATGGCGCGGAAGGCGGCCAGAACGCGGAGGATTTCGGCATCTTCGACGAGCTTCTGCTTCGCCCGCGTCTGCCCGGCCATGCGGCGATAGGAGAGAGTCGTCTTGAAGGCCTCAAGCATCGAGGCCTCGGACAGCAGGGCGGCGCTGGCGCTGACCACCGCCAGCCCTTTCCTGCAGGCCTCGCCCATCAGCTCGGTGTCGATGCCGCCGATGCCCATGGTGACGACCGGCCCGAACTCCCGGTTGTGCCGGAGCGCGAAGATCGACTCGCTGCCCGGTCCTTCCCCCTCGCACGCGATCATCTCGACCACCATGACACCGCGGATGTCCTTGCGGATGGCATCCTCGAGTGCCTTTCCGCTCAGCCCCTCGTACTGAGACGGCGCGTGGCCGGGCTTGCTCTCGAGCGAGCGGGCATAGCGGCGCGGTACCTCCTCGAGCATCGTCGCGACGGCAGCGACGATCGCCTCCGGATCGGCCACGACCTTCTTGACGCCGCCCACGTCTGTCTTGTGCGCGATCTGGGGCGAGACGACCTTGAGCATGACCCGGTCCCCGCCGAGATCCTGCAGCGCACCCGCGGCCATCGGTTGACCGGCCGGGACCATCACCAGCCGCGGGACCCGGCAGCCGGCCGCTGCGAGGAAGGCGTAGACCTCCCACTCGAGCAGTGCAAGGCGCCCCTCGGCGGCGGCGCGGTCGAGGATCTGATTCATGCGCGTGCGATCGATGGCCATGGGTGTCTCCAAGAAAGGCGTTCTGAAACCTGTGACAACGACTGCCCGTCGGATGCTATCACGGTCCCCGAAGTCCCACTCGGCGCGACCCGGTCAGAGGAGAATCAAGGCTGGCCCGGGCGGAGGGACGGCCCTCCCCTCACCAGGCACCGTTCACCGGCTACCGGGATGGACGGGCGGGAGGACGATGACACGGTCATCGGTGGAGAAGGCGCGGACGGGGAGGAAGCCGGCATGGTCGCCGTCGAGCTGGTAGGGGATCGTCTCGGGGCCGCGCAGCTCGAGTGAAAGGGTCGAATGCCGTTTCACGCCGCGCAGACGCAGGTGCCGCTCCAGAAAGATGGCGAAGAAGAAGGGCACGGCCCTGGTTCGCCCGTGACGGTGCAAGGTCACCACCTCGAGACCCGGCGAGAACGGGTCCGCACCGGGAGTGGCCCGGTACGGACCGGCATAGGTGCGGGAGTTGCCGGCGATGCACCAGGCCACCTCGCTCACCTCGCCGTCCATGCTGACCTCGAAGCGGGGCAGGTTCCCCTTGAGGAACTCCACCAGCGACTGCCACCCGATCCCGAGCTTGCCCAGTCGTCTCTTCAACCAGCTCGGGGTGCGCAGGAGAATGCGCGCATCGGGCCCGACCGAGAGCATGAGCAGGAAAACCTGGCCGTGATCGGTGCGGGCGATCGACATCGCCCGGGGCCCGGCATCGAGCTGCGTCGTCAGGGCCTGAACAGGGTCGCGGGAAACCCCCAGCTCGTACGCGAGGACCGAGGTGCTGCCGCCAGGGAGAATCAGCATGGCCGTGTCGGAGTTGAGCAGCCCGCGCGCGGCCTCGTTGTAGGTCCCGTCGCCGCCCCAGACCGCCACGGCCGGGAAGCCGTCCCTGGCGGCACGCTCGGCGAGCTCGGTGGCATGGCCAGGCGCCACGGTCGGCCACCACTCCAGAACCAGCCCACGCGAGGCCGCTGCACATTCGAGCTCCGCACGGGGCGGCTGTGATCGCCCGCCCCGGGAAGTGGGGTTGACGAGCACCGGCAGCACCTTCACGCGCCGCCGCCTCCAAACAGGTCGCCCTGCTCGACGGAAGGCGCGGGGTAGCCGAGGTGACGGCGGGCCCGTATCGTCACGACACGGCCTCGCGGTGTGCGCTGGAGGAACCCGGCCTGCAGGAGGAACGGCTCGTAGAGGTCTTCCAGCGTCCCCTCGTCCTCGCCGAGCGTGGCCGAGAGGGCCTTCAGCCCCACCGGCCCACCTCCATAGTGCTCGATGAGGGTCGCCAGCAGGCGGCGGTCGAGCTCGTCGAGACCGAAGGCATCGACCTCCAGCCGCTCGAGACCGAAGCGTGCCGTTTCGAGGGTGATGGTGCGTTCCTCGCGCACGTGGGCGAAGTCCCGGACCCGGCGCAGCAAGCGATTGGCGATGCGGGGCGTGCCCCGGGAGCGGTGCGCGATCTCCTGCGCCCCCTCGTCGGTGAGGGGCGCGCCAAGCACCGCCGCCGAGTTGCGCACGATCGTCGCGAGGCTCGCCGGGTCGTAGAAGTCGAGACGATGGACGATGCCGAAGCGATCCCGCAGTGGGGCTGGCAGCAGGCCCGCCCGCGTCGTCGCCCCGACCAGCGTGAAGGGTGGTAGTGGCAGCCGCATGGTGCGCGCCGCCGGTCCCTGGCCGACCACGAGATCGAGCGTGAAGTCCTCGAGGGCCGGGTAGAGGATCTCGGCCACCGTCGGTGCCATGCGGTGGATCTCGTCAACGAACAGCACGGTGTGGGGCTGCAGGTTGCTGAGGATGGCAGCGAGGTCGCCAGCCCGTTCGAGCACCGGTCCCGAGGTCACCTGCAGGGGGACGCCCAGCTCGTTGGCGATGATGTGGGCGAGGGTGGTCTTGCCGAGCCCAGGCGGTCCGAAGAGAAGAACGTGGTCCAGTGCCTGGCCGCGCGCGAGGGTCGCGTCGACAAAGACGCGGAGGTTCGCCGTGGCCTTCTCCTGCCCGATGTAGTCGGCCAGGCGGCGAGGCCGCAGGCTCTCTTCGAAGCGGGCCTCCGCCGGGTCGCAAGTCGGGCGCAGCACCTCGTCAGTCACGCCCCCAATACTACCCCACCCAGCTCATCGGCTCTTCAGCGAATCAGCTCATCGGCAGGATCAGTGCTGATTCGCTGATCTCCTGATCCGCTGATGTGCCGGGTGGGTGGGGGCTACCGGACGAGCAGCTTGAGGACGCGCGGGAGGAGCTGATCGAGGCCCAGCTCGCCCCCGGTCCGCAAGACCTCGGCCACGGCCGACTCGGCGTCCTTCGCGGCGTAGCCGAGGTTGAGGAGGGCCGACACCGCATCCTCGCGGACGCCGCCTGCCGGCGCAGCGATGTCGCCGAGCTTGCCCTTCAGCTCCACGATGAGCCGCTCGGCGGTGCGCCGGCCAATGCCAGGCACCGCGGCCAGGCGGCGCCACTGCTCGCCCTCGATGGCGGCCGCGAGGTCCGCCGGGGTCAATCCTGAGAGCAGCGCCAGGGCCGTGCGGGGTCCCACACCTGCAACCGCAATCAGCGACCTGAACACGTCGCGCTCGGGCCGGGTCGGGAACCCGAAGAGGGCGATCTGGTCCTCGCGCACATGGGTGTGCACGAAGACCGTGGCCTCCTCGCGGCCCGACAGCAAGGCGTGGGCGGAGACGGGCACGCGCAGCTCGTACCCCACCCCGCCCACGTCCAACAGCACCTCGCCGGGGCCCAGCTCTATGATCCGCCCGGCCAGCCTTCCGATCATTCCTGCTCGGGCTTCAGGCGACTGAGGAGCGCGCTGTTGACGGTCACGGACGCCTGCCGCCTCGCCTCGACCAGCATCGACTGCTGAAGCTGCTGGACCTGGGTCTGCACCAGACTGTCCTTCAGGCTCGACCTGTCCTTCTCGAGCTGTGCTGCATCCGCGAGCTTCTGGGCCGAGACGCGGACCACGACGGCACCGCGGTCGGTGATCTTGACCACTGGGGTGAGACCGTTGACCGGGGTCGAGAAGATCGCCCGGTCGAGCGCCTCCGAGACGCCCAGCCCGCCGGCTGCCATGCCGCGCCGGTGGTCGGTGAGCTTCTCCACCCGACCACCCAGTGAAGTGGCCACGGTCTGAAGGTCGGCGCCGGCCAGGGAGGCTCGCCGCCCCTCCAGCTCCTGGGCGCACGCGGCCACGGCCTTCTCCCGCTTGACGGCCTCCATGGCGGCGGCCTTCGCCTCGTCGAACGGGCTGATGCCGGCGCTGCGGGTCTGGTTGACCCGGTAGAGGATCCAGCCCCGCGCGGTGCGCCGCGGGCCGCCGACAAAGCCCTCCTTGGCGGCGGTGATCTCGGCCATCAGCTCGGGATCGCGCCCGAGCCCGGGGATGAAGTCGGCGCGCTCGAAGAACGGCGTCACGTTGGAGGTCACCACGTCGTCGGCAAGCGCCTTCCATTGCTCCTCGGTGGTCAGCTTGGCAGCGTCGATCTTCTCTCGCAGCGCCGTCGCACGACGGCTTCCTTCGCCGTCCGCGAGCCCGTCCGCCAGAGTGGTGCGGATCGACTCCCGCACGTCCTCGATCGACCGCTGCCCGGCCGGCCTGCGCTCCTCGACCTTGATGAGGTGATACCCGAACTGGCTCTTGACCGGCGCCGAGATGCCACCCGGCTGAAGCGCGAAGGCAGCCTGAGTGAACTCCTCGACCATGCGCCCGCGCGGGAAGAAGCCCAGGTCACCACCGTTGACCTTGCTGCCCTCATCCTCGGAGTACTGGCGCGCCAGCGCCGCGAAGTCGGCGCCAGCGACGAGCGCCTTCTTCCTGACATCCTCGGCCTTGGCGAGGGCGGCCTGGTCTCCGGCAGGATCCTGGGTGACCGGCTTGATGAGGATGTGCCGGGCACGGATCTCCTCCTCCGAGCGGAACTCCTGGAGGTGAGTCCGGTAGTACTCGGCGATCTGGGTCTCAGGGATGGTCAGCGTCCGGCGGAGGCGGGCCTTGTCGACCAGCAGGTAGCGCAGTTGCCACTGCTCGGGATGGCTGAATCGCGCCGGGTTGGCGTCGTAATACGCTTTCGCCTCGGCCTCGCTGACCGTGGCCTCGCCCAGCTTCTTTTCGAGCGGGAGCAACAGTGCCTCGCCCGAGGCTGTCTCGTTGCGGCGCTTGAACTCCGCCTCGACCTCCTCGTCGGTCACCACCACCCCGGCCGACAACGACTGATGCAGCCTGTCCAGCACCATCTCCTGCCGCAGAGAGGCCTCGAACTCATCCGGGCTGCTCTGATTACTCCTCAGGATGCGCTCATAAAGCTCTGTGCCAACAAATGTTCCGTCTTCCCTGCGGAAGGTCGGGAAGGACAAAATCTTGTCCAGGACGTCCTGGTCGGAGACCGTCAGACCCATCCGCTCGGCCGCCTGCACGAGGAGCGTGCGGTCCACCATCCCCTGAAGCGTCATGGTGGGGACGTCCATCTGACGGCGGAACGTCTCATACTGCTGGCCGTACATGGACCGGAAGCGCTCCTCGGTGCTGCGCAGCTCCCGAAGGAACTGATCCTCGCTGATGTGGTGGTCGCCGATCTTCGCAGCAATCCCGTCCATCCCCTGCGCAGCCCGCCCCCCGCGACCGGCACGGCCGACTCCCCAGTCCACGAAGATGAGGAGCACGAAGATAAAGACGACGAACCAGAGGATGATCTTGAGGTTCTTGAACTGATCCCGCAACAGCTTGAGCATGAAGCGCCCTCCCTATGCAGACGCCCAAAGGCAGAGGATTCTAGCCCACCCTCCCGAGTTGAGCAAGTTCAAACCCAAGCGCTGGTTGCACCGGCGTCCAGAGCAGTGCTAAGGTATGAGAGGCGTCGACAATGGCTTTCGTCTCCTCCTCGCCGTCTCCAAACCCACGCCGCCTCGAGCTCGACTGGGTGATGGTCTCCATCGACAGCATCCGCCGCTGGGGGTTGCTGGCGCTTTTTGTCGTCCTGACCGTGGTTCTGGGCGGGGGCGCCTTCCTCATCCTCCACGAGCCGGTCGAGAAGCGAGCGCAGAGAGCCATCCGGCAGGCAACGGCACTCGAGGAGGAGGTCCGCCGAGGCGACGTCACCACCGGTCTCCACGAGGAGCTGGACCAGGCTTCGCGTCTCCTGGTCGAGGCCCGGAGCGACATCGAGCGGGGCGACTTCGCGGCCGGCCTGGCACGCGCCGAGGACTCGATCCGCCGTTTCAAGCTCTTGGCTGGGCTGGTCGGTCGCGATTTCGTCGGCACCGGGCAGATCATCGTCACCCAGGGCCGCGTCGAAATCCAGCGCGCCAACCAGAGCCAGTGGGAGAGAGGGCGTGAGAAGCAGGCCCTCTACAACGGTGACTTCGTCAAGACCGGAAGCGATTCCTCGGCGGAGATTATCTTCTCCGACGGCACCATCTACCGCGTCGGCCCGGATGCCCTCATGGAGATGCACCGGGAGGCCAGAGGAGGCGCCCAGCCGTCAAGTGGCGAGGTCAAGGTGAAGGTCGGCCAGGTCAACGTCTTCACTGCCACCAACCCGTCGACCGTGCTGACAGACTCGGCGCGGGCCGAGGTCGACCGGGAGAGCCGCGTCGGCGTCGAAGTCGCGGAGGACAGCTCCGCGGTCGTGGCCGCTTACGCGGGCCGGGCTTCCGTCACCGGGGTGGGCGGAAGCCGCATCGATCTGGATGCCAGGCAGGCCGTGAGCGCGGCAGCCAACGGCAGCCTGAGCCAGCGTCGCCCGGTCCCTGACCCGCCCCTGCTGGAGCTACCGGCACCGAGCTTCCTGGTGAACCTGGACACCACCGACCGCGTCACGTTGCAGTGGCGACCAGTCGTCGCCTGCGTGGCCTACGAGCTGCAAGTCTCGCGGTCGCGCGCCTTCGCCCAGGGTGTGGAGCTCACGAGGAAGCTCAACTCCAACCAGGCCGTCCTCAAGATCCACCGCACGGGCACGTACTACTGGCGGGTGTCCGGCCTGGGCAACGACCACCTGCGCTCGGAATGGAGCTCTCCCCGCACCTTCAAGGCCTTCACTGGGACGCGCATCACCGAGCTGTCGGACACGGCGCCGCCCGCCCTCACCGTCCAGCGGCCCACCCAGATGGGCAACTTCTTCATCATCCAGGGCATGACCGAGCCCGGCTGCACCGTCACCGTCAATGGCGAGGCAGTCGAGGTGGATGGAGTTGGCTCCTTCAAGAAGACCGTGGCACTTACGCGCGAAGGGTGGAATTTCATCACCATCAGGTCGGTTGATCCGACCGGCAACGCCACCGAACATCGAGAATCCGTCCTTGTGGAGAGTGACTGACACCTATGGCATTTTCATCGTTCCTGTCGCTGTTTTCGTCGGATCTCGCGGTCGACCTTGGGACCGCGACCTGCCTCGTGTACACCCGGTCGAGGGGCATCGTCGTCTTCGAGCCTTCCATCGTCGCCATCAACCGAGTCACCAACCGCGTCGAGGCGGTCGGTCAGTCGGCCAAGGAGATGCTCGGCAAGACCCCCGGCAACATCGTCGCCATCCGGCCCATGAAGGACGGCGTCATCGCCGACTTCGAGGTCACCGAAAAGATGCTCGAGTACTTCATCCGCAAGGCGCATGGCCGCAACCTCTTCGTGCGCCCGCGGATCGTCATCTCGGTGCCGTCGGAGATCACTCCGGTGGAAAAGCGGGCGGTGCGGGACTCGGCGCTGCGCGCCGGGGCGAGCGAGGTCTACCTCATCGAGCAGGCCATGGCTGCGGCAATCGGTGCCGAGCTGCCGATCACCGAGCCGACTGGCAACATGATCGTCGACATTGGCGGTGGCACGACCGACGTGGCCGTCATCTCGCTGGCCGGGATCGTGTACGCCCGCTCGGTGCGCATCGCTGGCAACGAGATGGATGAGGCGATCATCAACTACATCAAGCGCAAGTACAACCTGCTCATCGGCGAGCGCACCTCCGAGTCCATCAAGATCGAGCTCGGGAACGCCTGGCCGTCGTCCGAAACCCGGACCATGGACGTCAAGGGCCGGGACCTCGTGGAGGGCATTCCCAAAACCCTCACGGTCAACGACGAGGAGATCCGGGAGGCCCTGGCCGAGATCGTCTCCACCATCGTCGACACGGTACGGACGGCGCTCGAGCGGACACCCCCGGAGCTTTCGGCGGACATCATCGACAAGGGCATCGTCCTCGCCGGGGGCGGATCGCTACTGCGCAACCTCGACCAGCGGCTGCGCGAGGAAACGGGCATTCCGGTTTCCCACTGCGACGACCCGGTCTCCGCGGTCGTGCGCGGCACCGGCCGCATGCTCACCGACATGGCGCTTCTGAAGAGAATCGCCATCGATTGACGTGGCTGTCCTTCGCCTGCGCTCGGACCTGGCGCTCGTCATCCTCTGCGTGGGACTCTACGTGGGTGCGGCCGCTCAGGTGAGAAACCCGAGCGGATCCGCGCTTGGTCTTGCAGTACACACGGCCTTCACACCAGTTGTCATCGTGGCCAATGCGGTGGGTTCCGGGTGGGACCTGCTATGGGCGGGAGAGCGAACGCTCTATGACACGGTGGACGAGCTCGGCCGCCGCCGTGCGGAGTCGGAGGCGCTGCGCCGCTCGAACCAACTCCTCACCGCCGAGCTGGCGGCACTCCGGCAAGGCTCCCAATTGCTGGCGCGGTTCCCTTCGGTCAGCGAGGGGGCGGTGCTGGCGCGGGTCGTGAGCCGTGATGTGGTGCTCACCCACTCCCTGCTGCTTGACCGCGGGAGAGCCGATGGCGTGGCCCTCGATGCGGCGGTCCTCGCCGGCGACGGGCTGCTGGGTCGCGTCGACCGGGTGAGCGACCACGGCGCCCGGGTGCAGCTCCTCACCCACCCGGCCGCCGCCGCCGCGGTGCGAATCGTCGGGCTGACCATCGAGGGCCTGCTCGTCGGGGGCACCGAGCCAGCCATCACGCAGCTCCCGCCCTACACCCAGGTGGAGCCTGGAACGGCGGTCGTGTCCTCCGGATCGGAAGGCATCTACCTGCCCGGGCTCCTCGTCGGGACGACCCTGGAGGCCAGCACCAAGGGCTTGTTCACGATCGTGCCGGTGCGACTGGCGGCACGGGCGCCGGAGGCCATGGTGGTCCTGGTCCTGCCGGCCGCCAGCAAGGTGACACCATGAAGCTGTTGGTCGCATTCGTCGTCGCCCTGGCTCTCCATGTCGGGTTCCGGGCCGCACATCTCTGGTGGGTGCTGGCGGCCTGCCAGCCCCTCCTCCTGGTCATCGTCGCATCGGCCCGAACCCATGCCCCGACCGGCAGCGCCTGGATCGGGCTCGGTGCCGGGCTCGCCCTCGACATCGCCTCGGGGCGGATCATCGGCCCCGGAGGAATCTCGGGTGCCGCCGCCGGTGCGGTCGTCGGCATCGTCGTGCGTCGTTTCGAGCTGGAAGGACCGCTGTTCTGGATCGTGGGGTCGCTGCTCGCCGCCGCCACCGGGGAGATCCTCTGGTTCGCCGCGGTCTTCTCGCTGGGGATCGTCCCGGACCACGGGTGGCTCGGGGTGCTGGCCACCATCGCCATGACAGCCGCGGCAGGGCTCGTGGTGGCGGCCGGCGAGAGGGCGCTTCGCGCCTGGCGCTCACCCGAGCGGGCACGTCGCCGCCTGCTCCGGCGGCACTAGCCATGCTCGGTAGGGTCCTGTTCGATTCCACCTGGTTCGTGCGGGACGACCTGCGGCCGCTCCAGCGGCGCCTCGTGATGATGATGCTGGGGCTGGGAGTGGCCTTCCTGGCGATGCTGGCTCGCCTCTGGGTTCTCCAGGTGTTGCAGACCGACCGGTGGCGGGCCGCCGCCGAGAACAACCGCTTGCGCCGCATCCCCCTGGAGGCGCCGCGAGGCACCGTCACCGACACCCACGGCGAGATTATCCTTGACAATCGCCCGACCTATCAGCTCCTGCTCTTCCCCGAGGAAATGAAGGACGTGTCCCGGACCGAGAGCTTTCTCACCGGCATCGGCATCGCCGACGAGGCTGAGGTGCGAGCCCGGGTGACCCGCGCTCGCAAGACGTCTCACCTTCCCTCGATCATCGCCGACAACCTGCGCTGGCCGCAGGTGGCCTCCATCGCCGCCCACCAGGCCGAGTTCGGGGAGTTGCAGGTGCATCCCGCCACCCGCCGCTCACTGCCCGCTGGACCGGCGGTCGCCCACCTCGTGGGGCAGCTTGGCGAGGTCTCACCCGAGCAGCTCGCTGCCAACCCCAGCCTGCGTTCTGGGCAGCTCGTCGGGCGCTCGGGGATGGAGCGGGCCTACCAGGACACCCTCGGCGGCACCCCCGGCGCCCTCGTCGTGGTGGTGGACGCGCTGGGAAAGCAGGTCTCGAGCCTCGCCGAGGAGCCGCCCATCCTCGGCCGCCCCTTGCAGGTCACGATCGACCTGAAGCTCCAGCGCGAGGCAGCCGACGCCATGGCCGGACAGGTCGGCGGTGTGGCGGCGATCGATCCCCGCGACGGCGCGGTGCGGGTGTTGCTGTCCCAGCCGGCGTTCGACCCCGACCTGTTCGCCGGACATCTCGAGCCGGCGCGCTGGCGGGAGCTCAACGACGACCCACTCAAGCCTCTCCACAACCGTGCCATCCAGGCGCTTTACCCCCCGGGATCGGCGATCAAGCCCCTGTGGGCGGCTGGGGCGCTCGCCGACGGGGTCCGCACCCCGACGGACGGCGTGAGCTGCAGCGGCGCCGTGACCATCTACGGGCACACTTACCGGTGCTGGCTCAAGGGCGGCCACGGAGGGGTGTCTCTCACCGGTGCCATCGAGCAATCGTGCGACACCTACTTCTACCGACTCGCGCAGGATGCCGGCCTCGAGCGCCTGGCCGGGTGGGCTACCCTCTTCGGCCTCGGGCAGGCGACCGGGATCGAGCTGGCGGGCGAGAGCTCGGGGCTCGTGCCGTCCGACGCCTGGAGCCGCAGGGCGCGGGGACACCCCTGGTACGGCGGCGAGACGATCTCCGTTGGCATCGGCCAGGGCCCAATCCTGGTCACCCCCCTCCAGCTCGCAGTTGCCTACGCGGCGCTCGTCAACGGCGGCTTTCGGGTCACGCCCCATCTCGCCGCGGCGGGCGGACCCGCTCCCACCCCGCTCAACCTGGACGCCGGGACGCTGGCGACCGTCCGCCATGGCATGGAACTGGTCGTCGGAGGCGACCGCGGCACGGCTCGCCGGTGGGCGAGCCTCCCGGCTCGCTTCGCTGGCAAGACCGGCACCTCCCAGGTCGTCCGCAAGGTCGAGGGCGTGAAGTGGTTCGAGCTGCCCTGGGACCAGCGGCACCATGCGATTTTCGTGGGTTACGCGCCGCCGGATGCGCCGACCCTGGTGGTGGCGGTGGTGGTCGAGCACGGAGGGGACGCCGGGGCCGTGGCAGCGCCCGTCGCGGCGCGCATCATCCAGAAGGCGTTTGCCCCCGACTTTGACACCACCACCATCAAGCCCAACCTCCCGGAGGGGGTCGACCTGCTTCCTCCGGACGCCACGGACGGCCCGGACGAACCGCAGACGGCGAACCTGACAGCCCCGGCCCCGGCGCCACCGCCGGCCGGCGGAGGGGCAGGATGAGGCGCCTCGACCTCTGGATGATTCTGGCCTCCGTCGTCATAGGCGCCTGTGCCGTGCTCGCCCAGAGCTCGACGGCCCGTGCGCTCGCGTCGCCAGGCTTCGTCAACCGACAGCTCCTGTGGCTGGCCGTGGCCTCGGCCCTCCTGCTGCTGTTCTCTTTCGCGGACTATCGCATCCTCGTGCGCCTCGCACCCTTGCTCTGGGGCGCCTCGATACTCGTCCTCGTGGCCATGTTCGTGGCGGCGCCGGTACGGGCCGGGACGCACTCCTGGTTCGTCCTGGGGAGCTACACCATCCAGCCGTCCGAGTTCGCCCGCGTCGCCACGCTCCTCGCCGTCGCCGCGCTGTCGGCCGGGCACCGTGAGGGACAGCTCGACCTCAAGCAGATCGGGAGACTGTGCGTGGCCGTGGGTCTGCCCGCCGTGCTCGTCGCGCTACAGGGCGACCTCGGCATGGCGCTGACCTACGTCCCCATTCTGCTTGCAGCGCTCTGGCTCGGCGGCCTGCCCTGGAAGGTCTGGGTCGGGATCGTGCTGATTGGCCTGGTGGCGGCGGGTGGGGCGTGGACCGTCATTCTGAAGCCCTACCAGAAGGAGCGCGTATTCACCTTCATGGACGCCGAGCGCGACCCCTATGGGGCCGGCTACCAGCAGCGCCAGTCACAGATCGCCGTCGGATCCGGCGGCGGACTCGGCCGCGGGCTGCATGGCGGTACCCAGTCCCAGCTCCGCTTCCTGCCCGCCCAGCACACGGACTTCATCTTCGCGGTGTGGGCCGAGGAGACCGGCTTCGCAGGGTCGGCCTTGCTCGTCCTGGCGTACGTCGCGCTCCTGTGGCGGATCTTCGCGGTGGCGTTCAACGCCAGGGACCGGGTGGGGGTGGTCTTCGCGGCCGGGGTCGGGCTCGTGATGGCCGTGCAGATCCTCGTCAACATCGGCATGGTGATGGGCCTTGCACCCACCACGGGCATCACCTTGCCGCTTCTCTCCTACGGGGGCTCGTCGCTGCTGGCCGCCGGGATCGCGCTGGGCATCGTCCAGAGCATCTGGCGCCTGCGTTTCGCCAACGTCTAGCCGGCAGTCGAAAGCTGCCTGTCAACTCGGCTGGTCGGGGTCAGGCCTCGACCGACCCGATGAGAGCGATGAGCCGTTCCAGGCGCTCCCGCATCGAGGCACGCTCGGCCTCGAACGTCGCCAACCGCTCCTCGAGGCCGGCGATCGAGGTCGCACCCTCCCGGAGACGCTGGTTCTCCTCCTCGAGGGTCGCCACTCTCGCCTGCAGCTCGCGATGGGCGGCGATGACCTTCTCGATCCGCTCCTCCAGGGTGGTGAAGATGTCCATCCTCTCCTCCTTACTGGAAGCTCACGGCCAGGCGCCGGGCGAGCTCCTCCATGAGCGCAAAGTGAGCCTGGTTGACCTCATCCTGGGTGAGGGAACGGTCGGCCAGGCGGTACACCAGTCGCACGGTCGTCTTCAGTTCGCCCGCCGCCACGCCTTCCCCTGCGTACTGCACCACCGGCTGCACGTCATCGAGCCACGGTGGACTGGCCTTGTGGATCGCCGAGACCAGCTCCGCGTAGGACAGGCTGCGGGCGTGGCGAATCGTGAGATCGGCCTCGACGGCGGGAAAGCGCGGTATCGGCCGCATGGTTGGCTGCGGCGCGGCGGCGACGCACCCGAGGTCGATTTCCGCGACCCACAACGGGAGCGGCGACTCGACTCCCGCAACGACAGCGTCGGCGAGTCGGCCGGCGATCCCGACCTCCTGCCCGTCCACGACGATCATGGCCGCGTCCCCGGGGGCGAGCACCGCCGCCGTGGCAGGCCGCCAGGTCGCCTCCGACAGGCCCAGTTGATCGAGCACCGCCTCCACGATCCCCTTGAGGTCCAGAAAGTCGGCCTGGCTTTGGCGATCCCATCCACCCAATCTCCCGGCCACGACCAGCGCCAGGCGCTCCTCCTCACGGGGACGGCCAGCCGTCCCGAAGAACACGCGACCCACCTCGCCCAGCATCACGGCCTGGGCACCCCTCCGCAGGTTGCCCGCGGCAGCCTCGGCGAGGCCGGCGAGAATCGTGCGGCGCATCACCGCCAGGCGAGACGACAGGGGGTTGGCCAGGCCGATCGGCTCGCCGCGCTGGGCCAGAGGCGAGCCCACCGTGGCGACGTCCTGCTCGGCGCTCACGAAGGCGTATGTCACGGCCTCCGCCAAGCCGGCCAGCACAAGGGCTCCCCGGGCGCGATCGGTGAGCGGCCAGGACCCGAGCCGCTTGCCCGGCTCCGTGGAAGCCACCGGGAGGGCGGAGGGGACGCGGTCATACCCAAAGTGCCGCAGGACTTCCTCGTAGAGGTCCTCGGCCAGCTCGAGGTCGACGCGCCAGGTGGGCGAGACACAGGTGATCTGATCGCCGGCGACCAGCGGCTCGCAACCCAGCGCCGCCAGCAGGGGGAGCACGAAGCTGGAAGGGATGTCACACCCCACGAAGGTGCACAGGCGCTGGCGGTCCAGCGCGACCGGATGCGGGGCAGGCAGCGTCGGAGAAGAGTCCAGGACACCTGCCGCCACCTCGCCGCCCGCCAGCCGCACGATCAGCTCGGCGGCCAGATCCGCGCCGACCCGGGCCATGGCGCGATCGGTGCCGCGTTCGAACCGGCGGGACGCCTCGGTGGCGAGCCCCAGCCGGCGCGCCGTGCGCCGCACCAGAATCGGGTCGAAGAAGGCCGACTCGACCAGGACCTCGGTGGTGTCAAAGCGGATCTCCGAGTCGGCGCCGCCCATGATCCCGGCGAGGGCGACGGCCTTCTCGGCGTCGGCGATGACCACGTCCTCGGAGGTGAGGAGGCGCTCGACTCCGTCCAGGGTGGTCATGCGCTCGCCCGTGGTGCCCCGGCGAACCCTGATCTTGCGGCCGGCCAGGAAGCGCAGGTCGAATGCGTGCAGCGGTTGCCCGACATCCAGGAGGACGTAGTTGGTGGCGTCAACGACGTTGTTGATGGGACGAACCCCACACCGCGACAGCCGCTCTGCCAGCCAGGCCGGTGACGGCCCGACCTTGACTCCCCGGATGACCCGGGCGCAGTAGCGGGGGCAACTCTGGGTGTCCTCGACCTCCAGCCCAGCCAGCTCCGCGGCGGCCACGCCGCCCTCGGGCACCAGCACCTCGATTGGCCGGAGCTGGCCACAGCCGGCGGCAGCCGCCTCCCGAGCCATGCCCCGGTGATTCATGGCGTCCGGCCGGTTGGCGGTGATGTCCACGTCCCACACCTCGTCGGAGGGGACCGGCTCCCGGAGCTCCACGTTCATGCCCACCGCGGTGAGGCGGCCCGCCAGCTCCGTGGCTGGCGTGTCTCCCTCGAGGTGGTCCCGCAACCAGGCCAGAGAGAGCTTCACGACGGCACCCCCATCCCGAACTGGCGCAGGAACCTCTCGTCGCCCCCGAATAGCAGCCGCAGATCGGGCAGGCGGTACTTGAGCACGGCCACGCGGTCGAGACCGAGGCCGAAGGCGAACCCGGTGTACCGCGCGGCATCGATTCCGCACGCCTTGAACACCCGCGGGTCGACCATGCCGGAGCCCAGGATCTCGATCCACCCGGACCCGGAGCACATGGCGCACCCCTTGCCCCGGCACAGCACGCAGGTGATGTCCACCTCGGCCGAGGGCTCGGTGAACGGGAAGAAGGACGGCCGGAAGCGAACCGCCAGGCTGGGATCGAACAGCCCGTGCAGGAACGCCTCGAGCGTGCCCTTGAGGTGCCCGAAGGTGATCCCCTGGTCGACCACGAGACACTCCACCTGATGGAACATCGGTGAGTGGCGGAGGTCGGAGTCGCGGCGATAGACCCGGCCGGGGATGAGCAGACGAATCGGCGGCCGCTGCGACTCCATGGTGCGCACCTGGACCGGCGACGTGTGGGTCCGCAGCACCATCCCGCCGGCCAGGTAGAAGGTATCTTGAGCGTCCCGCGCCGGGTGGTCGGGAGGCATGTTGAGCGCCTCGAAGTTGTGCCAGTCGTCCTCGATCTCCGGCCCGTCCGCGACCGAGTATCCCATGCGCAGGAAGATGCTCTCGATCTCTTGCCGCACCAGCGTCACCGGGTGGAGGGAGCCCACGAGCGGCCGTCGGCCCGGCAGGGTGACATCGAGGCCGGAGGAGAACTTCGCCTGGGACGCGGCCTCGGCGGCGGCAGTCAGCCGCTCCTCGACGAGCTTCTTGAGCTCGTTGAGAGCCTTTCCGTAGGCCGGCTTCTCCTCACGGGGCAAAGTCTTGAGCTTCTCCTCGAGATCCCGCAGCAGCCCCGAGCGGCGGCCGGCGAAGCGCACCCGGACCGCTTCGACGGCTTCGGGGTCAGGGCCGGCGGCCGCCAGGGCCGCCAGGAACTCCTCACGCGACCGGTGCAGCAGCTCGGTGGCCATGCTCAGGCCGTCTTGGCGGCCAGACCCTTCTTGGCCAGCTTGACGAGGTCGCCAAACCCCTCGCGGTCACGCACGGCCATGTCCGCCATGACCTTGCGGTCGAGGTCGCAGCCAGCGGCCTTGAGCCCGGCCACGAGCTGGGAGTAGCTCATCTCGAACAGGCGTGCCGCGGCATTGATGCGCGCGATCCACAGGGTACGCATCGTCCGCTTACGCGTTCGCCGATCACGAAAGGCGAACTGGAGTGACCGCTCGACCTGCAGCTTGGCGATGCGGTAGGCGCTGTGCTTGGTGAGGTAGTAACCCTTGGCGAGGGTCAGGATCTTCTTGCGGCGCTGTACACGGTTGTTTCCACGCTTGATACGCATCGTCGTCTCCTACTAGGCGTACGGAAGCATGCGGGCCACGTTCTGGGCATCACACGGCTTGACGACCGCGTCCGCCTGGAGGTGGCGCTTCCGCTTGGAGGTCTTCTTGGAAAGAATGTGGCTGTGGAACGCATGGTGCCGCTTGAACTTCCCGGAAGCGGTGCGCTTGAACCGCTTGGCGGCGGCTCGCAGGGTCTTCAGCTTCGGCATCGGGTCCTCCTTGTGATCTCGTCGTGCCCGGGACATGCCCCGGACGGTGCAGTTCGTTCAGGCGCCCTCGGGCCAAACGTGCAGCGAGCGCTCGCTCGCCGAGGCGGTGAGGACGCGAATGATGTCATCGAGGGAGCGGCTGCCCAGGTCGCCCCGGTG
>DAONEV010000024.1:0-22026 GCA_035403265.1 Thermoanaerobaculaceae bacterium | reverse complement strand
GGCGAGGCCGCGCCGATCATCTCCCGGGCTGTCTCGTAGGCCGCGCGGCACAACCACCCGAGCAAGGGCCGGTGGTACAGGAAGTACGGGCGCAGCATCTTGGGGATCGAGAAGACCCACTGCGCATGCCCGACCTCGGCCAGCACCTCCTCGCGCAGAAACGCGGCGAGCGCCACCGCGCGCTTGGTCGCACACGACGGGCACAGGCCCCGGCCCTTGCACGAGTAGGCGACCAGGAACTCACCTCGACAGGTGCCGCAGCGCACCCGCGCGAAGCCGTTCTCCAGCAGGCCGCAGTCGAGGTAGGCGCCGACCGCCGTGTCGGTCACTCCACGCCAGAAGCCGTAGCTGGGCTCGAACCGCTCCTCCCACACCTCGCGCACGTCCGTGTAGTGCGCCTGGACGAGCCGGTACAAGGGCGTCGTCTGGGGCCGGCGCGGACGGTAGATGGCGCACTCGGGAGCTGCCACGGCTCGTCTCGGAGCGTGGCGTGGACGGGATGTGCGAGCGTGGCATCTCGTCCATTACGCTGTCAAGGCGGCGCCGCGCTCGGCCCGGAGCCGCGTCGGCCCGTGATCGGACGCCGTGCCGCAATCGGCTTGGATCGTCAGCGTCGTGGGGTCTCGCACCTGTCCGGCGCTCGATCTCTCGCCGGCCCCTGCGGGGTGCTCCCTTCTCGGGGACACAGCCTCCGCGCCATGGGCTAGACTGGAGCGCCCAGGCCCGGGCTGAACGGGCCGCGAGAGGACCATGGACAACATCCGCAACTTCTGCATCATTGCGCACATCGACCACGGCAAGTCGACGCTCGCCGACCGCCTCATCCAGCGCTGCGGGGCGGTGGAGGCCAGGGAGTTTCGCGACCAGATCCTCGACTCGATGGACCTCGAGCGCGAGCGTGGGATCACCATCAAGGCCAACAGCGTCACCCTGCCCTACACCGCCAGGGACGGGCGGACGTACGAGCTGAACCTGATTGACACCCCCGGACACGTCGACTTCTCCCACGAGGTCCGCCGCTCGCTGATGAGCTGCGAGGGCGCCCTCCTGGTCATCGACGCCTCCCAGGGCGTCGAGGCGCAGACCGTCGCCAACCTCTATCTGGCCATGGAGTTCGGCCTCACGATTGTGCCGGTGATCAACAAGATCGACCTCCCCTCCGCCGACGTCGACCGGGTGATGGAGGAGATCGATCGGGACCTCGCCCTCGACCCGTTCGAGTCGATCCAGGTCTCGGCCAAGAAAGGCATCGGCATCGACGACCTCCTGGAGGCCATCGTCCACAAGCTGCCGCCGCCCAAGGGCGACCCCGAGGCGCCGCTGCGCGCGCTCCTCTTCGATGCCCAGTACGACGCCTACCGCGGCGCCGTCCTGCTCGTGCGCCTCTTCGACGGCACCCTGCGCGCCGGGACGTACGTCCGCCTCATGCACTCGGGCGCCGAGCACAAGGTCGAAGAGGTCGGCTGCCAGCGCCTCAAGCGGGTGCCGGTCGGAGAGCTGTCGGCGGGAGAGGTGGGCTACGTGCTCGCCGGGATCAAAAGCCTGTCGGGCCTCGCCATCGGCGACACCCTGACCGAGGCGGAGCGCCCCGCCGCGGCGCCGGTGCCTGGCTATCGCGAGGCGAAGCCGGTGGTCTTCTCCTCGATCTACCCGATGGAAACGAACGACTACGGGGACCTGACCAAGGCGCTCGAGAAGCTGAAGCTCAACGACACCGCTCTGATCTACGAGAAGGACAGCTCGGCGGCGCTCGGTTTCGGCTTTCGCTGCGGCTTCCTGGGGCTGCTGCACCTTGACGTCATCCAGGAGCGGCTCGAGCGGGAGCACGGCCTCTCGTTGATCCTGTCCGCGCCGTCGGTCCGCTACCGGGTGGTGCTCGCCGACGGCTCCGAGGTCTGGGTCGACAACCCGACGTTCTACCCGGACCCCGCCTCGATCAAGGAGGTCTTCGAGCCGTACATCAAGGCGACGATCATGACCCCCGAGCGCTACCTCGGAACCGTGATGGAGCTGTGCCGCGAGCGGCGCGGGGTGGACACCAAGTTCAACTACCTCGCCGCGGGTCGGATGGAGGTCACGAGCCAGCTCCCCCTGGCCGAGGTCCTCTTCGACTTCTACGACCGGCTGAAGTCGCTGACCCAGGGCTACGGCTCGTTCGACTATGAGCTCCTGGATTATCGCCGGGGCGACACGGTGAAGGTGGACATCCTCGTCAACTCCGAGAAGGTCGACGCCCTCTCGCAGCTCGTCGACCGCGAGTCCGCTCGCCCGCGCGCCCTGAAGTACTGCGAGCGCCTGGCCAAGACGATCCCCCGCCAGCAGTTCAAGATCGCGATTCAGGGCGCGATCGGGGGCCAGATCATCGCCCGCACCACGATCAACCCCTTCCGCAAGGACGTGACGGCGAAGTGCTACGGGGGCGACATCACCCGCAAGCGCAAGCTGCTCGAGAAGCAGAAGGAGGGCAAGAAGAAGATGAAGATGGTGGGGGCGGTGGAGATCCCACAGGCGGCCTTCGTGGCGGTGCTCCGCACCGAGGACGACGAGGACGAAGGCTAGGCTTGACCGTACCTTCGAGCCAGCCCGGGCTCTACCTTCACGTCCCCTTCTGCTCGGCCATCTGCCCGTACTGCGACTTCGCGGTGATGCGCGCCGCCGGGCCGCTCCGGAAGCGCTTCGTCGACCACCTCATCGCCGAGGTGACCCTGACGGCCGGCTCGTGGCCCGAACACAGGCCCTTCGACACCGTGTACTTCGGCGGCGGCACGCCCTCGCTCCTGCCCGCCGGGGATCTCGCGCGCGTGCTCGACGCCTGCCGCGCCCACCTGGCGCTCGCGGCCCCCGCGCCCTGGATCTTTCTCGAGGCCAACCCCGAGGACGTGACACCCGACGCGTGCACCGCATGGCGTGCCCTCGGGGTGCGGACCCTGTCCCTCGGGGTGCAGTCGTTCTCCGACGACGCCCTCCGCTTTCTCGGCCGCCGCCACACCGCGCAGCAAGCGCGCGCCGCCGTCGAGGTCGCCCACGCCGCGGGCTTCGACACCGTCTCGATCGACCTCATCTTCGGCCTCCCCGGCCAGACCGAGAAAGACTGGCGGCGCGAGCTGGCGACGGCCGTGGCCCTCTCTCCGGGGCATCTGTCGTGCTACCAGCTCACCATCCACCCGCGCACCCGGTTCGGCGTCAGCGCCGCCCGGGGCCTGCTCTCCGAGCTCCCCGAACGCGACCAGGCCGAGCTCTTCGACCTCACGCACCGCTTTCTCGCGGACGCGGGCTGGCCCGCGTACGAGGTCTCCAACTTCGCACGCAGCCCCGACCACCAGTCACGGCACAACCTCAAGTACTGGAACCACACACCCTACCTCGGGCTCGGCCCGTCGGCGCACTCGTTCGTCCGATGCGATGCGTCTGCTGACCCCTGCTCTGCGGACGAGGCCAGGGGTCCGGCGGGCGGCCGCCGCTGGTGGAACGAGCCGCGCCTCCGGCGGTGGGAGCAGCACGTGGCGGCGGGCGAGCGGCCGGTCGAGGGCGAGGAGTTCCTCGGTGCGCAGGCGCTGGCCACCGAGACGCTGATGCTGGGCCTGCGCACCACGGCCGGGGTCGATCTCGACGATTTCGCGGCGCGCTACGGGCTCGACCTGCTGGAGACGAACCACGCCCTGGTCACGAGCCTCGTCCGTGAGGGCCGTCTGGAGGTGCACAACGACCCGGACGACCGGCGCCTGGTGCCGACCACGCGCGGGCTGGCCATTGCGGACGGCCTGGCCGCCGCCTTCATCCTGCCCCTCCCGAGCTGACCCGGTCGACCGCGCCCACTGTCCGGGAGGAGGGAGCTGCTGCTTCGCTGCAACGCTCTCGAGCTGATTTGACAGCCCCTTGCTCGAGACTGCGGTGGAGACTGGGCTGGGGATCTCGTGGGGCTCATGGAGATCATCGGTTGTGACAATCACCTCCTCTGGCGAGACGACCTTCCGTCCGATTCCGATCTTCGCCGGGACAACTCCGCACCGCTTGAAGATCGTGGCCAATGGTGGGTTCAGGTCGACCTTCCACTTCTGGCAGGTGTTCATGTGAGAAGCTCACCTCGGAGAGCGTCACACCAACCAACGTCATGGCCGAGTGGTTTCGAGCTCCCGGGCTCGGGTGTCAAATGGGAAGGCCGGGGTGGCGCATCGGCATTGTGGAGAGGAGAGCCTCTCGATGGCCCGGGCAGGGGGCGGATCCCAGCTCGACGGTGCTGACCCCACGCGGCCGGGAGGAACCATGAGCGTACACCGGATACTCGTCGTCCTCTTGATCACCGTGCTGGCGAGCCTCGCATGGGCCGCGGACAAGCCTGACCTCTCGGGCAAGTGGGTACTGAACCTCGGCAAGAGCACGCTCGCCACGCCCGGCATCGAGGCGGGCACCGTCCGCATCACCCATCAGGAGCCGCGTTTCCACTTTGCCCGCACGTTCCAGACCAGGGACGGGCGCGACAACCTGACATTCGACGCGACGACCGACGGCGCCGAGAGGACAACCCGGTCCGACGGCATGACGACGCGCTCGCGGCTGCACTGGGAAGGCCAGGAGCTGGTGCTCGACGAGACCACGCAGGTCGGGAGCCGCACGGCGACCAACGTCGTGCACTACTCTCTGTCCGACGGCGGCAAGGTGCTCATCGCCAGGGAGAGCTTCCGCGGACCCAGGCTGCAGTACGACAACACCTGGATGTTCGACCGACAGTAGCCCCGAGGCTGCGCCGACCGGCGCACCTCGCAGATCGGCGCGGTGCTCGGTCCGTCACGCCTCACACTCCTGGGCGATCCAGCCTCATGGCCTACATCGGCTCCAAGCCATTTCAGGCCGCTCCACCAGGATGCGATGAGCACATTGATGGCATCTCCGACTCTGTGGCAGAGGCGCGCCCAGATCGAGACGTCTTCTGACCCCGGTGCGGCCTGGTGGGTGGGAGCTCGTCCCCACGTGGGGGGAGACGGGACGCCAGGCGGTCACGCGTGCCCACCCGAGGCGATCGAGGCGTTTCCGGCGGTTCTGTCGGCTCGCTTCACGCCGGCCCCGGCTCCGGAGCCTCAGCTCCGATGGCCCGATCCCGACCCACTCCACATCGAGGTGCTCAGCCTCCACGGTCTCCGTGCGAGAATTGCGACCGGCACCACAAGGGAGGCGTCCATGAAGAAGGCTCTGATCGTTGCCACGGCGAGTCTGATCACGGCGGTAGCCGTCCTGGCCCAGCAGGGCACGTGGTTCAGCTCCGGCCCCGAGGGCGGAGAGATCAATGTGGTCGCCGTCGACCCGCTCACTCCGACGACGGTTTATGCCGCCGGCGACGGGGGCGTGTGGAAGAGCTGGGACGGTGGCGCGAGCTGGAGCGCGTGCAACACGGGGCGCTCCCACCTGACGGTGCGAGCGTTCGCGATGGATTCCACGCACCCGCAAGTGCTGTACGCGGGCGGGTGGCGGTCGGGGGTGACCACGAGCATCGATGGAGGTGCCACCTGGACGACGGCCAACACGGGCCTGCCCTCGGACCGCATCGCGGCGCTCGCGACGGATCCTGCGAACCCGGGCACGGTCTTCGCGGGCATTGCCGGCCCGGGTGCGTACAAGTCCACCGACGGCGGCGCGCACTGGAATCCGACCGGGCCTGGCATCGAGGGGAACACCTGGGCCTACACGTTTGCCTTCCACCCCACCGCGTCCCAGAAGGTCTATGCCGGCACCACCGGGGGCCTGTACGTCACCTCCAACGGTGGGACCGCCTGGACCAGGGTCGCCAGTTTCACCTCGGGCAGCGCCGTCTTCACGGTGGCCATCGACCCCACCAACGCGGCAGTGATGTACGTCGGCACCGAGGGCGACGGGGCTTTCAAGACCTCCAACGGCGGCACCACCTGGACACCCATCAACTCCGGGCTGACGAGAGGGGGCCAGCAGGCCAGGTACATCAAGGCCATCGCCATTGACCCGTCCGACCACCTCCGGCTGCTCGCCGGCACGGGAGACGGCGGGACGTTCCTGAGCACCAACGGGGGGACCTCCTGGTCGGCGATCGCGGCCGGCTTCCCGCTCACCGACGTACAGAGCCTTGTCTTCTCACCTCAGAACGCCGACACGGTGTTCGCCGGTACCGATGGCGCCGGCGTCTTCAAGAGCACCGACGCAGGCGCGACCTGGACCCAGGTCAATCAGGGCCTGCGCGCATGTGATGTCGAGAAGGTGGCCGTCGACGGCGCGAGCCCGGCCCGGGTGTGGGCCGGCACGTTGAACGGAGTCTGGCGTAGTGCCAACCGCGGGGCGAGCTGGAGCTCGGCGACCGGGGACCTGCCAATCCTCCCGCTGGAGACGCTGGCGACGGACCCGAGCAACGCCAACGTCGCGTACGCCTCGACGTGGTGGGGTGCCATCTTCAAGACGACCGACGGCGGGTCCCACTGGACCAGGCTCGGCGGCGGTGTCCCCGACATCGGGACCGAGGCTCTGGCCGTCAACCCCTCCAACCCCAACCATGTTCTCGCCGGGTCCTCCGGCAACGGGCTCTTCAGGTCCATCAACGGTGGGTCGACCTGGTCCAGCGTCGGCATGGGCGCAACGGGTCTTCGCGTGGTGAGCCTCCGGTACGACCCCACCAACGCGGGGGTGATCTACGTCGGGACTGGCAAGGGCCTGTTCAGGACCCAGGACGGTGGAATCACCTGGTTTGCCCCTGTGCTCGGCAGCGAGTACATCTGGGACATCCTGATCAATCCGGGCGCCCCGCAGCAGGTCTGGGTGTGCAGCTACAACGGCGTGTACCGCAGCACCGACGGCGGCAGCACCTTTGCCGGGCCGGTGGGCGGGTTCGCCGAGTACTACTGGGCGCTGGCACTCGACCCCCTGCAGAGCAACACCGTCTACGTGGGCGGAACGGGCGGCGTCTATCGGAGCATCGACGGGGGCAAGAGCTTCGCACCGTTCGGAACGAGCTTCGGTGACTTCACGGCCTACGCTCTGGCATTCCAACCCGGTGCGTGGACCCTACACGCGGGCACCAGCGCCCTCGGCGTGCAGGTCACGCCACCTCCACCCGGTGTCTGCACCCCGCCGGCCATCACCAGTCACCCGCAGGGCACGACAATCGCCGCGGGGGCGACGGCCACGCTCTCGGTCACGGCCACCGGTACGACGCCGTTGGCGTATCAGTGGTACCAGGGAGACTCAGGTACGACCTCGAGCCCGGTCGCCGGCGCCACCTCGGCGACCTTCACCACCCCCGCTCTGAGCTCGACCACGTCGTACTGGGTGAAGGTCTCCAACGCCTGCGGCTTCGTCGGCTCGGCCACCGCCACCGTCACCATCGGGTTGGTCCAGATGCTGCGCTACATCATTCCTTCCGTCGCCCACCTTCCCGGCTCGGGCGGCACCCAGTGGCGCACCGACGTGGCGGCTGTCAACCACGGCACCGCGGCGGCGGCCATGACGCTCGTCTACACCAACTACGACGGCACGCAGACGGTGCAACGCACCCACACGCTTCCCGCAGGCCAGGCGGTCGAGTGGCCGGACGTGCTGACGGGTCTGTTCACCTTCCCGGGCTCCGCGTCGACCAGGGGGACGCTGCGCATCGAGACGGACCATGCCGTTGTGCTCAACTCCCGCACCTACAACCAGACCGCCACCGGCACTTTCGGCCAACGCTACCCGGCGCTCACGGGGCTGGACGCCATCGCGGCCAGCACCACGGGTGTCATCGGGCAGCTCAAGAAGACCACCGGCGCGCGGACCAACGTCGGCGCCGTGAACCTGGGCTCCTCGCCGGCCACCGTCAAGGTGAGGCTCTACTCCAGCGCCGGAGCCCAGGTCGGCAACGTCACCACGCTCGTCCTGCCGCCTTTCCGGTGGATGCAGCAGGACGACATCTTCACCCGGGCCAGTGCCGGCACCCAGGCGATCGCCTACGCCACGGTCTCGGTCGAGACTGTAGGCGCCAAGGTCTGGGCGTACGGCTCGGTCATCGACGCCGCCACCGGAGATCCCACGACGCTGCCGATCACCGGCACGCTCACCCAGGCGTTCATTCCCTCGGTCGCCCACACGCCCGGCTCGGGCGGCACGCAGTGGCGCACCGACTTGGCCGCGGTCAACCGGGGGGCAAGCGCGGTGACGCTCACGCTCGACTTCACCAACTACGACGCCACCTCCTCGAAGACCCAGAGGGTTCCCCTGGGAGCCGGCGCGACCGTGGAGCTCGGTGATATCCTCACGTCGCTGTTCGGCTACGGCACCGGCGAGAACCAGAAGGGGACGCTGCGCGTCAGCTCGCCGGGCGCCGTCCACCTCACGTCGCGCACCTACAACCAGACCACGAAGGGCACCTACGGCCAGTACTACCCGGCGCTGGGAGCGGCGCAGGCGATCCCGACCGGCACGATCGCGGTCATCCCGCAGCTCCGCAAGAGCGGCACGTTCCGGACCAACATCGGCGTCCAGAACCTCGGTGCCTCGAGCGTGCTGGTGGATGTGAAGCTCATCGGAGCCGGCGGCGTGCAGCTCGGCAAGACGAAGACCTTCAACGTCCCGGCGCGGCGATGGCTGCAGCAGGACGACATCTTCACCTCCTCGAATGCGGGACCGGCCGAGACCGCCTACGCCACCGTCGAGGTCAGGACGGCCGGCGGTCTGGCCTGGGCCTACGCCTCGGTCATCGACGTCCGCACCGGCGACCCGACGACGATGCCTGCGCTCTGAGGACCTGAGAAGGACCAGCGGGAGGCCTTGCATGACGACCTGGGGCGTGGGCTCGGAGGTGGGGCGGCTGCGCACGGTGCTCGTGCACCAGCCTGGGCAGGAGCACCGGCAGACGGTGCCGTGGACCAAGGACGCGCTGCTCTTCGACGACATCATGGACATCGAGGAGGCGCGCCCGGAGCACCGTGCGTTCTGTCAGCTCATGGCGGCGCAGTCGGTCGAGGTGCTGTGTCTCGGGGACCTGCTCAAGGACGTGTGCGCCACGCCGGCCGGGCTCGAGGCGGTGGTGCGCGAGGTGGCGGGCGAGCGGGTGCTCGCACGGCTGGGCGACACGCGGTTGCGGCCACAGCACCTGATCCACGGGTTCCCCGAGCACTTCGCGCTCGACAACCAGGTGGTGCTGGAGCCGCTGCCCAACCTCTACTTCATGCGCGACCCGGCGTTCGCGGTGCCGGGCGCGATCGTCGTCTCGCACCCGTACTGGCCGGCGCGGCAGCGCGAGGCGCGGCTGCTGGCGGCGGTCCTGAAGCGCCACTCCCGCTTCACCGAGGCGGTGGTCTACGACGGCATTCTCGACGACCCGGCGGCGACGATCGAGGGCGGCGACGTGCATGTGCCCGACGAGCGAACGGTGGTGGTCGGGATCGGCGAGCGCACCAACCACGCCGGCGCCGACCACCTCGCGCGCTTCCTGTTCGCCAACACCGCGGTGGAGCGGGTGGTGAAGGTCATCATCCCGGCGCAGCGCGAGTTCATGCACCTTGACACGGTGCTGACCTGGGTGGACCGCCGGCGCGTGCTGACGCTGCCGTATCTGTGGGACCGGCCCGCGATCTACGCCGAGATCGCGGAGGAGGCGCAGCGGCGCTGCGGCGAGCTCGGCAAGCCGTACCAGGGACCGGTGCCCGAGCACATGGCCCAGGCTTCACGGGTCGAGGTTCTGTGGCGGGACGCCCGGCCGGCGACGCACTTCGACGACACGATGGCAGCGCTCACCGAGCTGGGGCTCACCGATCCCGAGCAGACGGTGTACGTGGCCGGCCGGCTCGACCAGTACCCGCGACCCGAGGAGCACGTCATCGAGGCACTGCGCGAGCAGTGGAACGACGGCGCCAACGCGCTGGCGCTCAAGCCCGGCCATGTCATGTCGTACTCCCGGAATGACCGCACGTTCCGCGCCCTCGAGGAGGCCGGCGTCGAGGTCGTGGCGTTCCGCGGCGGCGAGCTCGTGCGCGGGCGGGGCGGCGCCCGCTGCATGACGATGCCGCTGCACCGCGACCCGATCTGAGGCCGGTCGCCGCGGCCTCGCACGCTCGGATCCTGAAGCTCGTCTCCTGCCACCTTCGGGGCTCCGGCCGCGTACAAGACCGTGGGACATCCCACCGGCCGGCACCAGGACCGACGCCGGGGAGAAATGGGGGCGGCATGCGGAAGATCGAGTCGACCGGCCAACTGCTGGGCGAGCGCTTTTCGTTTCGGGGGAAGACCGTGGTGGACGTCGGGTGCGGGACGGGAGAGCTGGTGCGCTGGCTGGTCGGTCAGGGCGCCGCGGTGAGCGGTGTCGACAATCCGGCGATGCTCGCCAGGGCGATAGCGGTGCCCAGGGCCGGGGACGAGCGCTACCTTCCGGGTGGTGGCGAGGCGTTGCCGCTGCCGGGCGGCCACGCCGACGTCATGGTCTACGCGGCCAGCCTGCATCACGTCCCGGAGGACCGGCTCGGGGACGCCTTGGCCGAGTGCGCCCGGGTGCTCAAGCCGGGGGGCGAGGCGGTGTTCCTCGAGCCGGTGGCCGGGGTTCTACTCCGAGATCGCCCGCCTGACCGGAGACGAGGCCGAGATCCAGCGGCTGGCATACGTCGCGATCCTGAACGGAGGGAAGGTCGGACTGCAGGGTGTCGCCGAGGAGCTCGTCTACTTCTCGCGCTCCTTCGAGGACTACGAGCACCTGGTTGCCACGTTCGTGGACGACGCCACACTCCGGGCCGAGTGCCTCGCCCAGGCCCGGGAGATCACCGTACGCCGCGCCGCCGATACGGGCATCACCTTCGAGGATTACCGCTACCCCTCGGTGTGCCGGTTGAGCATCCTGCGCCGGGGCGCCTGAACACCATCTCCCGCGGCACCGTTCGAGATGACCCACGAGATGGCGTTCCTGCAGGGCTCCATCCCGTTCACTATCGAGGGCACCCTGAAGCCCCTGACAGGAGCCAAGCTGGTGCGGATTCGGGAGCAGCAGCTCAAGACATTGAGAGAGAAGGACGTGCCGGCGAATGAGCTCCTCACGAGGCGATGGCAGGTCGTGGCCGTCGGCCAGCTCGAGGCATACACCTACTGGCTCTTCCAGGCGGCGCACCCACAGGAGTTCGACGCGTGGAACCCAGCCAATCCCTCCCGCTTCGAGGCCTGGCAACAGTGGCTTTTCAGCCACACATTCCGACCCGCCAAGCCGGACCTCCACCGTCTCCACACCCGATACTCTCGCTGGAGCCGAACCAGATGGGTACCCGATATCCCTTTTCGCTCATTCTTCGAGACAGACACGCTCCGTTTACCGGGCGCGACCAAGGCGACGCCTGATCGCGTGGATCGGGCCGGTGGTGATCACGAACGCGTGCGACACGTACTGCCGCAGGGGCGGGTCAATGCCCCCGCCCAGGCAACCATACAAGGAGAAGACATGGCCGCGAAGTCCCAGATGGCCGGGCTCGTGATTGAGTGACATGAAGGTGGGATACCACCCCATGTAGCTCACGCATCCGTATGGTCCTGCCAGCGTGCCCGTCTCCCAAACCATCCAGGAGCCGACAATCTCATGGGGCGTGCTCCACTGCTGATGCGAAAGGTCGTCGGTCGTGGCGTAGAACCAGGCGGAGCCCCGTGGTCCGCCGGGAGCTCCGCTCGCTGGATCGCCCGGGGAGTTGCACACGAAGGTCAGCAGGTACTGTCGCGTGTCCTTGAAGTAGCTGATCGACCCCGCCGACCTTTGTTGCGTCAGGTCTTCACAGCTCTCGAAGGCGCCGTCTGGCAGGATCTGAACCTCATGACCACCGATGCCCGGCTGGGAAAACGACTGACCATCCCACTTCAGGAACTGGAGTGGAGCGGCCCCGCCATTGAGCTTGGCACGGGCCACCGTGAGGTCGTGATTGCGTCCGTCCGGGAACTGGTCCGACAGGCCGGCCGCGTCCCCGGGACTGTAGTTATGGACGTTGTAGACATACGGGTTGAGACCGGGGCCGACATCGTCGACGAACGCGGAGGGCTCTGCGTCGTGCGCCTGGTCCGAAAGCGGGTGTCCTGATTCCATTAGCCAGGCCAACGAAACCGGTGGGGTCAGGACCGCATAGCGACCGTAGCCCGCCGGCGGCGGCGTCGTGCAGTCGTTGCCCATGCAGACGGATTGACCCAGCGCACCGAACGGGGCGTCGGGGCCCTGAGTTGGGTTTGAATGCGGCAGACGCACAAACTCGAACGTTGAGGTCCCACGATAGGTGGGCCAAGTGCGACCGCTGTCGAGAGAGGTTGCGACGCCGGTTGCCATGTAGGCGCCATCGCCAGCAAGCCTATGGCCACCGGTACTACCGATGCAGCAGTTGCACCCTTCGTAGATCATCAGGAGACTGCCCGGGCTGCTGGTCGGATCGGGAACCACAGAGCCAGCGGCGGCATAGGTGAGATCGAACGTCTGGTCCTGGTGGGCGGCATCGTCGACGGTCGGGCAGTAGTTCTGGACGATCGGGGCTTCGAAGACCTGGCCGTAGCCCTCAGGGTACGAACCGTAGCCCGGCGCAAAATTCAGGGTCCATTGGCCGTTGGTGTCCGGCCCGGAGCCGCCCGACAGGGCCACGACTCCTATGACGTGAGGGTACACGTCGGTGCCGGCGGCGACGAAGAAAAGATAGTCACTGTTGCCCTGCAACGAGTCGGGCGGGAAGACCGATGCATGCTCGTCCGTAACGCCCCCCACGCCGACCTGGTTGAGCGGCAGACCACTCGGACCGACGACGACCCGGAGGGTGTCGAACGTGCCTTTCGGACAGCTCACGGATTCACTCGTCCCGCTGGGGCTGCACACCGAGATCGAGACGATCTTCTCCGTGGGAGGCGATGCCGCCGCCGACTGCGCGAAAGTGGCCGGTCCGCACAGGACCAGGCCCAACGCCACTGCCCAGATCGATATCGTTGAGATCCCCGGCTCGGCTTTGGGCCTTGTGGTCGCCATTTCAATTCTTCCTTTGCCCGTCTACGGGGTGCGCCGAAGGCGACGCCTGATTGGGTGGATCGGACCGGTGGTGATCGAAAAGGCGCGCGACGAGTACCGGCGTGAACCTGGCGTCTCCGCCCCGCCCGCCAGACACCCCCAGAGGTAGAACACATACCCGTTTACCGAGAGGAAGCCGGGCTTGCGACCCAGTGACATGAAGGTCGGATACCACCCCTTCCAGGAGGGGCAACCGACGTGCGCCCACTCGCTCCACGAGCCGGTGATCTCCTGCGGCGTGCTCCAGTGTTGATGCGAGAGGTCGTCGGTCGTGGCGTAGAACCACGCCGCACCACTGGCGCCGCCTTTGCCCTTGCCGCCGGCCGGGTCGGTTGGGGAGTGGCAAACGAACGTCAGCAGGTACTGTTGGGTGGGTACGACGTAGCTGATCGACCCCGCCGACCTTGCTTGCTCCAGGTCGCCACAGTTCTCAAACGCACCGTCAGGCAGGATTTGAGCTTCATGACCGCCGATGCCCGGCTGGGAGAACGACTGACCATCCCACTTCAGGAATTGCAGTGGAGCGGTCCCGCCGTTGAGCTTGGCGCGGGCCACCGTGAGGTCGCGATCGCGTCCGTCCGGGAGTTGGTCCTGTGAACCGGCCGCGTTGCCGGGATTGTGGCAATGGACCTCGTAGACGTACCGGTCGGGGCCGGGGCCGGCATCGTCGACGAACGCTGAGGGCTCTGAGTCGTGCGCAGCGTCCGAAGGAGGATGGCCCGATGCCGTCAACCAGGCCAGCGAAACCGGTGGGGCCAGGACCGCATAGCGACCGTAGCTCGCCGGCGGCGGCGTCGTGCAGTCGTTGCCCATGCAGACGGATTGACCCAGTGCACCGAAGGGAGCATCGGGGCACTGGGTCGGGTTTGCGTCCGGCAGGGGCACAAACTCGAACGTCGACGTTCCACGATAAGTGGGCCAGGTGCGGCCAAAGTCAATGGACGTCGCAACACCAACCGAGATGTACGCACCCTCCCCGGACTTTGGACCGCCGGAACTTCCAATGCAGTCGTTGCACCCCTCGTAGATCATGAGGAGGTGACCTGGACCGGCGGTCGGGTCCTTCACGACGGAGCCGGGAGCGGCGTAGTTCATGTCGAACGTCTGATCCTGGTCGACAGGATTGGCGACGACTGAACATTGGTGGTGGGCGGTCGAGGCAAATAGAACGTGGCCGAAATTGGTTGGCCCGGGTCCGTAGTACCCGTAGCCATCCGCTGTCGGGAAATCAAAAGTCCACTGGCCGTTCTCGTCCGGCCTGGCGCCGCCCGAGGCCACGACAGCTCCGGGCCCCAAGCTCATCCTTGTCCCACCGGCAAGGAAGAACAGGTAGTCACCGTTGCCATCTAGCGTCCCGGGCGAAAAGACCGACGAGTGCTCATCGGAGGCAGCGTCGAAATACTCGTTTATGGAAGTGCCATCGGGGTTGAGCACGATCTGGTGGGTGTCGAAACTGCCCGGCGGGCAGCTCACGGATTCACCGGTCCCAGTGGGGCTGCACACCGAGATCGAGACGATCTTCTCCGTAGGGGGCGAGGCCGCCGCCGACTGCGCAAGAGCGGCCGTCCCGCACAGTGCCAGGCTCAACACCAGCGCCCAGATCGATATCGTTGAGGTTCCCTGCCAGGATGCGATCTTCGAGGTGGTCACTTCGGCTTCTCTCCCATTCACATCGCAAGACGGAGGTGCCGCCTGATCGGGTGGATCGGTCCGGTGGTCGTCGTGAACGCGCGCGACGAGTGCCGGCACAGGTGGAGCGTGGTCAAGCTATCCTCCATGCGTTCCCGCATGGGGAGAAAACGCGCGCCTGCCGAGAGATGGAATCGGAGCTTCCTTTCTCACTTTGCCCCATCGTACTCCCGCCCAGGACACAGTCAATGCCACCGGCCGACAGACTGTGGGACCTCCGGGGCGCTGCAGTCGAGGGCTCCAAGCCCTCCGAGTGCCCTCTGTGACGCCCAACCACACACCCTCGTCTCGAACCCGGGTGAGGACTGCGGGTCAGAGAGAGGAGCTTCAGGTCGCCGCCCGAGGCCACGTCGGACCCCCTCATCCCGGCCACCGCCGGCGGCGGGAGAGTGGGAAGAAAGCCATACCACCAGGGAGCCTGGCAGGAGTCAGGTTGACTGCTGCGGCGGCGCGCTACACGACGCCTTCGGCGAACGCTCCCGCGGCCAGGCGGCTGGCGTGGTCGCGGACATCGGGCGGCCACGGCTCGACCATCTCGTCGAAGCGTGGCCGATCGCCGGCGAAGAGGGCTCGGATCGCATCCTCGAAACCGGGGAGGTTGCCGGCAAGGGCGGACATGAAGCGGTACGCCGCCTCCTGCGCCCGGCGCTGCCGGTCGCGGCCCTCGTTGGCCTTGCGCGCCACCTCGACGAGCTTGCGCAGCGCCACCGACGCGCCGCCGGGCTGCTCGTTGAGCCACTCCCAATGTCGGGGCAGCAGTGTCACCTCCCGCGCGACAACGCCCAGCCTCGGTCGCCCCGGGCCACGCGGCACGGTGCCGGCCGTCACTTCGTCCGGCGGGGTGGCCGCTTCGGCGCGCGAGAGCCGCGCCCCAAGGTCCGCCGGCGCAGCGCTGAGGTCCAGATCGATCTGCTCGCTGGTGGTGTCGTCGAAGATCAGGATCGAGCAGTTCGGGTCGCGTCCGAAGGCATCTCTGGCTGCGAGGGCGACCTCCGTGAGGGTGCCCGAGGTGATGCGGCGCATACCGGCAAAGGCGGTGCAGTGGGTTTCGTCCGTGTGGTCCATCCTCGTCCTCCCCGGCCGTCGTGCCGCCCGACCGATCTGGTGGGTGTCGTTTTACCCGGATAATTTCTCAATGTCAATACTACCCGGATAAAACGGATGGCGGAAACCTCTTGATTGACGCTCAAGCAAGCGCCGAGCTCGAATCACCTTTGCAGGAGGATCGGCGCCATGACGACGGAGCTCGGCGCCGGACCGACGAGGAATGAACCGCCTACCGGCGACGTATCAGTATTTGTGAGACAGAACTCGAGGCGGTTTCAAGGCAACAGATTGGAGTGGGTTCATGATCGGATCGAGTCCCTCGGAACCCGGCGACCCATACCGGGATTCCAGGCCGCGGGAGGTTGGGAACCAGGCAACGGCTCCACCGGTTTCCCTTCCTTCCGGGCTACTGCCGCTTCGGTTGCTGGGTCTGACCACGCTGGCGATCCTCGCGGCCGAGATCATCGCCGACAGTGTCCTGGCCTGGCTGGCACCACCCATGTTGTCGCGGCAGATGGCCCTCGACGCGGCTCTGATGGTTGTCCTGGTCGTCCCAATTCTCTTCCTGCTGCTGTTCCGGCCGCTGCTGCGCCAGATCGCCGAGCGCCGTCGAGCCGAAGACGGGCTACGTCTCGCCAACGAGGCGCTCGACGCGAGGGTTGGCGAACGCACGACCGAGCTTGCCGCCGCGAACGAGGTGCTGTGCCGCGAGATCACGGCACGACAGGCCACCACCGATGCGCTGTGGAAGGAGCGGAACTTCATCGCCACAGTCCTCGACACAGCAGGCGGGCTCGTTCTCGTCCTGGATACCGAGGGGCGGATTGTCCGCTTCAACCACGCCTGTGAGGTGGTATTCGGCTACAGCTTCGGCGAGGTGGTGGGGATGGTCTTCTGGGATCTCCTGCTGACTCCCGAGGAGACTCCTGCCGTCAGGAGCGCCTTCGCGAGACTGGCCGCCGGTGACTTCCCCGCCCAGCACGAGAACGGCTGGGTTGCCCGTGATGGCACCCGCCGGCGAGTCGCGTGGACGAACACCTGCATCACGGGCACCGATGGGCACGTGGAATTCGTGGTCGCCACCGGGCTGGATGTCACCGAGCAGCGGGCCGCCGAGGCCGAGTTTGAGGCGATCTTCAATGCCAATCCCGGCGCGGTGATCTTCGCGGACCTCGAGGGGCGAATCGTCCTCGTCAACCCATCCTTCACGACCATGTTCGGCTACTCGGCCCAGGAGGTCAGGGGACGGACCACTGAGCTCCTCTTCGAGGACCCCGAGGCGTTCCTCACGCCCCCCGCGGGTGGCGGCCCACCTTCTTCGCAAGCCGTGACGGTGCCGGCCGAGATTCACTGCCGCCGCAGGGACGGATCGCTCTTCTGGTCCGAGTCCCTGGCCACCGACGTACGGGATGCGGACGGACGAGCGATCGGCGTCCTGGGCATCTACAGGGACATCACCGAGCGCAAGCGGGCTCAAGAGATGATCCAGACGTCGCTGGCCGAGAAGGAGGTCCTTCTCAAGGAAATCCACCACCGGGTCAAGAACAACCTGCAGATCATCGCCAGCATGTTGAGCCTTCAGGCCCGGCGCGCGGTCGCGGAAAACGAGATCGAGGCCCTGGTCCAGAGCCGCAACCGCATCCACTCGATCGCCCTTATTCACGAGAAGCTGTACCGCTCGAGTGACCTGGCCAGGATTCCGTTCCGGGAGTATTTGCAGGATCTCGCCGGCAGCCTCCTTGAGTCCTACCGGACACGCCGCGACCGGGTGTCGATCGAGCTCTCGATCGACGACGTCGTCCTCGGCATCGACCTGGGGATTCCCGTGGCCTTGATCGTCAACGAGCTGACCTCCAACTGCCTCAAGCACGCCTTCCCGGATGAACGTACCGGGAAGGTGCACATCAGCCTGCACGCCGCGGCTCCGGATCGGCTGACCCTGAGCGTCGAGGACGATGGCGTCGGCCTGCCGGCTGACCTCGATCCAACCCGCACCGAATCGCTCGGGCTCCAGGTGGTGGCCGTGCTGGTGAAGCAGATTGGTGGCTCGCTCGACGTGAGGCATACCCCCGGGGCGAGCTTCCGGATCTGCTTCGACGGGCCGAGCAAGGAGGTGCGGCGTGGCTGAGCGCCAGCGAATCTTGATTGCCGAGGACGAGGGCATCGTCGCCCGCGACATCGAAAGCCGTCTGGAGCTGCTGGGGTACGAGCCTGTGGGGTGGGTCGTTTCCGGCGAGGAGGCGATTCGGGCTGCCGAGGAGCTGCGCCCGGACCTCGTGCTGATGGACATCCGGTTGCAGGGCATGGTGGATGGCATCGACGCGGCCAGGGAGCTGAAGCGGCGCCTCGACCTGCCCGTGGTGTTTCTGACCGCGCACGCCGACACCTCGACGCTCCATCGGGTCCGCGAGGCCCAGCCCCTTGGCTACCTTCTCAAACCTTTTCAGGACAAGGACCTCGAGATCGCCATCGCGCTCGCGATCGTGCGGCACGCGGCCGAGTCCGGGATTCGGGCCCGCGAGAAGTGGCTGTCGACCACCGTGCGCAGCATCGGCGATGCGGTCATCGCCACCGATGAGAGAGGCGCTGTAAGGCTGATGAACCCGGTGGCCGAGGAGCTGACCGGATGGCGGGCCTTGGACGCGGTCGGCCGGCCGCTGATGGAGGTCGTCAAGCTCATTGACGAAGGGACCCGGGAACCGATCCCCAACCCCGTGGCCTGGGCGATGGAAGGGCGTGAAGGCATCGCGCATACCAGCCATCTCCTGCTGACCTCACGCGACGGCAGCGAGATCCCGGTCGACGAGAGCGTCGCTCCAATCATCGGCGACCGCGGCTCGGTCCTTGGGGTCGTCCTGGTGATGCGCAACCTCTCCGAGCGAGTGGCCCACCAGAGGGAGCTTTCGCGGCTGCTTTCCGAGTTGCAGCAGGCCAACCTCGAGCTCGGCGACCAGAAGGGCTTCCTCTCAACGCTGTTCGAGTCGATCCCGGCTGCCATCCTGGTGGTCACTTCGGAGGGCCGTGTGCAGTCGGTCAACAGCAGCCTCGAGGCGATCTTCGGCGGCGTCGCGCCCCGCGTCGAGGAGCTGCTCTTCGGAGAGGTTCTGGGCTGCACCCTCGCCGGGCCTGCTGCCGGCGCCTGCGGGACGCTGAGCGGTTGTGGCGCCTGCGTCATCCGCGCCGCGGTCAGGGAGGCCCTCGACGGCCGGCAGGTTCGCCGACGCCGGGCCGAGCTTGGCGTGCAGCAGGGAAAGGATCGCCGTACCCTGGTGCTCCTCGTCAGCGCCATCCCGTCGGCGCACCAGGGCCGGAAGATGGTCCTCCTGATCCTCGAGGACGTCACCGAGCTCAGCGGGCTGCGCGCCCTGCTCGGCGGGACCGAGAACGGATTCGCTGGCATCGTCGGGCGTTCCCCAAAGATGCAGGAGATCTATGCCACGATCCGCGAGGTCGCCGAAGCCCCGAGCCCCGTCCTGATCCAGGGCGAGAGCGGCACCGGCAAGGAGCTGGTGGCAAGAGCGATCCACGGCCAAAGCGAGCGGGCCGCGCGGAGCTTTGTTGCCGTCAACTGCGGCGCTCTTCCCGAGGGCCTGCTCGAAAGCGAGCTGTTCGGCCACGTGAAGGGCGCCTTCACGGGCGCCATCCGCGACAAGAGGGGCCGCTTCGAGCTAGCCGATGGGGGCACGATCCTCCTGGACGAGATCGGAGACCTCCCCATTTCCATGCAAGTCAAGCTCCTACGCGTTCTCCAGGAGCGGAGGTTCGAGCGCGTCGGCGGCGAAAGGACCATCTCGGTCGACATCCGGGTCATCAGTGCCACCAACCGGGACCTGCGCCGCGTGATCGCCGCCGGTCGCTTCCGGGAGGACCTCTACTACCGGCTGTGCGTCGTCCCCATCGTCGTGCCGCCACTGCGCGAGCGGTTGACCGACATCCCACTGATCGCCGACCACGTCCTGGGGAAGCTGGCCGCCTTGACCGGAGGCCGGCGGGCCCGCCTTTCGCCCGACGCCGTGGCCGTACTCATGGACCACTCGTGGCCCGGCAATGTCCGCGAGCTGCAGAACGCCCTGGAATTCGCCCTCATCAAGAGCCGAAACGGGGAAATCGAGCCATCCCACCTGCCGCTCGGTCAGAGGCACACGGACCTACAGATGGAACGCCGCCGGGGCCGGCCACGCAAGCTCTCCGCCGATCAGGTCGTCAAGGCCCTCGAGGCGGCGGCCGGCAACAGGGTGCACGCAGCCAAGCTGCTGGGCGTCGCCCGGGCCACTCTCTACCGTTTCCTCGACCACGCCTGAGCTGCTTCGGCCCGAGGCCCCGTCAAGGAACGATCCAGTCGCTGAGGGCGGTCACCTTGCCGCCGGCCTGGGTAGCAGGTCGCACCACGAAGCAGCCCTTGGCAGCGAATCGATCGCCGGGAGACAGGGTCAGGCGGGGATATGAGGAGGTCGGCAGCGTGCTCTCCAGCATGTGCTCGACTCTCTCCAGGAGCAGGTCGCGCGAGAGATAGGCGTCCAGCTCCTTGAGCGCCTCGCCCGCGAGGGTCGCCGCGAACAGCGTGTCGACCCGGACACGCTCCTCGTCACCAGCCAGGCCCTGGGACCGCAACCAGATCATCGGCCGACGCATCCGGTCCTCGAGCTTGTCGGGGAGGTCGTACGGATACATCAAGAGGGCTCGCGAGCGCAGGCCGGCAGGAACCGCTTGGTCGCCCCCGAGCAGCGTTGCCGAAAACACGATGTGCGCTGCACTTCCAAGCAGCGGAGTGGCCTCCGCCAGACCACCCAGATCAACATCCCGGAGCCACAGCACCAGGTCGCAGCCACGGCAGCGGGAAGCAATTTCCCCCCAGGTCGCGGGAGTCAGGGGCTGGCCCGCCTCGAGTGTAACGGCATCGGTGGTGGCCATCCCGGCGCTCGACTTCAGCGCTTCCGCCCCGGCCTCGCCCACTCCGTCACGGCGGAAAACCTGCAAGATCGGCTTGACCTTGGAGCCGTCACCCTGGAGATACCGGGCGAGGACCTCGCCTTCCAGAGGCAGCCCGCGCGAAAAGTAGACGGTGTAGAAGTCGTCCGCTGATGCGTCCGCCACCGGAACCTGTGGCAAGAGGCCTGGGATGCCCTGTTGCTCGCAGAACTGCCGCACCGGCGCCCAGGTCGAGTCCGAGATCCCACCCACCAGGGCGAACACGGGTTGCGCCCGATATTCCGCCGCGAGCTGTCGCTCCCATGTCGCCGGCGGACCGGTGAGCTCCCACACGTGCAGCGCCCAGGCACGATAGGCCCGGTACTCGACCGCACCGCGCCGGCGCGCGTACGCCCGCCGATCGAACTCACGCCTCGTCAGGGCGTTCTTTGCGGTCGTGAACCCCTTCATGACCTCCAGCACCGCCTGTCGCCGCGCCGGGCGCACCTCGCCGGCAATCACGACCGCCAGGTGGATGGTGTCGGCCTCGACGCCCGGATCCGGCCCAGGGGACAGCGACCGCAGGTAGCCGATGAGGGCGGCCATGCTCGGATCGTCGAGCGCAAAGCGCGGCATCATCGGGCCGAGCGGACGCCCGTCCGGGTCGACCCCGTCGCGGATGGCACGCGCCAGCGTTTGGTCCGTGTACGCCGACCGCAAGGCCACGGCACGCGGGCGTTCGATGAGGCGATTGACGGGAGCGACGGGACGGTAGAGGAGGGCGCCCACCACCGGCGGCGCCGCGGCGATCCCCTCGTTCGACCCGAAGCCGCTGCGACGGTGGCACGAGGAGCACGCCGCCTGCGCGCCGCTCATCGGCACGTCCCCCTGCACGACCGCTGATACCGGTGCACCGGATGGCAGCGTGCCGTTGCGGTACAACGTGCGTCCGGCCGCCAGCGGATCACCCAGGGCGTCCCCGCGCAACAAGGCGGCCGCTCCGAGGACAGCACAGAAACCCATCCCCAGGAGAAGCTCTCCTCGCCGTCTCCAGGATCCGGTCGCCTCCTTCACGCCCCTCATTCTGCCACGACACGACGAACCTCGGCCTCGAGATCGCCTGCGCTCCGCAGTCCTGTGAGCTTCAGCCAGCCTGCTTTGTCGGCGCCCCGCAGGAAGGTGAGGGCGCTGTGGTTGAATTTGCTGCCACGGTACGCTCCGAACGCCTGCTGCACCGCGACGATGTCCGCCTGGCTCCCGGTCAGGAAGTGCCACTCGGGTCCGGCCTCCAGCTCCTTGGCGAAGGCTCCGAGCCGTGCCGGCGTGTCGTACTCCGGGTCGATGGAGACCGAGATCATCCGCACGCGGTCGCGATCGGGGCCGAGCGTGGC
>DAONEV010000023.1:0-22074 GCA_035403265.1 Thermoanaerobaculaceae bacterium | reverse complement strand
CCAAGTACGAGACCGAGGGGCACCCCTTCTACGCCTCGGCCCGACTGTGGGACGATGGGGTCATCGACATGCTCGCCACCCGCGCCGTTCTCGCCCAGAGCCTCGCCGCCGCGCTCAATGCCCCGATCGAGCCGACCCGGGTCGGCGTCTTCCGCATGTAGCCCGAGGAGCCAGATGCCCCGCCACCCTGCCCCCCCACCCACCTCCTGTCCCCCGGTCGGCCGGATGGTACGGGTGGGCAATGCCAGCGGCTACTGGGGTGACGACCCCGCCGCGCTGCGCCGCCAGCTCCTCGGGCCAACGCCACTCGATTACATCTCCATGGACTTCCTGGCCGAGCTGTCGATGTCGATCCTGCAGAAGCAGCGCGCGAAGGACCCGGCGGCCGGCTGGGCGCGCGACTTCCTGGCCCAGGTCACGCCGCTGCTCGGTGAGCTGCGGCGCCGAGGCACGAAGCTCATCACCAACGCCGGCGGCGTCAACCCCCGCGGGTGCGCCGAGGCGTTGTGTGCCGCCGCCCATACCCAGGGACTCGGGCTCAGGGTGGCGGTGGTGAGCGGCGACGACATCCTGGCCGACGTGCCGCGCCTGCTGGCCGGCAGCGAGCGCATGGCCAGCATGGACACCGGCGCCCCGATCGCCCCGGTGGCCGACCGGCTGGTGGCCGCCAATGCCTACTTCGGCGCCCTGCCGGTGCGTGAGGCGCTGCGCTCGGACCCCGACATCGTCATCTGCGGTCGTGTCACCGACACCGGTATCACCCTGGGCGCGCTGCTCCACGCCTTCGACTGGCCGCTCGACGACTGGGACCGGCTGGCCGCCGGTATCGTCGCCGGGCACATCATCGAGTGCGGCGCCCAGGCCACCGGCGGCAACTTCACGGACTGGCAGAAGGTGAATACCTGGAGTGACTTCGGCTATCCGATCCTGGAGTGCCAGGCCGACGGCACCTTCGTGGTGACGAAGCACCCCGGCTCGGGGGGTCTGGTGAGCTGTGCCACGGTGCGCGAGCAGCTCCTCTACGAGATGGGCGAGCCCACCGCCTACCTCACCCCCGACTGCATCGCCGACTTCACGTCGATCCGGCTCGCCGCCGACGGCCCCGACCGGGTGCGCGTCTCGGGGATCACCGGACATCCGCCAACGCCGTTCCTCAAGGTCTCCGCCGCTTACACCGCCGGGTACAAGACGAGCGGCACCCTGATCATTTGCGGTCCCGACGCGCGCGCCAAGGCGCAGGCCTTCGCGACGCTGTGCTGGGCGCGCTTCGAGGCCGAGCTGGACCACGCCGGGCTGGGCCGCCCCGAGGCCACCCAGACGGAGCTGGTCGGAGACGACGCCTGCCACGGCCGGCTCACCCCGACTCACACGCCGAGCGAGATCCTGCTGCGCCTGTCGGTGCGTGATGGGGACAGGCAGCCACTGGAGGTCTTTCGCAAGCTCCTGCCGAGCCTCATCCTCTCGGGTCCGGCGGGAGTCGCGGTGACTGGCGGCGCGCCGCAGCTCTCCGAGGTGATCTCCTACTGGCCGTGCCTCATCCCGCGCGCCGCCGCGCTCCCTCGGGTCGACGTCCTGGAGCAGCGCCCCGTCTCGCCCGAGCCACAGCGGTTGGCGGCGACCGGCCCCCTGTCGTGGCCCGATGTCTCCGGGTCCCAGGCCCTTCCCCGGGCCGCGGACGGCCGGCCCCGGCTCACGTCGTTCCCGGGCCGACGGGTCCGGGCGCCCCTCCTGGCCATCGCCCACGCCCGCTCCGGCGACAAGGGCGACACGGCCAACATCGGTCTGATCGGTCGCTCGCCCGAGAGCTTCGCCTGGCTCGCCCGGCACGTGACCGCGGCCAGGGTCAAGCGCTGGTTTGCGGGTATCGCCCTGGGCCAGGTGCACCGCCACCTGGTTCCCAACCTGTGGGCACTCAACTTCCTGCTCGACGAGGCGCTGGGTGGCGGTGGCACCCGCTCGCTGCGCCTCGACGCCCAGGGCAAGACGTTTGCGCAGGCGTTGCTGCGGGTCGAGGTGACAGTGCCGGCCGCCCTGCTGGACACCATCGCCGAGGCGGACCGGCCGTCCCCCGGCGAGCTGCTACCCACGCGGCGGCGGAGGCAAGCATGAGCACCTGGCACTCCCTCGAGGAGGTGGTGGTGGGCCGCTCGGTGCGCCTGGAGCGCCACGGGCGCGGCGTCTGGCGCCTCGTGCTGAGCCGTCCCCAGGCCCGCAACGCCCTCTCCGCCGAGATGATCGCCGAGCTCGGCTCGGCCCTGGGTGTGCTCGAGGAACAGCTCCCCGAGGCGTTGCGCCTCGTCGTCCTGGAAGGTGACGGTGACGCCCTGTGTGCCGGTGCCGACGTCGCCCACATGCGCACCCAGGCGGCGGCCGAGCCGGCAGAGAACCTCGCCGACGCGCGGTCGCTGGCCAAGGTCTTCCGCCGCCTCGCCGCCTTGCCGGTGCCGGTGCTGGCAGCGCTGCGCGGCGCCGCCATGGGAGGCGGCCTTGGCCTGGTGGCCTGTTGCGACCTCGTTGTCGCCGAGGAGAGCGCGGTCCTGGGCCTCCCGGAGGTGCGCCTCGGGCTTCTCCCGGCGCTCGTCGGGCCGTACCTCGTGCGCAAGCTCGGTGTCGGCCACACCTCGTCCCTCGCCCTCTCCGGACGCCGCATCAGCGCCCGCGAAGCCTTGGCCATCGGCCTCGTGCACCGCGTCGTGCCGCCGGCCCGCATCGACATCGCCCTGACCGAGGCCGTGGCCGATCTCCTGCTCGGTGGCCCGCAGGCCCAACGCCGAGCCAAGGCCCTGCTTCTCGACCTGGCGCCGCTGCCCGGCCTCGAGACCGAGGAGCTGACGGTGCGCGAGATCGCCATGGCTCGCGCCTCGGACGAGGGCCGCGCCGGCCTCGAGGCGTTCCTGGACAAGCGCCCCGCCCCGTGGGTGCCGCCCATCAAGCGCACCAGGGATGGCCGGTGACAGCGAGAGGCGGCGGCCCGTGCCGTGGGACCCCTGATCCGGCCGCCGGCCACCCCTGGGAGCGCCTTGCAGCCTGCCGGGAGGCGGGTAGGCCGCATTGAGGCGGCTCGTCATCGCCAACCGGGGCGAGATCGCCCGACGCGTCCTGCGGGCGGCGCGCGGCCGCGGCTATCGGGTCGCCGTCATCTCGACCTCGGCGGACACCACGTCTCTGGTGCGCCGCGAGGCCGACGAGGTCCTGGAGGTGGGGTCGTTCCTGGACGGCCAGGCGATCATCGTTGCCGCCAGGACTTGGAACGCCGACCTCCTGCATCCGGGTTATGGGTACCTATCCGAGAACGCCGCCTTCGCCGCCGCCGTCGAGGCGGCCGGAATCGGCTTCGTGGGCCCGACCCCCGAGAACATGCACGCCCTGGGCGGCAAGGAGGGGGCCCGCCATCTGGCAGCCGCTCGGGCCGTGCCGACCCTCCCGGCGCTGCTCTCCTCCGAGCTTGGGGCCCTGCCTGCCGGGAGCTGGGAAGGTGAGCTTCTCCGCCGCGGCATTCACCCGCCATTCCTGGTCAAGGCCTCGGCCGGCGGCGGCGGCAAGGGGATGCGCCTCGCCGCCCATGCCGCCGAGCTGCCGGCGGCCGTGGCGCGCGCCAGCGAGGAGGCTCGCGCCGCCTTCGCCGATGGCACAGTATTCGTGGAGCGCTTCCTGCCCGCGCCGCGGCACGTCGAGATCCAGGTTTTCGGGGACGGCCGGGGCGGCGGCGTGTTCTGGGGAGAGCGCGAGTGCTCCCTGCAGCGCCGCCACCAGAAACTCTTCGAGGAGGCTCCCTCCGCCGTCGTGACCCCCGAGAGGCGGGAGGCCATGGGCCGCGCCGCCCTGGCGCTGGTGCGCGCCGCGTGCTACCGGGGCGCCGGCACCGTCGAGTTCCTCCTCGACGAGGACGGCCACTTCTACTTCCTGGAGATGAACACCCGCCTGCAGGTGGAGCACCCAGTCACGGAGCTGGTCTACGGCATCGACCTCGTGGACGCGCAGCTCGAGCTGGCCGAGGGGGCCTGGCCGGCTGGATTCCCACCCCCGGACCGCTTCCATCTCCCCGAGCCGGTCGGGCAGGCGTTCGAGGCGCGAGTCCTCGCCGAGGACCCGCGCAACGGCTTTCTGCCTGCTCCCGGCCCTATCCGCCGCTACCGCGAGCCGGCCGGGGAGGGGGTGCGCGTCGACTCCGGTGTCGCCGAGGGCAGCATGGTCACCACGGCGTTCGACTCGCTGCTCGCCAAGCTGGTCGTGCACGGCCCGGACCGGGCCACCGCCCTCGATCGCATGACCCGGGCGCTGGAGGGATTCGTCATCCACGGCTGCGGCACCAACCTGCCGTTCCTGCACGCCCTCGCCCTCCACCCCGACCTGCGCGCCGGGCACATCTCCACGGCATGGATCGGCCAGCACATGGACGATCTGACCGCACAGCGGGTGCCCCCGGCCCTCGACACGCTGCTTGGAAGCCCCGGATTTGCCCGCGAGGTGGCGCGCGCCCTGGCCAGTGCCGCCTCCGAATGGGCAGGGCCGCACGCGGCGCGTTTCGCGGTCCAGGCCCAGGCGTTCCCGTCGTTTCCGGGCGGCCGGCTGCGGCGCGTCGAGATCGCTCGCGGCGATGACGAGGGAAGCCTGATCTTCACCGGCGAGGCACTGGCGGCGGCACTTCAGGGCGAGCACCCACCCTGTCCCGCCTGCTCCTCGGCGCTCCGCGACCTGGTGGCTCGCTCCGGCACCGGGATCCCGCCCCGTGCCACCGTGGTCGCAACCCGGCTGTCCCCATCCCTCACGGCCGTCACCGCCTGGGGCGAGACCTGGACCGTCACCGACCCGCGCGCCACGGTGGCCGATGTTGCCTCTGGCCTCGGCAATGGCGAGCTGCGCGCGCCCATGGCCGGGGTCGTCCTCGCCGTGCACGTGGCCACCGGCCAGGCCGTCGCCCAGGGAGACCTGCTGTTCGTCGTCGAGTCGATGAAGATGCAGATCGAGATCCGCAGCCCCGCCGCCGGCACCGTTGCCGACGTGCGTGTGCGTCAGGGGCAGGCCCTTGCCGGCCCGGACGTGCTGGCGGTCCTGACGGCGGACTGAGGCAACCCGCTGTGCGGAAGAGCACGGCCCAGGCGACGCGTTATCCAGCCACGCGGGCCAGGAGATTGCCCTGGAGGTATTGATGCTGCCCAGCCCCAAGGACGAATACCGCGAGATCATCGAGGTGGTCGGGCAGTTCGCCGGCCGCGAGCTGGCGCCCATCGTCGACGAGCTGGACGAGCACGAGCAGCTCGCCCCTGGCATCTTCGGGAAGCTCGCAGACCTCGGTTTGCTCGGCATTACCGCCCCCGAGGCGTACGGCGGCGCCGGCCTTGGCGCCGTGGCCGCCTCGGCGGTGATCGAGGAGCTGGCCTACGTCGACCCCGGCACGGCGCTCTCCTACCTGGCGCACTCCCTGCTGTTCGTCCACAACGTCGCCCACAACGGCTCCGACGCCCAGAAAGAACGCTACCTGCCGGGGTGCATTGAAGGTAGGCTGGCGGGAGGCCTCGCCATGACCGAGCCGGGAGTGGGCTCGGACGCCGCTGGCATGGCCACCCGTGCCGTCCGCGAGTCTGGCGGCTGGATCCTCAACGGCAGCAAGATGTTCATCACGAACGGGCCGTTCGGGGACGTCTTCCTCGTCTATGCGCGCACCTCCGAGTCCCACCGGCGGCTGTCCATGTTCATCGTCGAGAGCGACTTTGCCGGCTTCTCCAGGGGCCGCAAGCTGCGCAAGATGGGGATGCGCTCCTCCCCGACCGGCGAGCTCGTGCTGGAGGACTGTCACATCCCGGCCGAGAACCTGGTCGGGGTCGAGGCCGAGGCGATCCGCCCGATGATGAAGAACCTCGACATCGAGCGCGTCGGCCTGGCGGCGATCTCGCTGGGGATCGCCCGCGCCTGCCTCGACCACGCGTTCCGCTACGCCCGCGAGCGGCAGCAGTTCGACCAGCCGATCATCGCGTTCCAGGCGGTCAGCCACAAGATCGCCGACATGTACATCGAGTGGAAGGCCGCCGAGGGGCTGGTGTACGAGGCGGCCCAGGCGGTGGACGCCGGGGTCCGCGCCCGCAAGCTCTCGGCCGCCGCCAAGACGTTCGCCTCCGAGGTGGCGACGCGTTCCGGCCTGGCCGCGATCCAGGTTCTTGGCGGCTACGGCTACATCCGCGAGTTCCCGGTCGAACGGTTGATGCGCGACGCCAAGCTTGTCGAGATCGGCGGCGGTACCTCGGAGATTCTCCGCAACGTGGTGGTCGGTGAGATGCTCAAGGGTCACTGAGACATGCAGCCGGCCTGGCGCAATGCCGCGAACGGGCTGAAGAAGATGGGGGAAGAGTCGTGACGCGCGAAGACGATCCCAATGCCAGGGCCGTGGCGTTCGTGGGCGCCCTCGGCGTCCTCATTCTCATCATGGTGGTCGTCCTCCTGCAGGCGCTCTTCTACCGCGCCGAGGAGCAGGAAACCGACCGCAAGGCGCTCGTGGCCTCGCCTGGTGAGCTTCGGGCGCTGCAGGTGCAGCAGCGCGAGCAGCTCGCCACCTACCGGTACGTCGACCGCCAGAAGGGCCTTGTTGCGATCCCCGTCGAGGAAGCGATGCGGCTCACACGCCAGGAGCTCGCCGCCGCGCAGACCAGACAGCGAGCGGCCCGATGATCGCTTCGCCCGGTCGGGGCAGGAATGCCCCTCCCACGACGACGAGCACAGCAACGACGTAGGAGCGACATTCCCGTCGCGACCAGGGCCTCTCTCCACATGAGCGGTCCGAGTTGGGGCAGGAAGGCCCCTCCCGACAACGACAACGCCGAGCCCGGTGAAGCCGGCACCCACCTCACCGCAGGATGGAATTCAGGCGGCAAGGGATCGCTTCTCAGGGAAGGCGGCTTCCCCCCGAGGCTGACTCGCCGCTTCCGGGGCGCGGCCACCCGAGGTGGCGAGTGATCCAGGTCCCCACAGCATTGGCTCGGGTCGCGGCTGGAAGCACCCTGGTGCTGCTACTGGCCGCCTCGGCGCCGGCCCAGCGCGAGGAGCCGTTGCCGAGGGAGCTGGAGGGCGTCGGAGTCGACGAGAAGCTCGGCGCCAGCGTGCCGCGCGGCTTGGCGTTCGTGGACGAGACCGGCGCTGTCGTCACCCTGGGCAGCTACCTTGACCATGGCAAGCCGGTCATCCTCACCCTCAATTACTACGAGTGCCCGATGCTCTGCACTCTGCAGCTCAACGGCCTGGTGGACGCCCTCCGCGAGCTTGACTGGGCCCCGGGCCGCGACTTCGAGATCGTCACCGTGTCGATCAACCCGCTCGAGACGCCGCGGCTCGCCGCAGCCAAGAAGAAGACCTACCTGGAATCGCTCGGCCGCCCCGGCGCCGAGGCCGGCTGGCACTTCCTGACCGGCCGACAGCCCGAGATCGTGGCCCTCGCCGATGCGGTCGGCTTCCGCTACCGCTACAACGAGGAACGCAAGGAGTACACCCACGCCGCGGCGTTCATGCTGGTGACCCCCGACGGGCGGGTGGCCCGCTACCTCTACGGGGTGATGCTGGAGCCCAAGACCGTGCGACTTGGCCTCACCGAGGCGAGCCAGGGCCGCCTCGGCTCCACCGGCGATCGGTTCCTGCTCATGTGCTTCCACTACGACGCCGGCGCCGGCCGCTACACCGTGGCGGCCGGCCGGCTCATGCGCCTCGGCGGTGGCCTCACGACCCTGGTGCTGGGCGTGTGGCTCGGCGGCTGGTGGTGGCGGGAAAGGCATCGGCGTTGACGATGACCTGGATGTTGCTGGGAGGAGTGTCAGGCGGCCCGAAGGACGGGGGATTCTGGATGCCACCCGCCGCGACCGCGACGGCCGGCGACGTGGACACGCTCTTCCACTTCATTCTCGGCATCTCGGCGGCGTTCTTCCTGCTCATCGTCGGCCTGATGGTGCTGTTCGTGTTCCGCTACCACCGCGGACGGGCCGCCCGGCCGGCCCCCTCGTCCAGCCACAACACTGCCCTCGAGCTGACCTGGACGATCATCCCGTTGATCCTGGTCGTCGTCATCTTCGGCTGGGGGGTCAGGGTCTTCCTCGACATCAACACCGTGCCGGCCGATGCCTACGAGGTGCAGGTCACGGGCCAGAAGTGGAAGTGGTTCTTCACCTACCCGAACGGCCACGTCGACGAGAACCTGCACGTCCCGGTGCACCGCCCGGTGCGCCTGGTGATGACCTCCGAGGACGTCATCCACTCCTTCTTTGTGCCGGCGTTCCGGATCAAGCGCGACGTCCTCCCGGGGCGCTACACGAAGCTCTGGTTCGAGGCCACCCGCAGTGGCGAGTTCCAGGTCTTCTGCGCCGAGTACTGCGGCGCCGGCCACTCGGACATGCTGGCGCAGGTGATCGTCCACGAGCCGGGCGGCTTCGAGAAGTGGCTCGAGCAGGAGGCCAACGTGCTCGCCAAGCTGCCGCCCGCCGAGGCCGGGGCGCGGCTTTACAAGATGAGGGGCTGTGCCCAGTGCCACTCGGTGGACGGCAAGGCCGGGATCGGCCCGACCTTCCTGGGCCTGGTCGGCGAGCCGGTCCCGCTCCAGACCGGCGGTCCGGTGAGCGCCGACGAGAACTACATCCGCGAGTCGATCCTCGAGCCCCAGGCGAAGCTCGTGGCCGGCTTCCAGCCGGTCATGCCCACCTACAAGGGACGGCTCAAGGACCAGGAGATCACCGCCATCATCTCCTACCTCAAGACGCTGCAGAAAGCGCACTGACGAGGGCCGCGACATGACCGACGCCATCACCACCCCCGCACCCGCCGCCTCCGGCAACGCCCTGGCAGGAGCCAACTACCTCAACCAGGAGCGGGGCCTCCGTTCATGGCTGTTCACCCTCGACCACAAGCGCATCGGCATGATGTACCTGGTGTCGATCCTGACCTCGTTCCTGCTCGGAGGGATCTTCGCGCTGCTCGTCCGCACCGAGCTCCTGACCCCCACGAAGACGATCATGGACGCCAAGACCTACAACCAGATGTTCACCCTGCACGGTGCCGTGATGATCTTCCTCTTCATCATCCCCGGCATCCCGGCGGCGCTGGGGAACTTCGTGCTGCCGCTCATGCTGGGTGCCAGGGACGTGGCGTTCCCGCGCCTCAACCTGGCGTCGTACTACTGCTGGGTGGGAGGGGCAGTGCTGGCGCTGGTCTCGATGATCCTCGGCTCCGTCGACACCGGCTGGACGTTCTACACGCCGTACTCCACAACCACCGACACGGCCGTCATCTCGATGGTGCTCGGGGTGTTCGTGCTCGGCTTCTCGTCGATCCTCACCGGGCTCAACTTCATCGTCACCATCCACAAGCTGCGCCCGGAGGGCATGGGCTGGTTTGGCATGCCGCTGTTCGTGTGGTCGCTCTACGGGACCGCGATCATCCAGGTCCTCGCCACCCCGGTCCTGGGCATCACGCTGCTCCTGCTGGCCCTGGAGAAAGCCGTCGGCATCGGCATCTTCGACCCCGCCCTGGGCGGCGACCCGGTGCTTTTCCAGCACTTCTTCTGGTTCTACTCCCACCCGGCCGTCTACATCATGATCCTGCCGGCCATGGGTATCATCTCCGAGACGGTCTCGACCTTCTCGCGCAAGCACATCTTCGGCTACCGCTTCATTGCCTACAGCTCCATCGCCATCGCCGTGATCAGCTTCCTGGTCTGGGGCCACCACATGTTCGTTTCGGGTCAATCCAACCTCCTCGGGGTGATCTTCTCGTTCCTCACCTTCATGGTCGCCATCCCTTCGGCGATCAAGGTCTTCAACTGGACGGCGACGATGTACAAGGGGTCGATCTGGCTGGCGGCACCGATGATCTACACCCTGTCGTTCCTCTTCCTGTTCGGCATCGGCGGGCTCACCGGGCTGTTTCTGGGCTCCCTCGCCACCGACGTGCACCTGCACGACACCTACTTCGTGGTCGCACACTTCCACTACGTGATGTTCGGCGGCACGGTGATCGCGTTCCTGGCCGGGCTCCACTACTGGTGGCCCAAGATGCTCGGCCGCATGTACAACCAGCGCTGGGCCAACATCGCCGCGGGACTCGTCTTCGTGGGGTTCAACACCACGTTCTTCGTGCAGTTCGTCATGGGCGCCAAGGGGATGCCGAGACGCTACTACAACTACCTGCCGGAGTTCATGCCGTATCACGTCGCCTCGACGATCGGCTCGTACATCCTGGCGGTGGGGTTCTTCATCGCGGCGGGGGTGCTGCTGCACTCGCTGTTCCGTGGCAAGCCGGCGCCGGCCAACCCGTGGGGTAGCGCGACCCTGGAGTGGCAGACCACCTCGCCGCCCCCCACCGAGAACTTCGCGGTCACCCCCGAGGTCGGCGACCCTTACGACGTCGAGCGCTTCCAGTACGACGCGTCCATCGACGGCTATGTGGTGACCCGCGGCCCTCTTGCTGCGGCGGCGCGCTGAGGAGTGGCGATGGGCACACCCGCCGAGCACCTCCACGACCCGCACCTGCAGCATCACTTCAGCGATCGGCGGCAGCAGTTGGAGGCCTTCAAGCTCGGCATGTGGATCTTCCTCGGCACCGAGGTCCTGCTCTTCTCCGGCCTGTTTTGCGCCTACGCCGTATACCGCGCCAGCCACCCCGAGGTCTTCATCTACGCCCACCGCTTCCTCGACAAGACCATGGGTGGCGTCAATACCCTGGTGCTCATCTTCTCGAGCTTCACCATGGCCTGGGCGGTGCGCGCCGCCCAGATCGGCGCGCAGCGAGCGCTACGGCGACTGCTTGGCATCACCCTGGCCTGCGGCTTCGTCTTCCTGGGGATCAAGGGCGTCGAGTACCAGCACAAGTGGAAGGAGGGCCTGCTCTGGGGGACGCGCTATGTTCCCCAGGAGCACGCAGCACCGGCTCAGACCGACCACGAGGCGGCCGCCGAGCTCGGCGCCCCGGCCGCGCCGGTGGTGCCGCGGAACGTCCACCTGTTCTTCGGCATCTACTTCGTCATGACCGGCCTGCACGGCCTGCACGTCATCGCCGGCATGGCAGTCCTGGCGTGGCTCCTGCTCCGTGCCCGGCGGGGCGACTTCGGCGCCTCGTACTTCACGCCCGTGGACCTCGGGGGGCTCTACTGGCACCTCGTGGACCTCATCTGGATCTACCTGTTCCCGCTGCTCTACCTCATCCACTGACATGGCAACCCGAAGGAGCGCACCATGACTTCCGCTGACGCTGCTTCAAGCGATCACTCCGGCGCGCTCGCGCACGTGGTGCCGTGGCGGCTGCTGGCCGGGGTGTGGGCGACCCTCGTGTTCCTGACGGTCGTCACCGTGGCCATCACCTGGGTCGACCTTGGCCGGTTGAACCTGGTCGCGGCCCTGCTCATCGCCACCATCAAGGCGAGTCTGGTCCTGCTCTACTTCATGCACCTCCGCTGGGACCGCCCCTTCAACGCGGTCATCTTCGTCGCGACGCTCTGCTTTGCGGCGCTCTTCATCACCCTGGCGCTGCTCGACACAACGACCTATCAGCCTGACCTCATCCCCGGCTACGCCCCGGCCATCAAGCCATGACCGAGACCCGGCACGACCGTCGCGAACCGGTGCGACCGGAGCTCGGACGCATGGCCACTTGGCTGCTCATCGCGGCCCTCGGGATGCTCTTCTCCGCGAGCATCGTCGGCACGCTGGTGGTGCGCGCCCGCGCCCAGGCGTGGCCGCCGCCCGGGACTCCCGACGTGATGCCAGGGCTGTGGCTGTCCACGGCGCTGCTGCTCCTCTCCAGCGCCACGATGGCGGGGGCGCTGGCCGCGGTCCGCCGCGGGCATCAGATCCACCTCCGCCGCGGGCTCGCTCTCACCTTGCTGCTCGGCGTTGGCTTCCTGGCCTCCCAGGCAATCAACTGGTGGCGCCTCGTGCACTCCGCCCTCACGGTCTCGAGTCACCTCTTCGGATTCACCTTTTACGTCCTCACCGGCCTGCACGCCGTCCACGTCTGCGGCGGCCTGGTCCCGTTGGCGGTCGTGACGTGGCGCGCGGGGTCCGGCCGCTTCACCGCCGACCACCATGCCGGCGTGCTCTACACCGCCATGTACTGGCACTTTCTGGACGTCGTGTGGCTCGTCCTCTTCGCGCTGTTCCTGCTCGGCTGACACCCGATGCCCCTGTCAGGCAAGCCGGGGAGATCCCTCAGGAGCGGCCTTCCTGCCGGGACTGAAAGACAGGCAGCACAGGTGGCGACACGACAGGTCGCGACAGGAATGTCGCTCCTGCCACGGCAGGAGTCACCGGACCCACAGGGTGTCGTGCGGATGGAGAGCGTACCAGGCGAAGGCGAAGGCGCGAACGACTGGCTGCGACCCGTCCTCGAGGACGAGGGTCGGCGGCTTCAGCCCGACTTGCACGCGCCACGTCCGGCCGCCGGCCTCGACGGAGGCGAGGCCGTTGGCGTCAGCCAGGGCGACCATGGCCGGAAACGACAGGGCGACCCACCGCCCATCGAGACGCACCGCCAGGACCTCGGTCTTGCGCGGAAACCAGGCCGCCGGAAGCTCGCGCCGCACCGGGAAGCGCAGCTCATCGTTGCCCAGGTACGAGGCGTACGGGTCGCGCCCGTACTCCTCCCGCAAAGTCCCCACCGGGGCCAGTACCGTCGTCTCCGGGTGGCGGTCTCGCCACGCCCGCCAGGTGGTGACGTCGTTCGGGAGCGGCTCCAGGACGGCGCCAGCCGCGGCGGCGGGACCGGTCACGGCGCGCAGCATGAGCGGCGACCACAGGCTCTCCCCGAGCCCGCGGGGGTTCCGCCCGTAAAGCAGGTGCGTGGAGTCGAGCAACAGGCCGCTCACTGCCAACACGGTGTCGACCGGACGGCGCGCCACCACGGCCCCGCCCGACAGCGGGTGGTACGCGACCAGGATCGGCTCACTCGCGAGGGTGTCGTCGACCACCTCGTGCCAGACCAGGAAGCGCAGCGGGTAGGCGCGCGCCTGGCCGCCCAGGCAGACGCCGATGACCGCGTCGTCCGCCACCAGGAGCTTGCTTCGCCGCTGCCGGGCCGCCGCGGCGTCCAGCTCGGCGAGGCTCCAGGCTACCGGCTCGATGAGTGCCGGAAGGCCGTCCTTCGGCATGCCGGCCGCCACGATCGCCTCGCGCGCCACCCGGGAGGGCGCAAGGGCATAGCCGTAGGTTCGCGGGTCGCGCCCGTCGCCGACTGCGCGGCCCCGGTGGCGAAGCGCCGTCACCACGTGGGTGAGCATGACGGCGGCCACCAGGCCCACGGCGAGCAGCAGGATCCACCCTCCCGAGGCCAGGAAGCCCCGCCGCCGGGGAGCGGGCGAGGGCTCGGCCGGTGCCACTACTCCGCCACGATGCTGCCGCCGCCCGACACGGCGGTCGAGCTGGCCACCGCGACCTCGCCGGCGGAGACGCGCCGGTCGGCCGTCATGAGGCCCAGCAGGAGCGGCAGGTAGAGGAGCGTCGCGACGAACAGGCGCCGGGCATCGGCGTCGGCGCGGGTGCGTGCCAAGGTCAGGGAGGACAGCAGGAGTCCGCCGCCCAGGATCACCGCGCCCACCGCGTAGACAGCACCCGCGAGGCCCGCCAGCACCGCCGCAAGCGACACCGGCAGCAAGGCCAGGGCGTAGAGCACGACCATCAACACCGTGATGTCGCCGCGGCGGTCGGCGAGCGGTAGCATTCGGAACCCGCCACGCTCGTAGTCCTCGCGGTAGAGCCAGGCGAGCGCCAGGAAGTGCGGGATCTGCCACAGGAACAGCACCCCGGCGAGGATCCACGCCCCGAGCCCGACCCGACCGGTGACGGCCGTCCACCCCATCATCGGCGGCAGCGCGCCGCACACCGCTCCCACCAGGGTCGCGAGCGGCGAGCGGGTCTTGAGAGGCGTGTAGACCAGGGTGTAGAGCAGCACCACCGCGAGTCCCAGGGCGGCGGTCGTGAGGTTGACGGCCACCGCCAACGCCAGCACCCCGCCTGAGGCGAGGGTGAGCCCGAGAGCCAGGGCGGCGCCGGGTGCGATCTCACCGGACGGCACGGGTCGCCGCCGGGTGCGCTCCATGCGCGCGTCCCGATCCGCCTCCTGCCACTCGTTGAGCGCCATCGAGCCCGCCGCTGCGGACGCCGTGGCACCCAGCGTCCCCAGCGCGAGCCAGGCGATCCGGCCGCCCGCCATCGCGAAGCCGACCCCGGTAGTGGCCACGACCAGCGTGACCAGGCGGGCCTTGGTCAGCTCCACCAGGGCAACCATCCAGGCCAGCACGCCGCTCGGCCGACTTCGGGTGATCGCACCGGGAACCGTCTTGTTCGGGGGGATTTCTGGGTCCACCGTCAGACACCTCCGCGGGGCACCCGGGACCTTGCCCGCGTCACCTGCCACAAGCCGGCTCCCGGCCTCCGCATTCCGCCTCCCGGGCGATCCACCTCGAGGCCAGCATGCCGCACGCCGCATGCGTCGCGGCCCCACCCGAGTAGCGGCGCACGACCGGCACTCCAAGCCTCCTCAGGCGGTCCCGGAATGTCGCCAGCTCCTCGGCCGAGGCGCGCCTGAATCCGCCAGGCCTGGGGTCGTTGACGTCGATCAGGTTGAGCCTGAACGGCACGCCCCGCATGAGCGCGCCCAGGGCCTCGACCTCGTCGATGCCGGTGTTGACTCCACCCAGCACCACCCAGGCCACGGTCACCCGTTCGCCGGTCGCCCGGTGCAGCTCAGCAAGCGCCGCGGCGACCTCGCCGAGTGGCCAGCGGGCGGCGGCCGGAAGGAGCATCGCCCGCCTCGACTCGACCGCCGAGGTCAGCGACGTGATGAGGCGAAACCGGCGTCCCTCGCGGGCAAACCGCCGCATCGCCGGCGCCAGGCCGACGGTCGAGATGCTGACCGCCTCGGCGCGGATGCGCCCACCGCATGGATCCGCCAGCACGGTCGCCGCCTGCAGCACCGCCTCGTAGCTCGCGAGCGGTTCGCCCTGGCCCATGAAGACGGCGCCGGTCACCCGTCCAGGCGCCTCGGCTCGCACCAGGCCAAACGCCGAGACCATCTCCCACGCCTCGAGGTCGCGCTGCAGGCCCAGACGCCCGGTCGCACAGAAGGCGCACCCCATCGCGCACCCGACCTGGGACGACAGGCACACGCTGAAGCTCCCCTCCCGCTCGAGCGGGATGCGCACGGCCTCGGAGAGCGCCCCGTCCGGGGCGCGCAGGAGGTACTTCACGAACCCGTCGACCGGGTCGGCGGCACGCTCGAGGACCTCGAGCGGCTGCCGGTCACACGTTGCCGCCACCGCGTCCTCGACCCGTGCCGGGACCGGCCGTGAGCGAGGAAAGCCTGGCCTGGCGGCCGTGATGACGTGGGCCAGGATCCGGCGCGCCTCGGCCGGCCTCACCGTCACGCCCTCGCTCTCCAGGTGGCGGACGAGGTTGTCCGGCAGCATTCCCAGGAGATGGGGCCGCACCATCGCAGCATCCTACCGCGAGCCGGACCCGTCGGCCTCGAATCCTGGTCGGGCGGGGGAGCTGGGCCGCTGATCCGCTGATTCGCTGCCCCGGCGAGCGGACGGGAGTTGCGCGATACTGGCAGTGCGCAGGAGGACACATGGATCGTCAGCAGGACGGCTCGGGGCGCGGGGCGGCGGACATCCTGGCGGTGGGGTTCGGGACCGCGGTGGCAATGTGGGTGGCCGGCTACGTCTCCCGGCTGCCCGGCGTCGAGCTGGCGCCGGCCGTGATAGGTCCCGGCTTGCTTGCGATCCTGCTGGCCGGAGGGTTCACAGCCGGTCGTCTGGGACAGCGGGGGTGGCGGGGCGGACTGGCCTCCGGCCTGCTCACGTCCGCGCTCAACCTCCTCATCCTGGGCGGCCTCCTGGCCAGCCGCGAGCCCAACCAACTACTGCCCTCGGCGGTGATCTGGCTTCCCGGCTGCCTGCTCATTGGAGCGGCGATCGGCGCGATCGGCGGACGCCTGGGAGGCATCCTCCGTCCCGGAGGCTCGCCTGACCCCAACTGGACCGGCGCCTTCGCCTGGGTGGCGGCCGCGGCGACCCTGGCACTGCTCGCCATCGGCGGCCTGGTCACCAGCCATGGCGCCGGTCTGGCCGTCACCGACTGGCCGAACTCATTTGGGTACAACATGTTTCTCTACCCTCTCTCGCGCATGACGGGAGGCGTGTACTTCGAGCACGCGCACCGGCTCTTCGGTGCTCTCGTGGGTCTCACCACGGTGACCCTGACGGTCCACCTCTGGCTCGTCGAGCGACGGCGCTGGCTGCGCTGGCTGGCGCTGGCCACGGTGCCCATGGTCGCGATCCAGGGTCTTCTGGGCGGGCTGCGGGTGACGGGCAAGCTGACGCTATCGACCCAGGCCACCGACATGGCCCCCAGCCTCGTCCTCGCCGCGGTCCACGGCGTGCTCGGGCAGATATTCTTCGTCACCCTGGTTGCGGTTGCGGTGATGCTGACGCGCCGATGGACCTCCGATCAACCACCCGCGGCGCGCATCTCGGCCAGCGGTGATCGTGTGCTCGGCGCCTGCCTGGTGGGCACCATCGCGGTGCAGCTCGGCCTCGGCGCGCTGCAGCGACACCTGGCGTCGGGGCTGATGATCCACATCACGGCGGCGGCTGTGGTGGCGGTGCTGGCCGTCGCGGTCGGGCTGAGGGCGTGGGGGTTCCACGCCGACCTTCCACCGTTGCCGTGGTGTGGGAAGCTGCTGATCGGCCTCGTGAGCACCCAGGTTGGGCTCGGCCTGACGGCTCTGGTGGCGCGTGGCGGTCCCGACCAGCAGGCATCACACCAGGGCTGGCGCGCCATCGTCACCACGATGCACCAGACCACCGGCGCGCTGCTGCTCGGCGCGGCGGTCGCCACACTGCTGCTCGGCCTCCGGCTGACCCGCCGCCCCGCCGATGGCCTTCCCATTTCTCCTGCGGGCTCCTAGACTCGCGTCATGGTCCAACCACCACAGGCGACACCCGGTCGCGTGAGGCTTCGCCTGCCGGTGGCGGTGATCGCGTTCTCCGCCGCGGCGTTCGCCCTCTTGGGCGGGCTCGCGGTGCAGGAGATCGCCGAGCTCACCCGGGCCAAGGTCCACCAGGGGGTGCTCGACCTCGTGACCCTGCGGGCACGGGACATCGCCGCCTTCTTCGAGGACCGCAGCCGTGCCGTCACGACCGTGCTCGCGGACCCCACGGTGATGAGCTGGTGGCAGGGCTACAACCAGTACCGGCGGCCCCTGGCCACCGACCCGGGCTGGCTGCAGATCCAATCGTTCTTCCTCGCCATCGAGCGGGGCGACCCGAGCATCCAGTCCGTTTTCTTCTGCACCGACAACACGGCCGAGTACTTCCGCAGCTCCGGGCGGGTGGAGCGTGCCGGTTACAACCCCAAGGAGCGCTGGTGGTGGGCCGAGACCATCGCCAAGAACCACCTCTATGTCGCGGCGCCGGGAGTCGACGCCGGCACCGGTGACCTCGCCGTCACCGTTGAGACAACGGTCCACGCCCCGGATGGTCGCTTCCTCGGCATCGCCGGTATCGATGTCCTCCTGCTCACCGTCAGCAAGCTCATGAACGGCATCACCTACGAGGGCACCGGCAGTGCTTTCCTGGTCGACGACCACGGCCGCATTATCTACTTCCCGGCCGTGGACTTCAGCACCCTGCCTCGCGGCGCCAACGTGACGACGCAGCTCGCCTCCATCGACCAGCTCTTCCCGGGCACCAGCGGGTTTGCCGCCCTGTCGCAGCAGCTCCGATCCCCGGAGCCTGGTTTCGCACAGGTCCGCTGGAAGGGGGACGATCGGTTCGTCATCCACGTGCCGGTGCGGAGTGAGTACCCCGCACTCCGCTGGACCCTCGGGCTGGCGGTCCCCAACGCGGTCATCCACGCCCCGATCGATCGCGTCCGCCTGCTCGCCGCGCTGGTCATCCTCCTCGCCATGGCGGCGATCGCCGGCGTGACGCTGGGTGTGACACGCCGCATCGACTCGCAGCTTCGCGCCGCCGACCGCCTGCGCGCCGAGGCGCTGGCCGAGGCCAATGCCCGTCTGCTCGAGGCCGACCAGATGAAGAGCCGCTTCCTGGCGACCATGAGCCACGAGCTGCGCACCCCCCTCAACTCGATCATAGGTTTCTCGACCATTCTCCGCACCCGCATTGCCCAGCAGCTCGACCCCCGCTACCTCAAGTTCCTCGACAACATCCGCACCTCGGGCGAGCACCTGCTGGCGATGATCTCCGACATCCTCGACCTCTCGAAGGTGGAGGCCGGCAAGCTCGAGCTGCACCCCGAGGATGTGCAGGTGGCGGGGCTCGTCGAAGGCGTCTCCGACATCGTCCGGGCGCTTGCCAAGGAACGGCGGATCGACATCGCTCTGGACCTTCCCGCCGACCTGCCCACGCTCGCGGCAGATCCGGTGCGGGTGAAGCAGATCCTCCTCAACCTGCTCTCCAACTCCGTGAAGTTCGCCTACGAAGGCAGCACCGTACAGGTGACCGCCCGCCGGCTCGCTGCCGAGGTCTCGCCCCTGCACGCCAGCTCCCTCTCGCTGGCCGTGGCCGACCGCGGCATCGGCATCGCGCCGGCCGACCAGCGCGTCATCTTCGAGGAGTTCAGGCAGGTCTTCCAGACGGACGGCCGCATGTATGGTGGCACCGGTCTTGGCCTCGCTCTCGTCAAGCGCCTGGTCGAGCTTCATCGCGGCATCATCACCGTCGAGAGCGTGCTCGGAGAGGGCAGCACCTTCACCGTGGTGCTTCCCACCGGGTTCCAGGGCAACGAGGCGTCGGGACCGCACGTCCCGCTCCTTGCCGCCGCCGAAGGTACCCGGGTGCTGGTCGTGGAGGACGACCCCGCCGCCTTCGAACGCATCCGCCATGACTTGCTGGGCGCGGGCTACCAGGTCCTGTGGAGCCGCACCGGCACCGACGCCGTCGGGCTCGTCATGGGGCATCACCCGGCGGCCATCGTCCTCGACATCGTCCTGCCAGGCCGCGACGGCTGGGAGATCCTGCGAGAGCTCAAGAACCGCCCCGAGACCAGCCGGATCCCCGTCATCATCGTCTCGGTGCTCGCCAACCACGAGCTGGGTCTGGCGCTGGGCGCCGAGGCCTACTTCACCAAGCCGGTGGACCGCGAGCACCTGCTGGCGCGCCTGTCGGAGCTGGTGCCGCAACCCCCCGTCACCGAGCCCAGCGTGCTGCTCATCGACGACGAGGCGACCCTGCACGAGCTGGTCGACGAGATGCTGCGGGGCCAGGGCTACGACCTGCGGCACGCCTATAGTGGCTCGCAAGGGCTCGAGCTGGTCCGCATCGACCCCCCGGACGTGGTCATCCTCGACCTCATGATGCCGGGCATCGACGGGTTCGAGGTCGCGACCCGCCTCAAGGATGACCCGACGACGCATCAGATCCCGATCATCGTCCTCACCGCCCGCGACACGACCCGTGAGGAGCGGCTGCGCCTGCGGGGCAAGATCGAGGTGCTGCTCGACAAGGGCGATAGCGGCACCACCCGGCTGGCGCCGCTGATCCGGTCGTTGCTCGCCCACCGCCCAGCGGTCCAGCGAATCGGCTCGTAGCGAATCAGGCTTTCCGGTCCGCCGCCCACCCCGGCTCATGAACCCTGACGACATCGCGGAGCTGCCCACCTGGCTCGCTGAGCTCCTGATTCGCTGATCCGCTTGACCGGTGGGTGGGTGGGCCGGTGCTACCATGACCCCACGATGTCAGAGCGTGCGCGTCCCGTTCCCGGCGCCGACTCCGGGCTACCGGACTTGCTTGACCAGCTCCGGGTCGGGCGATTTCAGACCACCCTCGAAGGCGAGATCCTGGACGCCAACGACGCCTTCCTGCGGCTGCTCGGCTTTGCCAGTCTGGACGAGGCCCGGGGGTGCGGGACCGCCGAAATCTATGCGCGGCCCGAGGACAGGGCGGCGGCCATCCGCCGCACGCTGGACGAGGGGACGGTCAACGACCAGGTCCTGCAGCTTCGCCGGCGCGACGGGTCGCTGGTTTGGGTCTCGGTGGTCGAGATCGCAAGCCGTCTCCCCAATGGTCAGACACGCTTCACCGGCATCCTCCACGAGACCGGCGAGCGGGTCGCGGCGGCCCAGGAGCTGCGAGCTTCTCGCGATCGCTACGAGAGGCTGGTGGAGCAGGCGAACGTCGCGATCTTCCTGGCCGATGTCGCCACCGGCCGGCTTCTCCACGCTAACCTCCGGGCCCAGGAGCTGATCGGCCGTTCCCTTGCCGAGATCCGGGAGATGTCTCAGTGGGAGCTGCACCCGGAGCCGGAGAGGTTGCGCTACGAGGCCCTCTTCCGGGCGCACGCGCAGGCCAGGGCGGAGGATCAGGTCGAGGCGGATGTCGTCGATCGAGCCGGCGCTCACATTCCCGTGCGGATCGCGGCCAGCCTCGTGGAGCTGGACGGCCGCCCGACCGTGCAAGGCGTCTTCCACGACCTCCGCGGGCTCCTTCAGGCCCGCCAGGCACTCGAGGAGAGCGCCTTCCGGTATCGGCAGCTCGTCGAGCTTTCCCCGGACGCCATTGCCGTCCACGCGGCGGGTCGGTTGGTGTTCGTCAACGCCACCGCAACCCGGATGCTCGGCGCCGCCAGCCCCGACGAGCTGGTGGGCCGGCCGGTCATCGACCTTGTCCACCCTGACTCCCGGGATCTCGTGCGCGAACGCGTGGGGCGCATGCTGGAGACCGGTCAGGCGGAGCCGTTGGAGGAGGAACGGTTCCAACGGCTGGACGGCTCCCCGGTCGAGGTCGAGGTGGCCGCAGGGCCGTTCACGTACCTCGGTGAACCGGCCATTCAGGTGGTGTTTCGCGACATCACCGAGCGCAAGCGGATGCGCGAGGAGCTGGAACGCAGCCAGGCCCAGCAGGCGGCGATTCTCGCGGCCCTTCCGGTCGCTGTCTATGCGGCCGAGGTCCCAAGCGAACTCGATGCCACGTGGATGAGCTCGAGCATCGAGCGCTTCACCGGCTTCCCGGCCGACCGTTTCGTGACCGAGAAGGGCTTCTTGCGATCGCGCGTGCACCCCGAAGACGAAGGGCAGGTCATCGCCAGATACCGAACCGAGCTGGAGGCGGGCGAGACCCAGGTCGAGTACCGCTGGCAGGTCGCCGACGGAACCTTCATGTGGTTCTCAGACCAAGCTGTCTGCGTGGCTCGCCGTGACTCGACCATGCACGCCATCGGCGTCATCGCCGACATCTCCGAACGCCGGCGGACCGAGCAGGCGCTCCGGGAGTCCGAGGAGAAGTACCGGGACCTCGTCGAGAAGATCGGGGAGGCCATCTTCACCGTCGATGCCGAGGGCATCCTCACCTTTATCAGTGGCGCCGCGCCGCGCATCATCGGGTTCGAGCCCGGTGAGGTGGTGGGGCAGCATTTCTCCAGGTTCGTGCACCCGGATGACCTGCCGGAGCTGGTGGCGAGCTTCGAGCGCACCCTGAACGGTGACCTCCACCCCAGCGAGTACCGGGTTGTGAACAAAGCCGGCGCCTCCCGGTGGGTGCGGTCGAGCTCCCAGCCGATCCTGGAGGGCGGGCAGCCGGTGGGGCTGCGCGGCGTGCTGGTCGACATCACCGAGCGGCGCGACGCCGAGGTCGCCCTGCAGCGTTACGCCCGCCGGTTGGAGTCGATGCATGACATCGACCTTGCCATCCTTGCGGTACGTTCCGCGAAGGAGATCGCCACCGCCGCCCTGGCGCGCCTGCGCCAGCTCATCCCGGCTGACCGCGCGGCCATCGTCGCGTTCCACCCGACGACCGGCGACGGAGAGTACGTGGCGGTGGACAGCGAGCCGGGCCTCGGCGGCCACGAGGGGGGTCGGGCCCAGATCGGGCACTTCCTGCCGGGTGAGCTGGAGCGCAACCGCACGCTCTACCTGTCCGACCTGGCGGCCTCGGCCGAGCGCTCCCCGGTCATCGATCACCTCCTCCACCAGGGCGTGCGGACGTTGCTCATCTGCAGCTTCACGATCGAGGAGAATCTCGTGGCGCAGCTCGTTCTCTCGAGTCGGCAGAACGATGCCTTCTCCACCGAAGACCAGGAGGTGGCCGCAGAGGTG
>DAONEV010000022.1:0-22145 GCA_035403265.1 Thermoanaerobaculaceae bacterium | reverse complement strand
CCGGCGTCGCGTCGAGACCCTGGCGGCGCTTTGTCGCGTTTCCCGGCCCGACCTGGACAAGCTTCATGACCAGCGGGCCGGTGGGCTCCAGCGCGCCTCCGAGCAGGTGGCCCTGACGCGCGCCCGCCTCTTCTCGGGGCTTCCTCCCGCCGAGCCAGGGTTGCGCCGGGAGAGCCCTTCGGAGCGACGGGACGAGCTCCTCCGCGTCGCCCTGGACCTCCGCCGGTTCCGTGCCTTCCGTCACTTCTCCGACGCGCAGCTCTTCGTCCTCGGCCAGGCCGGGCACAGCGAGGCGTTCCGTCACGCCCAGGTGATCATGCGCGAGGACTACGAGGAGCGCGATGTCTTCGTGATCCTCGCGGGCAAGGTGCAGGTCTGCCGCCGCTCGCCCATGGGCACCCAGGTGCTGGCGACCCTGGGCGTGGGCGACATCTTCGGCGACATCAGCTTCGTCGACCAGCGGCCCCGATCCTCCAGCATTCTCGGGATCGAGGCCGGCACGCTCCTCCGGCTGCCGGCCCAGGACCTCGAACAGCTCACCGAGTCGAACCGCGAGCTCGGCGTGGCGCTACTGTGGACCTTCTGGCACGCCCTGGCAGCCAAGACGCGGGCCGCCAACGGCGCCATGACCCAGATCATCACCCCGGGGAAGGGACCCCAGCGCATCGCGGCCGGCCAGCCCGGAGAGCGAATCCACATCGACGAGGCGGCCAAGCTCGAAGTCCTGCAGGAGCAGGGCCTCTCGGCAGCCGAGCTGAGGCTCCTCGCGTCCTACTCGAACGAGGAGAGGTTCCCTCCCGAAACGCTGATCTTCGGCGAGGGCGAGGGGGGCGACAAGCTCTACATCGTCGTCGACGGTCAGGTTCGCATCTCCCGCCGGCTGCCGGGCATGGGTGAGGAGGCGCTCGCCATCCTCAAGCGTGGAGAGGTGTTCGGCGAGATGGCGTTGATCGACGACCTGCCACGCTCCGCGGATGCACGGTCCCACGTCGAGGGTTGCAGCGTCTTCACGGTCGACCGCAAGCGCCTCGAAGAGGTACTCGACATGGACCCCGACGCGGCGCGCCAGTTCCTCACGCTGCTCTGCCAGCTTCTCTGCCGCCGCTTGCGCGCCATGAACGACCGCCTGGTCGCGTGGCGCCTGATGGTGGGACACGAGTAGCTCCGGCCCACGCTCCCGGCGAATCAGGTAGTCAGCAGCGACTTGCTGTTGCGGCCAGGCTGACGAGCTGGAGCGCTGGTTCGCCGAGCCGCCGGGCGGGTGCATGGTGGAAAAATGAATCGGCGCCCCGCAGGGCGCCCGCCGTTGGAGACCCGCAGCGCCACGGCGCTGGATCCCGCCCCAAGGCTAGAGCTGCAACTGTACGAGGATGTACACCTTGGAGGCCTGGCTCAGAACCTCGTCCGGCACCTGTACCGCCTGCTTCTGTGCAAACGCCCTGCCGGCCTTGACCTTGAAGGCCTCCATCGTGATCCTTCCACCCTGCAGGCCCTTCGAGTTGGTGTCCTCGAGGAGCAGTACGGCACTCACCTCGACCTTGCCGCTGGACATGTTGTTGCCAGCCAACTCGATCTCGCACCTGACAGGCTTGCCCGCCTGGGCCGGCTCGAGGGCAACCAACGACAGAGTGTCCAGACGCACACCCTGTACATCGGCTCGAAGCTCGATGACCCTGCCAGGTGAGAACTCGTACTCGTTCTGAAAGGGGTTTTCGGAAGGCGTGTAGGCAACTTCCTGCGCCGACGCCAGGGCCGCAAAGACCGTCAGAGCGATCAAGGACACCACGCGTCGCATTCCCACCCCCCGGAGGTCCCGTACCCCCGCCTCGCGCCTCACTTCACGATGTTACCAACACCAAGATGAGTTCCATCCACAATCGTGCATTCGGAGTACTTCGGTCCCTTGACGGCGACGACCCTGATGTGGCCGATCCTCTTCTCGTCCTGGCCGAGGACCTCGCCGCTGTCGGGATCCTTGATCGGCTCGCCGAGCTCGTACACAGCATAGGAGTCGCCGACGTTGACGCCGTTGGCCGAGCCGAGGTTGATCCACGCGGTGCTGCCCTCGATCTTGGCGATCTTGCCGGACTTCACCTCGGCAGCCGCGACCGGGCCACCACTGCTGGTCAGATCCATGCCGGTGACCTTCTTCGCCAGCTCCTCGACGACTGGACGGAGCACCTTGTCGAACATCCGGTCGTCGTCGACGCCACCGCCGCTGCCGAACACGAAGACCTTGACGTTGCTCTCTTCCTTCTTGCCGGTGTCGGCCCACACGATCTCGCCGGTCGTGGTGCTGACCAGACGGCAGTCGAGAGCCGCGACGAACTTCTTCTTCTTCACGTCGACGCCAAACCCCCAGCCGACCTGGGCCTTGTTCTCGGTCTCCCCGAACTCGGTCACGTTCCCGAACAGGAAGTACTCGACGCCCAGGAGCTTGCCGGCCTTCACGGCCGACGAGGGATCAACGTCACCACCCAGCGAGAGGTTCTTCTCCTGCAGCAGGGCGTCCAACCGCTCGCGGTCGATGACCGAGAACTTGCCGGACTTCACTAGCTCGGTGATGAACATGTCCTGGGCCGCGCCGCCCGACCCCCACCAGCGCGAGTTCAGCGCCTTGTGCCCGAACTCCAGGACGGCTACACGCGGCTTGCCCGCGAGAACCGAGGTGGCGACCAATGCCACCGCCAGTGCCACCAGCACGAATTTTCTTGCCATCAGTCACCTCCTGTGCGCCACTTCTCTCGTGTGATTGTACACGCGACCCCCGCCACACAACCACCCTCCCCACTCACCTATCCAGGGACTCAGCTCATCAGGGAATCAGGTCATCAGGCAGAACACGACCACTGCGGATTCCTGGCGGAGCTGATTCAACCACCCGCCCCACCTACCGCGCGCGCTCGGCGAGGGGACGGAGAGCCGCGTCGGCGTAGCGCCGGCGGCGCGCCTGGCGGTCGAGGGCCAGGGCGATCAGGCGGTCCATGAGGTCGGGGTAGCTCACGCCCGACAGACCCATCAACCTCGGGTACATCGAGATGGAGGTGAACCCCGGGATGGTGTTGAGCTCGTTGACAAGGCACCGCCCGTTCCGCCGGTCGAGCAGGAAGTCGACCCTCGCCATCGCGTCGCAGCCCGTGACGCGGCAGGCAAGGAATGCCAGGCGCTGGACCTCCGCGACCTGGTCGGCCGCCAGCGGCGCCGGCGCCAGCAACTGACAGGCATCGTCCAGGTACTTGTCCGCGTAGTCATAGAACTCGTGCCCGGGCACGACCTCGCCCGGGACCGAGGCGATGGGCGGGGTGCCGCCGAGCACGGCCACCTCGACCTCGCGGGCGTCGATCCCCTCCTCCACGATCACCAGCTCGTCGTATCCAAGCGCCGTCTCGAGCGCTGCCGGCAGCGCCGCGGCCGTGCGCACCTTGCTGATCCCGACCGAGGACCCCAGCCGCACGGGCTTGACGAACAGCGGCAACGGCAAGGTCAGGCAGGACGAAAGGCAGGCGTCCGGCCCGCTCGTCCACTCGGCGGAGCTCACCGCCAGGAAACGGGGCGTCGGCAGGCCGGCCGCGACCAGCAACCGTTTGGTGGTGACCTTGTTCATCGTCACCGCGGAAGCCTCCACATCGCAGCCGGCGTAGGCGAGCCCGAGGATCTCGCAGAGTCCCTGGACCGTCCCGTCCTCACCGAACGGGCCATGCAGGACCGGCAGTACGACATCCACCTCGCCGGTGAGAAGGCGGGGGTCGAGACGGCTGATGCCTTCGAACGACGGCACCTCGCCCGGGGTCTTGCCCACACCGCGCAGCACCTCCGAGGCGGTGGCGGGATCGGCCCACCTCCCGGCCCGGTCGATCGCCATCGGCAGCACCTGATAGCGGTCTGGGTCGAGAGCCGAGGCCACGGAGCGCGCCGACACCAGCGATACCTCGTGCTCGCCAGAGCGGCCTCCGAAGACGAGCGCGACGCGTAGCGGTTGCCGTGAGGTCATTCCTTCCACCAGCGGCGGAAGGCGCCGAGTGCCGAGGCGAACCCGCCGCGGTTGGTCTCCTCGAGCACCTTGTCGAGCTCGCCAGCGTCCAGGTACATGCCGCCGCAGCCCGGGCAGAGCTCCACCTCCACACCGTGCAACTGGGTGGTGGACATGCCGACGCCGCACTTCGGACAGTGCATCCAGTGCAGCTCCTTGAGCCTCTGGCGCTCCTCGACCTCGAGCTTCTGGCGGTGCTCCTCCCGGAGCTTCTTGAGGCGCGCCATCTCCTCCCGGAGGAAGTACTCCTGCTCCTTGTCGCTGGGTGTGTACGGCATTCGCCCTCCTATGACCGGCCAATGGTAGCCCAGCCCACTCCATTCCCGGCCAGCCAGGCCGGCAGGTCCCTGAGGTCGAAGAGCACAGCCTGCATGCCAGCCGCCCGCAGGTCGGCAGCGTCGGTGCCGTCCTGTCTGATGCCGACCACCGACATTCCAGCAGCGCGGCCGGTCGCGGCGTCCACCACCATGTCCCCCACCAGCAGGGCGTCGGCCGGATCCACTCCGAATCGCGACAGTACCGGCAGCACCGCGCCCGGGTCCGGCTTGCGGACCCCGTAGGTGTCCGGGCCGACGACCAGGGCCACGAAACGGTCGAGGTCGAATCGTCGCATCCACTCCTGCGACAGCCCGGAGAGCTTGTTGGAGACCACCGCCACCCGCCCGCCGGTCCCGGAGTGGCACCAGGACAGGACCTCCCGGGCGCCGGGGAGAGGCGAGGTCTGCTCCGGGAAAATCAAGCGGTAGGCGGCGAGGCAGCGGCTCTCCACCTCGCCGACAACCGCCGGCGCGGCACCGGGCCCAGCCGCGTCCACCACCAGCTCGTGCATGCCGCGCCCGACGTGCCCGTGCACCCAGGTGAGCTCACGGGTCGGCAGGCCGGTCTCGCGCAGCGCGGTGTTGAGGGCGCGCCCGATGCCTTCGAATGAATCGGCCAGGGTGCCGTCCATGTCGAAGAGAATGGCCGCGGGTCTAACCACCGGGCTTGTCCGGGAGCATCAGCTCGGGGTCGCGCGGCCCTGGCGCCGGACCGCGCGAGCCGCCCTCGACGCGATCCGGATAGCGGTGCGCGGTGCAGTTGCGCGCCGACTGGACCGTCGACAGGTATGGGAAGACGAGGGCGTCCGCCGGCCCCCGAACCTCGACCTCCAGCCGCACCCCGGAGCACGGCCTGGGTAGGCGCAAGTGGCGGTGGCTCCAGGGCTCCAGACCCTCGTTCATCTCCCCCAGCACCTCGCCCGAGGAGGCCCGGAGCACCGCGTGGACCTCCACCCGGGAGCCGCCCCAGGAAGCGAAGCCGAGGTAGCCGCGATGCTCGTTGTCGTTGGCCACGTCCTCGAAGACGGCGTGCTGCCCGGGCCGCAGCCCGGAGGCCGCTGCCAACCCCGGCAGGCCCTCGCCGATGGCGTCGCACGCGGAGCCCTGGACGTTGTAGGTGCGGGACACAACCATGATGCCGCACGCCGGCGCGTTGCAGCCAGCGCTCCGCGCGAGCATCGCCCCGGTCCGTGGGCCTCCGAGAAACTCGCGCCGGGCCAGCACGTTCTCGACCAGGCTCGACGCCCCGGCGGCCAGCTCCAGACGGAGAAATCGCGCCGTCGGGTTGGCCTGGTCCGAGGGCATGAACAACAGCTCGACGCTGAGCCCCGAACCATTGGGGTTCACCAGCGTCAGGTCGGTCTGCCAGTACGACCCTCCGATTCCGCTCACCGCGGCCGCCTGGGGTACCAGCACCTCAGCCGGGTCCTGACCGGTTGGATCGAACCTTTCCAGGTGCAGGGTCGAGAAGCGGGCCGAGGTCGCGCGAGCCCGAACCGCAACCGCGCCAGCCGGACCCGGGTAGACCGGCACCGAGATCGCCTTCTTGCCTGTGGGTCCGAGCCTGAACGCCCGCAGCCCGGCGGTCCGGATCTCCACCTCGCCCTCGTCCAGTGCGATCACCAATCGCCGCGCCTCGGCTCCGGGCTCCAGGCTCACGGTCCCTTCGCCCTCCAGATCCCACCGTTCCCCCGTCCTGCTCCACTCACGAGAGAACGTCGCGCGGTCCGTGCTGACGGTGCGCGTCAGCACGCACCGGCTGTCAGCGGCGGTGACCAGCCTCTGCACCCGTCCGGACGGCCACCGCCAGGCCTTCAGCACCTCGCTCCCGACCTCGGCGATCGGCCCGGCGTTTACCACCTCGTGCCCGGCGGCTGCGATCTCGGCGGCGGCCTGGCTGCCGGCAGGCGCCAGTCGGAAGCCAGCGGGCGCCAGCAGCAACCGCGCCAGAGGCTCGAGGTCGGGGTCGAGTACCACCACCGTCCGCATCGGATCCAGGTTCTGCCTCGCCCAGTCGAGTGCCGCCCAGGCCGGGGCGGGCTGCCGGCGGGCCGAGATCGCCGGCCACGTCCAGATCACCGCCGCCGCGGACCACACTCCGACCGCCGCGATCCCCCACCAGCGGCCCCGAGCGAGGGTCAGCCCGACCGCGCCAGCCAGGACCGACAGCCACGGTGCGGCCAGAACGATCCCTCCCGACCTGCCGTCCACGATGGCGCCGACTGTTGCCAGAGCGACACCGGCCACCCCGAAGCCGACGAGGTCCCGGTGGCCCAAGCGCCAGGCGATGGCCGCTCCCCAGCCTGCCAGCAACGCCGCCGTCACGCTCAGCCACGGGCTTCCCGCCACGGCCAGCCAGGCGGCCCCGCCGACCTCTGGTGGTGCTCCGGCCGGCCCGAGCCACCGCCACGCGACCCAGGCCGCGCCCGTGGCGCCTACCACCAGCGCTGCCGCCAGGAGCTGCGCACGGCGACGTTCGGACGTCCACGCCCTCCAGACGACCCATCCGGCGACCGGCAGCACGATCCAGCAGGCACCCGGCAGGACCAGGACGGCCCCGGCCGCGAGGAGGAAGCCCGGCCACACCCCGCGTCCGGTCGACGCAACCTTCGAGAGGCACGCAATGGCTGCCGTCGCAAGCCCGATCCCGGCGGCCTCCGGCGTCGCCATGCCAGCGCGGAAGACCAGGGGTGGCCATGTCGCCAGCATCGCCGCAGCCAGGCAGGGGGGCGCCAGTCCAGGGATCCGGCGCGCCCACAGCCCGAACAGCGAGGCGACACCCAGTGCCCAGGTCAGCCCGCCGATCACTTGCCACCCAAGGAAAGGCTCGACACCCAGCCGACCGAGCCCCCGCCCGAGCAGCCACCAGGCCGGCGTCGCGCCACTCCCCGAACCGCCACCTCGCAGGGCCAGCAGCAGCGCGCCTTCTCCGGGTGTCGACACACTGGCGGGTCGGAGGAGAAGCAGAAGCACGGCGTAGGCCGCGAGGGCCGCCCACGAGAGCAGCTCGGTCAGTCGGAAGCCGGAGGCCCGCGGGTCGGGGCTGGGTTTCGGATCGCTCAAGAAAGCTCCGCACACGCCGGCTGGAGAGAACCTCCGCAAGAGCCTGTTCCAGCCAACCAAACGCGGCCGAAGGATAGCACTCAGCGGGCGGCCGAGACTGGTCGTGCGGCCACGACGATGGCCTGGGCGAAGGGTCTCGACCCGGGGCTCGATCCCGTCAGATAGCCGCAGCGCCCGTACGGTGCCACCTGCGACAGGTACGGGAAGACCCGCAACCCCTGGTCGCCCCGACCGAGAACGACTGACACCCGCCAGCGGCCCTCGGGCAGCGTCCACGGCTGCTGCGCCTGGCCGAGCACCGGAGTCGAGAGATCGCGGCGCGCGACCTCGTGACCGTCGCGGGCGCGGGCCACGAACGTGACCTTGACCGCCGAGGATCCGATCGCCGCCGCACCGACCGCCAACCGGTCGCCCGCGGACACGGTCAGCTCACCCATCTCCGAGCTTTCCTCTGGCCGCAGGCCCCGGTCGAGGGGTATCGCCTCCAGCCGACCGTCCTCGGCCCCGCCCTTGGCCCGCCGGTCGAAGGTGCGAGCCAGGATGTCGATCCCGACCTCCGCCTCCGGGTTCGAGACGTCGAGCCCGACCAACATCGCGCCGCTGGCGGTGCCGTCGGCCAGGTCGGGGCTCCCCAGGACATCGTCCAGTTGGATCGAGTCCCCCGCCGGAAGCGCCACTTCCACCGCTGGCAGCACATTGCCTGAGCGCCCCCCCGGAAGCCGCGCCACGACCACCTGCCCCGCAACGCCGCTCCGGTTGGTGACACGGAGGTTGGAAACCCACTCGGACCGCCTCTCGCCAACCAGGTGAGCCACTACCGGCACGACAAACACCTGTCCGCGGGGAAACCGCGTGAGGCTCGCCCCGCCGGCGGCAACCGTGCCCCTCCAGGCTCCCGCCGCGACCGTGAAAGCCAACGGCTGCAGCAGGGCACTCTGGTCCGAGGACGAGAGCTCGAGTCCCCTCCCCTTGCCGGGAAGGACGAGGAGGTCGACGCACTCGCCCGGCCACACCTCACGTGCCTCGCCCGCCGCCGGTTTGACCGTCACGGAAGCGGAGAGCGGGCAGAGCTCGGCGGCCTGGGGCCGTCCCTGGTCGGAGAGGCTGATCCCGCCCTTGCCCAGTAGCCTCCAGCTCTGCTCTCCCATCTCGAGACCCGGGATCTCGACGCTCCCCACGCCGGCAGGTGGGATCTGGACCACCGCCGTGCCATACCGCCCATAGGTCAGCTCCCTGAGCCGCGGCGAGTCCCAGGTGCGCTCGAAGACGGTTTCGTAGCCAGGCATCGGCTCGGTGGTCACGAGCACCGTCTCCCGCCCGTCCGTGGCGGTGCGAAGGTAGTAGCGCCCTTTCTGCCACAGCTCGCCAACGTAGCCCATCCGGGGCACCAGGCGCTCGCCATGGGGCGCCACGTCGCGCCCGAAGACAAGCCAGGTACGAGCCGGGTCGGCGATCTCCCTCACGTGCTCGAATGCCGCCCGCGCCGGAGCCGGCCGCCGCCGCATGTCGAGCACCGGAACCGTCTGCACGGCCATCACCAGGGCCGCCGCCAGGCACGTCACACCAGCCGCCCAGCGAGCGGCGCGAGGCCGCCAGGCGAGGTTGCCCGCGGCCATCACGGCCAGCGCCGGCAAGACCGGAAGGCCGTAGCGGACTCCCCACCGCAGGTGCAGGGTCGTCATCGCGACGACGAGGTAAAGCAGCCCCCCACCTCCCACCAGGAGCACGAGGCGGCGCTGGCCGGCCCGCCACCACGCCACTCCGCCCAGCACTCCCAGGCCCCACACGAGACGGGCGAAGCGTCGGTGCCCGAACGGGAACTCCAGCCAGTGCCGTGCCAGGTCCGGCCAGTCCGCACGGGGAAAGCTGGCGGCGGAGTCCCGCGACGCGACCCAGCTCGTCTGCGTGATCAGGGCGTCGACGAAGCGCCCGGGGCCGGTCAGAACCGCGGCCGGCACCCACACGGCGAGGCTCACCCCGAACCCGCAGGCGGCCGCCAGTCCCACCTCGCGCCAGCGTTTCCGCCGGACGGCCTCGACCAGGAGCACGGCACCGAGCGGGACCAGGGCCGGGAACGTCGCCGGACGGATCCCGAGCCCCAGCGCCGCCACGGCGGCGAACCCTGGCAGGAGACCGGGCCGCTCCAGGACCGCGAACCCAACGATCCAGGCCGCCACGAGGGCGGCCAGGGCTGGCACGTCCGTGAGGGCCACATTCGAATAGAAAAGGAATCCCGGAAACGCGGCAAGCCCCAGCACCGCCGCCCACGCCGCACCTCTGGTGCCACCTCGGCCGGCGACGAGCCGCCACAGGAGCACCAGGCAGAGGCCACCGGCGAGGATTGAGAGGAGCTGCAGCGCCCGCTGGCCGTCCCCGAGCAGTAGCCGCAGCAACCACCCCAGGAAGGAGTACAGCGGTGCCCCGGGGGGATGGGGCGAGTGCCGGCTCACGTCGTAATGCTCGATGCCCCGCAGGTAGAGGTACTCGTCCCACTCGAAGAGGTCGCGCGGCCTCCAGCGCCAGACGGCCGCCACCCAGGCGATCAGCGCGGCCGGGCCCACCGCGGCGGTTGCCAGCTCGCGCGCCTTCTGCCAGCGGGGACCATGGATCGTCCACATCGACGCGCATGATACGGGCAGCGGCGGCTCGACGCCACGCCCACGACGGAAGACATCTGCATTCGCATTCAGGGTTGCGGACCGAGCCGGGGGGAGCCTGAGCTCCCGGGCGGGTGCTAACCTTCTCCGCGCATGACCTTCGGCGCCCGCCTGGCCACCCTTCTCAAGCGCACCCGGGAGATCTCCCGGCTTGACGCCTTCTCGGCCAGGGACGCGACCGCTGGCCGGCTGAGCGGCCAGCGCCTCTTCGTCGCGACCGTCGCCTTCGCCGGCGTGGTGGCCCTCGTCTCGATGCTGTTCGCCCGCCTGGTCGTGCAGGACCTCGGCGCGCCGATCTCCGGGCGGGGCGACCTCAGCCTGTGGGATCACCAGAACCACTACGTTGCCTCGAACCTCACGTTCACGCCCCTGCCCCGCCTCGGCCTGCACAACGACCAGCTCTTCTACCCCTACGGCGGCAACAACGTCTTCCAGCCCTGGATCATGGAGATGCACCTGATGGCGGCCTCCGCCCGTCACCTGCTGGGGACGTGGGGGTGGTGCCAGCTCTACTTCGTGCTTTCGATCGCAGCCACGGCGCTCGGAGCGTTCCTGCTACTGGCTCCCGACCACGGCGCCTGGCGCGCCGGGGCCGTCGCCCTGGCGGTCTCGTTCTGCAACTACTACGCAATCGGCAGGTACGCCGGCACCCTCGCCAACGCCTGCGCACACTGGACGGTGCTGGGAGTCCTCGCCGACTTCGCGCTGGCGAGCCGGGCCGTGGCGCGGCGGCCGTGGTCGGCGCGCCTGCTCGGCGCTCGGGCGTTCCTGCTCGTGGCGTGCCTGGGCCTGGATCTCGGGTACGTCGCCGGGATCGGGCTCACTTCGGCGCTGGTCACGGCGTGCTTCCTGGCCGTGCTGGCGCTGGTGCGGGCGCGGTGTCGGCCGGCGCGGCTGGGAGCGCTCCTGGCCGACAGCGTGCAGGAGCTGGTCGCCTCGGCTCGCGCCCACCCGGTGCAGGTCGCGCTGCTGGCCGGGATGACGGCGATCGCCGGGCTGCTTTACATACCTCTCGCCTTCCAGGTCGCGACCGCCGCCGGCGAGTACCATTTCGCGGGAATGCCGCTGGGCGCCTGGTGGGCGAACCCCGTGCGCATGCTGATGCCGGTGTTGCCCGGCCTCAACCCGGTGACCCACCACCGCATCCTGACCGACCAGCCCGAGGCTATGTTCGCCGCCAGCCCCGGCCTGGCGTTCGTCTTCGCAGCGCTGGCGGGGCTATGGGCCGGCCGCCGGCGGTCCCTCGCCGCCGTGCCAGGCCTGCTCCTCCTCGGTCTACTGCTCTCCTTTCACCCGGTGCACTTCAACGTCCTGCGGCTGCTTCCCTGGTTCGGATTCGTGCGCGTGACCGCCCGCTTCAGCGTCGTCTACCCGGCGCTCCTGGCGAGCCTCGCCCTGCTGGCCCCGCCATTCCAGTGGCGTTGGCGCGGACGGCTGGTGGCCGGCATGCTGGCCGCCCTGCTCGGCGTCGAGGCCACCACGGCCTACCGCGCCTACCTCATCAAGGACTGGCACCACTTCCGGCCCGATGCGGCGTTCAGCCGCCTGATGGAAGCCGTCCGCAGCGCCCCCGGCGACGCGGTGCTCGACTGGCCGTTCTGCGTCGCCGGCGGCAACGGCGTGGCCACCAACCAGATCTGCCGCTACTACGGCGTGCAGAGCGGCATTGCCTGGCTGCAGACCTACCACGGCAAGAAGGTGGTCGGGAAGTACTTTGGCCGCCTCCACCCCGACCAGATCAGGCCCTACCTGGACGCCGGCTGGCCGCGCATGTTCTTCCCCGACGACCCCAACGCCTTCAGGGCCCGCCGGCAGCAGCGTGACTTCGCGCCGAAAGAGTGGGACTTCCTCGAGCGCTTCGTCACCCTTGGCGACTTCTGCGGCGTGCTGCTCTACCCCGACCTGCTGCCCCCGGAGACGGTGGCCGGCTTCCACACCCGCTTCGGCCCGTCCGTCGCCACCGCAAACAGCCCGTTCGGACGGATCGAGTTCATTCCCAAGCCCGCGGCCTGGCGCGGCCGGGTCGATCTCGAGGCGGCCCGTTCCCTCGCCCTCCCGCCGAGCTGAGAGTCGAAACTCAATAGAGCAGGGAGGGCTGCCGGGCGGAGGCAAACTCCCGGCAGTGCACGGCCCAACCCGCGAGCAGCTCGGCGAGGTCGCCGCAGCCCTCGATCACGGCGCGGGCGGCGGACGAGCCGGTGAGCAGGTCGATGGCCGGGACATCGGCCACGAACTCGTAGGCGTCGGCGCGCCAGGCGAAGCGGTCCGGGTGCAGCTCGCGCACCGCGGCCAGCAGCCGCACGCCGGTTTCGAGCGGCCGCATTGCCGTCCGGTCGGTGACGTGCCAGTGCACGCCGCCGCACACCTCGCCGGCGAACTTGCCGAACGCGGGCCGGAAGAAGGTCGGCCGGAACGCCACCCCCGGCAGTCCCGCCGCGGTGAGCTGCCTGGCCAGTGCCTCGCCGTCCAGCCACGGTGCGCCGATCAGCTCGAACGGCCTGGTGGTGCCACGCCCTTCGGACAGGTTCGTCGCCTCCACCAGACACGCACCCGGGTAGATCGCCGCGGTGATCAGTGCGGGCATGTTGGGCGAGGGCGCCACCCATGGCAGACCCGTGTCGTCCCACCACCACTCGCGCTGCCATCCCTCGCACATCAGGACCGAGAGCGTGAGGTCCGGGTGACGTCCCGCGCGCAGCCAGAGAGCCAGCTCTCCTAGGGTGAGGCCGTGCCGCACCGGCACGTCGATCTCCCCCACGAACGACCGGCAACCGGCCTCCACCGGGCCGCCCTCCAGCGCCACCCCGCCGATCGGATTGGGTCGATCCAGGACGAGCACCTCGACGCCTGCCGTCTCGCACGCCGCCACGATGTGCGCCATGGTCGCCGCGAAGGTGTAGTAGCGGGTGCCGATATCGGGCAGGTCCACGACCACGACATCGAGGCCCTCCAGCCACTCGGCGCGCGGCGCCAGAGTGGTGGACGAGTGGCCGTACAGCGAGTGCACGGGCACACCAAGCACCGGATCCCTGGTGTCGCTCACCGCCTCCATGTCCTGGGCGACACCCCACAGACCGTGCTCGGGGGCGAACAGCCGGACCAGCTCGCCACCGTGGAACGCCAGCGCCCGCCACGCCGTCACCAGCCCGGGCGTCACTGCCGCCTGGTTGGCGAGCACCGCAAAGCGTCGCCCGGCGAGCATCGCGGGGTCGGCCACCAGCCTCCCGAGACCCGTCCTGACGGTCATGGCACCGGACCTTGACGCTCGCCCGCGGCCAGGCGGCCACCGGCTCGCGAAGACGAAGTGGGCGCGAAGCGCGGCACCCACCTCTCGCCCGCCAGCCCACGCGTGCCCTTCCCCGCACTGGCGGGACAGCGCCCACGCGCGATCCCCGGCCATGACAGGGCATGTGGCATCTTTGCTCGCCCTAGAAGCGGGAGAGCCAGCACTCCTGGGCGAGGTTGCCGACCAGGCGCGCGAGGGCCAGCAGGCCGTCGTCGCGCAGCACCACGTAGGGCTGCACCCCGGTGGCCAGTGCCTCGACCCGTACGTCGTCAGACGCCTCGTCCTCGACCAGCACGCAACGGGTCTCCGGGTGCCGCTGGGTAAACTCCGCCAGCGCACCGTAGAACTCCGGCACCGCATGACGGGAGGTGGACGTCAGCAGCACATCGGGGGCCACCTCGGGCAGCGCATCGGCGTACTCGCCGATCTCCAGCCACTCGCCGACGAAGAGGTACCGCAGGTAGGAATGGTCCACGTCCACCCGCGGCTTGAACAGCGCCGCCCAGACCACCTCCTCGGCGCGCTGGACATCGGGGTCGAAGGCGTAGTGGGCGCCGGCCTGGAGCGCGTCCTGCTTCTCGGTGAGGAAGGCGCCCGCGTAGAGGATGCGGCCGCCGAACCCGTTCGCCTTCAGGGACGCCACCGCCTGGACACGCTCCTGGTGACGGGCGATCGGGCCCTTGAGAACGAGCGCGACCGCGTACTCGCCGCTCCGGGCGCGATCGAGCAGCTCCCACGGCGATGCCACCGTGTCGACGTGCAGCTCCGGGTGCGCCTCGAGGAGGAGGCGCTGCACCTCGTAGCGGTCCTGCAGCTCGCCCTGGATGACGACCTTGGGGGCCACTTCAGTTCTCCCCGGAGATGAAGCGGTCGTACTCCCGCTCCAGCAGGTCAAGGTGCTTCCCTTCCTCGGCGGCCAGGAACTCGAACAGCTTCTTGACCCCAGGGTCAGCCACGATGGAGGCGCAGCGCAGGTAAAAGGCCCGCGCCGAGCGCTCGCGCTCGATGGCGATCTTGACGGCCTCGTCCGGCCGCGTCTGCTCGTTGACGCCGAAATCGGGTGTGGAGCTCATGGGACCCCCTGAATGGTCATTCTAGGAGCCTGTCGGAGAAAGCGGAAGGCCCGGCATGTGGTCCGCGGCGCGTCGGCAGAACACGGCCGGACCTTGACCTGGACCTGGACCTGGGAGGGATCACCCCCGGGGCATCGGCAGCAACGCGCCGCCGGACACCGGCAGGTCGACGCCGGTGAGGTGGCACTGCTCGTCCGAGGCGAGGAAGAAGACCGCCGAGGCCACGTCCTCTGGCTCGGCGACGCGGCGCAGCGGGATCGAGCCGACGATACGGTCGAGCTTCCCCGGCTCGGCAAACGCCGGCTCCGACATGGGGGTGTTCACCCATCCGGGTGACACGAGGTTGACCCGGATCGCCGGCGCCAGCTCCTGGGCCAGCGACTGGGTGAGCCCCCAGAGCGCCGCCTTGGAGCCCGCGTAGTGGCTGTGCCCGGGCTCGCCCCGCTCGCCGGCCGTCGAGCCGATGTACACGATGCTGCCCCTTGCCATGACCCGGGCCGCCTCACGGGACAGGTAGTAAGCCGAGAAGGTGTTGGTGCGGAAGATCTCCTCGAGAACGTCGCGGCTCAGTGTGCGGATCGCCCCGTCGTTCCAGATCCCGGCCGAGTGGACGACCACGTCCGGGATGCCCGCGGCCTCGATCAGGGTCACACAGCCTTCCTCGGTGGCAAGGTCGGCCTGCACGGGCAACACGAGGTCGCCCACGTACTCCTGCTGCAGTCGCTCGATGGCGGCGCGATTCAGCCTGAACTGCGCCACCACCCGGTCCCCCGCCGCCAGAAAGCGCTCGGCACAGGAGAGCCCGATGCCGCTCGACGCACCGGTCACCACCACGTTCCTCATTGCTCACCCCCGCGAAGGCGCCAGCGCCTCGCCGAACGCGGAGAGTACCACCAGCGCCTTGAGCGTCACCCACCGACCAGCCTGCCCGGCCGGCTCGCCGAACGGCGTCGCAACCTGCTGGATCCAACGCCCCTGGCTGTCTTGCCGCGCCAGCACCGCGAGCAACGCTGCCAGGATCGCCGGCTCCGGCGTCCATCCCAGGCGGGCCAGAGGCACCAGTGCCTCCAGCAGGTCCGTCCGGTCGAGGCACGGGTGCGCGAACGACATCCAGCCCCGGGGAGCCTGTCCCTCCAGGAACATCCCACGCTCGACGAGGTACCCACCGGCCAGCCGGGCGAGCCCGGCCAGTCGGCCGCGTTCCGCCGGCGCATGCTCGGAGACCAGGCGCAAGGCGGCCACCGGCGTCACCACGCACACCCCGCCCACGTGATGCCTTTCCTCGCTGCACGGCCAGCCCCCAGTGAGGGTGCCAAGCCAGGCGATCGCTTCCCGCACCCGTGGGTGGTGGGCACACCCCAGGCGCACCAGAGCTGCACACACCTGGGCCGTGAAACAGGGAGAAGGAGCGGTGCGGCGAGTCGTGGCGAAACCGCCGGAATGTGGCTGCAACGCCTCCAGGAGCGCGTCGGCGGCGCGGCCCACCCGCGGATCCTCGGGGTCGGCGCCGAGCGCCGCCAGGGCCACGACCTGCCAGGCCGTGCCTCCCCAGCGGGCGGCATAGGCGGTTGGCGAGCCCCACGTTCCGAACGCCGACTGGCCAGCCAGGAGGCGGGCCGGAGCGCCCTCCGAGCGTGTGGCGAGCCGCGCCCGTTGCACGGCTGGAGCGTCCGGGGGACGGCTTAGCACTCCCTGGAGGGTGCGCCAGACGACCCCGGGCTCATCGTCGCCGAGCAGAAACGGCAGAGGGTCGCCCTTCAGATGCCGCCACCAGGATGGCTCGGACACGCTACGCCCAGCGTCGCCGCTTTGCCCGCGTCGCCTGGATCAGTTGGATGGCCCCGGTGAGGCGGGTCATCTTGCGGTTGCGACCCTGGATGGCGGGGGTGTCGTCCGGCGCGACGACCTGGCTCCGGAGGTCGCGCAGCGTCCTCTCAAGCTCCACCAACAACTGGTCCAGCTCCGGGTCCGTCACGCGCTTGAGCGCTACCGCCGAGATCAGCGCATAGCCGTCGGTCACCTGGGCCGCCATCGCCACCGCCGACCCGCCCATGAAAGGACTCATCGCACCCCTCCTGCCACCTGGCCTCTGCCAAGACCAACTCTAGCCCACCCCGCCAGCAACGTCGAGGCGGGAGGAGGATTGGCGGCTGCCACGGCTGGTGTTAGGGTTGGGCGGCGGAGGACGTATGGCCGGAACGCTGGACCTGATGGGGATTGAGGAGCTGCTGGCCGAGGACGAACGGCTGGCGCGGGACACCGTGGCCGACTGGGTGCGCGAGCGCGTCCTGCCACACATCGAGGACTGGGCGTACGAGGGCGTCTTCCCCCGCGAGCTGGTGCCCGAGATGGCCGACCTGGGGCTGTTTGGCGCCTCGTACACCGAGTACGGCTTGCCGGGCCTGTCCTCGGTCGCCTACGGCCTGGTGCTGCAGGAGCTCGAGCGCGGCGACTCCGGCCTGCGGTCCTTCGTCTCGGTACAGTCGGCGCTCGTCATGTACCCGATCCTGCGCTTCGGCTCCGAGAAGCAGAAGGACCGCTGGATCCCGGCGCTCGCTGCAGGGAAAGCGATCGGCTGCTTCGGCCTCACCGAGCCCGACTTCGGCTCCAACCCCGGCGGCCTGCGCACCCGCGCCCGCCGGGTCGGCGACAGATGGGTGCTCAATGGCGAGAAGGCGTGGATCACCAACGGCAACCTGGCCGACGCCGCCGTGGTCTGGGCGAAGGACGACGACGGCGAGGTGCGCGGCTTTCTCGTGGAGCGAGGCATCCCGGGCTTCTCTGCCGTCGAGCACAGGGGCAAGTACTCCCTGCGCGCCTCCGTGACCTCACAGCTCGTGCTCCAGGACGTCGAGCTGCCAGACGAGGCCCGCCTTCCAGGCGCCGAGGGCATGAAGGCCCCGCTCGCCTGCCTGACCCAGGCCCGGTACGGCATCGCGTGGGGAACGGTCGGCGCGGCGCTGGCGGTCTTCCATGCCGCCCTCGACTACGCGAAGGTGCGCGTCCAGTTCGGCGGCAAGCCGATCGCCGCGCACCAGATGGTCCAGGAGAAGCTGGTCTGGATGGCCAACGAGATCACCAAGGCGCAGCTCCTGGTGTGGCGACTCGGCCGCCTCAAGGACGAGGGCAGCATGACCCACGTCCAGGTGAGTCTCGCCAAGCGCAACTCCTGCTGGATGGCACGCGAGTGCGCGAAGCTCGCTCGCGAGATCCTGGGCGCCAACGGCATCGTCAACGAGTACCCCGTGATGCGCCACCTCATGAACCTGGAGTCGGTCTACACCTACGAGGGCACCCACGACATCCATACGCTCGTTGTGGGCAAGCACCTCACCGGCCGCGGCGCCTTCGAGCCGGGCGAGTCGTAGCAACCGGCCAGGCCCGCCGCCGCTGCCATCGCCGGCCGCCGGGTCCGGGACAGTTGTGGCGACGACACCGCCCACTGGCGCGGAATGTCCCGCCGCAAGGCATCCGTTGAGGATCTGTGGAACGGCGGCAGGAGCATGGCTCGCCGAAGGAGGACGACATGACGAGATCCCGTGCATTGGTGCTGGTGTGCAGCTTGGTGCTCGGCCTTGGAGCTGGCCAGGCTCTCGCCCAGCAGGCCCAGAGTGGCCAACCCGAGATGACGGCCGAGCAGAAGGCCATGATGGAGGCATGGATGAAGGTCGCCACGCCCGGCGACGATCACAAGTTCCTCGATCCCATGGTGGGGAGCTGGAACGTCAAGATGACGAGCTGGGAGACCCCGGGCGGCCCACCGACGAGCAGCACGGGCACCACCGAGCGGGTCTGGGTGCTCGGCGGGCGATTCGTCCAGGAGAGCTTCAAGGGCGAGTTCAGCGGCATGCCCTTCGAGGGCCTCGGCTACACCGGTTACGACAACGTCAAGAAGAAGTACACGGCGACGTGGATGGACTCCATGGGCACCATGACGATGATCCTCACGGGCTCGGCTGATCGAGCCGCGAAGACGATCACCATGAGCGGCCAGATGGACGACGTCATGACCGGGAAGCCCATCACCGTCAGGAGCGTCACCCGGCTTCTCGACAAGGACAAGCAGGTGTACGAGATGTACGGCCCCGACAAGTCCGGCACGCCATTCAAGATGATGGAGGTCGTCTACAGTCGCAAGTAGCCAGGCGACCTGTCGGTTGACGAACGCCGGGCGGAGTGCCGCGGCCCTCCCAGGTTTGTTGTCGTGCCTGGCTACTCGGGGAAGCGCCTGATCAGGTTGAAGCCCACCCGGACATCGCCGCCCTTGAAACCCCCGGGGATGTCGGAGCCGGCGATCAGGTCCGTGGTTGTCGCCCGCGAGTTCCCCAGGTAGATCAGGAAGGCGTGGCCGCTCAGACGCTTGGTGAAGCCCACGGCCCAGGCCAGCGCGGAGTGGCGCACATCGTGGTTGGCCGGGATCGCCTCCACCGAGACGTCCCACGCATGGCCGACGTGCATGGAGGCACCGAGCCCGACGTTCCACGCGTTGCGCAGCGTCGGTGTGTCCGAAACGTAGGTCGGCACCGCGAAGAGATCGAGAGAGCTGCCAAGTCGCCGAGCCACCACCAGTTGCGCGAACCCCGCCCAGCGGTCGGCGACGCCGGATGCGGCGCGGTAGTCGGCGCCCACCCGCAACGCCACGCCAAGCGGAAACGCAGTCCCCTGTCGCACCGCGTTCCACTTCACGGACGTCTCGTATTGCTTGAAGAACGACGAGCGGTAGACCTCCGCCTCGATCCCGTGCCCGAGACCCATCCCGAGGCCGATGCCGATGTCGGCACTCGAGTCGAAGCCCCAGAGGTTGTCCGCCCCGGCCCCACCGACGGTCTGGCTGAAGCGGTGCGTGAAGAGGACCTGAAGGGTCGCCGGCGCGAGCGAGCGATGGGTCGGCAGGTTGATGAGCCGGGTCTCCAGCTCCGGTTCGGCGACGGCTTGCGGGAACGCCGGCAGCGCAACCGCCACGGCGATGAGGGTACACATGAGGATCTTGGCTGGCATCGGAGTGTCCCCTAGTCGTTCGGTGCGCCGCGGGTCACCCAGTCGATCACGAGCTGGATCTCGGCGGCGGTCAGGGTTCCACCATCCGGCATCCGCACGCCGGTGATGTCCGGGTCGCCGCGCAGCTTCTTCACGAGGTACGACCGGTCCGCGTCGCCCGGCTCGACCCGATTGAGATCGGACCGCTCGACGGATGGCACGCCCACGATGCTGCCGTAAGCCGTTCCCGGGGCAAGGCTCATCCCCTGCCTCGCGCCCGCGGTCGCGTGGCAACCGGCAATCACGCAATTGGGGGTGAAGACCTCGTTTTGAACACGCGTGAAGGTCGCGCTCGGGTTGGGCGTCGGACCGGCCGCCGGCTCGGTCGGCAGCTTCCTGTCCCCGCATCCCACCGCCAAGAGCGCTCCCACCAGAACCCAGCCTGCGAGGGGCACCAGGCCACGCAACGGGCGCTTCTCGGAGTCGGCGCTTGGCATCTCGAGAATTTTAACACCTCTGCCCGAAGGAGAAGCCATGCCTGCCGAACCGACGGCGCACTCGCCCGCCTGCTCACCTCGACCGTGGCGCCGCCCATCCGCACGACCAGCGCAAGGTCGCTGCCCTGGCACTCATCCGCGCCAGGGCAGCAACTCCCGCGCTCCTCTGGTCACCCTCTCTCCGCCAGACCCGGGCGGGGAGAGGGTATCGTCCCCGGGAGGCTGTGCAGCCGTTGGGCCTCCCGTCCCGGGATCGGGTCAGTACGGGTAGTTGTAGTCCGTCACCGAGACCTGGAGCGTCGGCGGGTTCGGATCGCTTACCGCATCGGTGTTCGTCACCGTGAGCTTGACCGTGTACGCACCAGCACTCATGAAGGTGTGCGAGACCGTGAAGCCGGTCGCCGTGGAGCCGTCGCCGAAGTCCCACGTTGCCGTCAGGGTCTCGCCTTTCGGGTCGGTCCCCCGTCCCGCGAAGCTGACCACGTAACCCGTGAATGCGGAGGTATCGCCGGCTGGCGTCGTGATCGTTCCCACGGGCGGGCCGGACTGCTGGGTCGGGTTCACAGTGATGGTTCGCGTCGGTGGATTGGGATCGCTCACCCCGTCGGTGTTGCTCACCACCATCTTGACCGTGAACACGCCGGTACTGGCAAAGGCATGGGCGGTGGTGTAGCCGGTGCCAGAAGCACCGTCACCAAAGTCCCAGTGGACCGTCAGCGCCTCACCCCTGGGATCCGTGCCCGTCCCCTCGAAGCTCACCGCCGTTCCCTGTGGCACCGAGGTGTTCCCGGCCGGCGTCGTGATCGTCCCGGTTGGCGAGGCTGCCTGAGTCGCCCCCACCGGCGCAGTCAGCGCCGCCGGTACCTTGAACGCGGCCAGGTGCATGCCGTCGTCCGTCTTGTTGTCAACCGGCGAGGAGAAGAGGTAGACCGGCTTCGTGGCGGTGAACGTGACGAAGAAGTTCTCCAGGGTCTGCTGGGCGGTGGGAATCCCAGGGATCAACTGGTAGTACAGCGCCTGGTCGTTGCCCCAGGCCGGGAGAGTCACCTTCGACGGCGCACCCACCAGCGCCCCGTCCGGCGTGCGGACATTGAATGTGACGTCGACCGGGTACGGGCTCGGGTTGAAGTAGCCGAGGTTTGTCCGAAATCCCAGGCTGTCGCCCTTGGGTCGGTTCGAGTCGAAGATCAGGGCGCCCGCGGTCAGGGCACCCTCCGTGCCCAGCCCTGGCTCGTCCTGCCCGAAGGTACCTGACCCACTCGGGCGCTGATCGTTGTAGTTGCGCGCCAGCGCCTTGAACGGAAACGCCGAGAGCAGGCGGATGGCGCCGCGGTTGGAGGTGGCGAACAGCGAGCTGACCACGTCGTCGTAAAACGCCTCGCCGTTCGCTCCGATGACGAACTGCACCTTGCCCGTCGGTCCCGTTGCGTTGGTCAGGCCGTGCAGGTACCACTCGGCATAGACCGTCGCCGGTTCGTCGGTCAGGTTCAGCGCACGCATGTCGGTTCGGAAAAAGCTCGTCCCCAGGCCAGCGTTGTGGGCGGCAACCGCAAAATTCGCATCGGTTTCCGTGGCGGCGAGCTGCCCCCGAATCGCACCGCCTGGAAAGTCCGCGTTGTGGATGTTGACGTAGTAGAGCTCGGGGCTCGCCTGGATGGCGTCGAGGGTTGCCGCGTCCACGGCAACGCTTCCCATCGCCTGGCCGCCGCCGAAGGTCGGCGACAGCCCCACCAGCACCGCACCGTTCGCGCCCGCCCCTCCGGTGTGGATGTGGGCCGCGGTCGGCGCCGCGATGCCAGTCTCCCAGAGGTAGTAGTACAGGCTCGAGGTGTCAAACACGATCGCGGCAAACCCCTGCCCCGACGCCGAGCCCCCGGAGGGCTCCCGGCTCCCGCGCAGGGTGGTGGCGAGGGCGAAGGTCGCCGGACCGTCCCCGAGCAGTTGGCCTCGCATGGCACCGCCCGGGAATGGACCGTTGTGGACATTCACGTAGTACCCGGCCGGGTTCTGGAGAATCGCCTGAAGGGTCGCATTGTCGACCGCCACCGACCCCGTGGCCATGTAGGTGCCGGTTGCGACCGTGGTCCAGGTCGGATCCAGACCGACCAGGACCCCCCCCGAGACGCCCTGCAGCCCGGTGTGAACGTGCGCCGCCACCGGGCTTGCGATGTTCTGGACCCACAAGAAGTAGTACAGGTTCGTGCCGCTGATCGTGATCGCCGCGAGGCCCCGCCCAGCGAGATCG
>DAONEV010000021.1:0-22369 GCA_035403265.1 Thermoanaerobaculaceae bacterium | reverse complement strand
GCTCCTCCTCGCCGCCGACACGTCGAAAACGATGGCCCTCGAGAAACCGCAGCAGCTTGCTCTGGAGGATCGGTGCCATCTCACCGACCTCGTCAAGGAAGAGTGTGCCCTCTCGAGCCAGCTCGACCAGTCCCCGGCGGCGCGACTCGGCCCCCGTAAAAGCACCCCGCTCGTGGCCAAAGAGCTCGCTCTCCAAGAGCTCGGCCGGGATCGCGCCGCAGTTGAGCGCGACGAAGGGACCCGGCGCTCCGGCCAGGCGATGCAGCTCCCGCGCCACGACCTCCTTCCCGCTCCCGGTTTCCCCCTCGATCAGCAGGGGGGTCATCGGAGAGGCGGCCAGCTTCTGGAGGTGCGCTCGCAAACCAGTCATCGTCAGGTGGCGTCCCCAGAAGACCTGGTCGCCCTGCTCGCGTTGAGTGGTCTCGATCAACGCCACGGTTCGCGCCTCTCGTGCGACCACGAAGAGCAACTCCTCCTGGTCCCAGGGCTTGACCAGGTAGTGGCGGGCACCGGCATGAAGCGCCGCCACCGCCGCCGGCACGCTGTCACGCCCGGTCAGGACGATGATGCGCACCAGTGGGCACAAGACCAAGAGCACGGGAATGAGGTCAAGGCCGTCGCCATCTGGCAGGCCAAGATCCAGGAGCACGATATCGGGCCGGAGGTCTCGGCACCGGACCTCGGCGTCGGCCAGGGTGCCGGTCACAATCGCCTCATGCCCCTCGGCTCGAAGCGCCATCGCCAAGTTCGCGGCCTGGCGAGGCGCATCCTCTACGATGAGGCAGCTCGCCATGTCAAGACACCGGAAGACTCAGGGAAAACCGGCAGCCGCGCCCGGCGAGGTTCCGCCACGTCAGTGAGCCGCCTGCCAGTCGGCAGGCCTTGTCGGTGATGTTGAGACCCAGGCCGGTGCCCTGGGAGGCAGTCGAGAAGAACGGGCGGATGATGCGGCCTTCAAGCTCCGGGGGCACTCCGGGGCCTTCATCATCCACATGGACGAGGAGACGGCGATTATCCGCCACCCAGGAAACCATGACCGCTGCGCCGGCCGGTGTCACTCGCAATGCGTTCGAGAGAAGCTCGTCCAGTGCCGTGGCCAGGTTCTGAGGGTCCATCTGGACGTTGGCACGCGACCCCTGCGCGATTTGAAGGGAGACTCCGGCTCGCTTGGCGGTCGGCTGCCGTTGGGCCACGGCATCCTCCACGATTGGACCGAGCTCGATGGACGCGGGCTGTCCGGCATCGAGTCGAACGAAACGCTGCAGATCCTGAAGCGTCTGGTCGATCCTGGAGACGTTGGCGAGCATGCCTTGCAGGCACTCTGCCACGTCCCCTTCGGGTCTCGTCAGACGCTGCACGAGCTGGGCACCGGACTTGATGGTCGCCAGCGGATTCCGGATCTCGTGCGCGAGCCGCAGGACCATCTCTCGCCAGTCCTGCTCGGTGAGCACCGGCAGGCTGGGCCCACTCATGACCACAGGATTGGGTCCACTTCTCTCCCGAGGCACCTTCGCCCCCCCGACTGACGCTCCCATCATACAGCGCCGTCGAGTCCCGGATCTGGGCGGCGCACGAGTCGCTACGACGCAGCATGCAGGCCGCTCCGGATTGTGTGGGGCCACACGGCCGGGACAAGTGCCCCATCCAGGATCGGTCCGCTCCCTCCCGAGCGGGTGCCCGCCCTTTGTTCCCGAAAAGGAAGTAGTCTTCTCCCGATGAGTGTGATCGTGTCGCGCACCGCGGGGTTCTGCATGGGGGTCAGGCGAGCCATGGAGAAGACCCTCGAGGAGCGCAGCCGCACGACGGAGACGCTCTACACCCTGGGTCCGCTGATCCACAACCCGCACGTGCTCGACATCCTGAGGAAGAACGATGTCGTCGAGACGACCGAGGAGAGCCTCCCCCACGGCACCAAGGTCATCATCCGGGCGCACGGCGTGGCGCCACCCGTACGCAAGGCGCTGGCCGAGGGCGCCTGCGTCGTCACGGACGCGACCTGTCCCAAGGTCGCACGGGTCCAGAAGATGGCCGCACGTGCCGGCGAGCAGGGGCGCATGGTCGTGATCGCCGGGGACAAGGACCACGCCGAGGTCCGCGGCGTCCTCGGTCACGCGAGCGCCGGCGGGGTTTGCATCTCGACCGTCGAGGAGGCCCGATCGCTCCTACTCGACTCCCCTTCCCTGCTCGTGGCGCAGACGACGTTCAGCGAGGAGGACTTCGACGCGATCAGCCGCGTCCTCGTCGAGCGGTGCCCCGGGATCGAGGTGCAGAACACGATCTGCGACGCCACCTCGGAACGCCAGGAGGAGGCCCGGCGGATGGCCGCCGAGATGGACGCCATCGTCATCGTCGGCGGCCGGACGTCGGCCAACACGCGGCGCCTGGCCGAGATCGTCAACGGCATGGGCAAGCCGGCGTTCCTGGTCGAGGACGAGACCGAGATCCCGGCCGAGATCAGCCGGCACCAGACGATCGGTGTCACTGCCGGGGCCTCGACGCCCAACTGGCTGATCAGCCGGGTCGCGGAACGGCTCGTCGAGATGCAGTCACGCGGGATCCGCCGAATGCTCTGGCGCGTGCTGGCGTTCCTGGTGCGCTCCAACCTCCTGGTCGCGCTTTCCGCTCTCGCCATGACACTCCTCTCCGTGCTGTGGCAACGACTGCACCTCGGCTTTGCGGTGCTTGCCGTCTCCCCTCTCTACATCTTCGGGATTCAGGTCCTGAACGCGTTCTCCGAGTCCCAGGCTCAGGAGATCAACGAGCCGGCCCAGAAGATGTTCATGCAGGAGAACCGCACCTGGCTCCTGCCGCTCGCCTGGGCGTGCCTCGCCCTCGGCCTGATCCTCGCGTCGTTCGGATCGCCCTGGGCCGGCGTGCTGACCGGCTCGGCCATCGCCCTCGGCCTGCTCTACCAGGTCCGCATCCCGTTCTCTCGGGTCCAGCTCGTCAGGATCCCGGGGTCGAAGGACGTGTTCACGGCCGGGGCGTGGGCGGTCTTCACCTGCTGGGTCCCCGCCCTGATCGCCGAGGGCCACGCCCACCTGCCCGCCTTCCTGGCGTCCTCGATCGTGTTCTCGATCGCCATGGTCCGCGCCCTCGCCTACGACGTCAAGGATCTCCAGGGCGACCGCATGGTCGGCAAGGAAACCATCCCCATCTACCTCGGGATGGCAAGAAGCAGCGTTCTTTCGAGTCTGCTCGTCGTGCTCGCGGCCGGCATGGCGACGTTCGCGGTTGCGCTCGGGCTCTTCCCCCCGGTCGGGCTCCTGGGGCTCCTCCTGCCGGCCCACTGCCTGGTCTACCTGTGGCTCTTCCACAACCGCCGAGTGACCGGTGGTGTGCTGTTCTCGGCCGCTGTCGACGGCTTCTTCCCGGTCCTCGGCTTGCTGGCGCTTGCCTTCTTCGCCTGACTCCGCGCGCCTCGGCCCGGATGAAGAGGTGCAGCCTTCAGGTGGTTCGACTCCGCCGGCATGGCCGCAGACGGGAGCTGGAGATGGGGACTCCCCGGGGTCACCCGCCCGCAACGCGGGAGCGCAGCAGCTCGATGCGGCGCGCCAGAAGCTTGTCGGTCGGGTCGAGCTGCGCGGCTTCCTCCCACAGCGCGAGCGCGCCGGGGATGTCGCCGCTGGCCAGCATCTCGGCGCCCTGTTGGTAGAGATCCTCGAAGCTCGGCGGCGTCGGGGAGGACCCGGGCTTCCGGGTGGCCGAGAGAAAGCCCTCGACGCGCTGCCGGACCTCACCCTCCAGGTCGAGGTGCTGCGCCGTCACAAGCCGTTGCAGGTCGTGGCGGCTCGTGCAGTCGGCACACGCGGTGTCCCGCCGGAGCAGGGTCTTCCCGTGGTAAGTCGCCACGGTGATGATCCGGCGTGGCGCCCCTTCGATGACCTCGGTCTGGACCTGGAAGAGCTTGCCCCCAACCTGAACGCCGGAAAGCACGCCACCGGGCAGCGCCTCGGGCGCGACCGTCTCGGGCGCCCGCAAGGCCACGACGGGAGGCGCCTCCCCTTCATTGACGGCCGGCCCGGCCGCCCTGGATTCCAGACTCGGGAGGCTCGGGGGCGCCTCGGGAGGGGCCTCCGGGAAGGCTGCGTCTGCGGCCCCATCCGAGCTCGGTCGGGTGGCTTCCGCGAGCACCGGGAAAGGCTCCTCCACGAATCCGGCCGGGGTCTCCTCGGCTTGAGCCCGGAACAGGTCCTCCTCCTCAGGCGTGAGCGTGAGCTCCTCCGTGGCCATGGTCGCGAGCATGATCGCCGGGGGTGCGGCCGGCACCGAGACGATGGCGAAGCGTCCACCGGCGAGGTCGAACAGCTTCTCGAGGACATGGTCGGGGATGCTGTCCTCGTCAAGCCGCCCGCCGGAGAACCGGATCGCGGCGTGAAGGTCGTCGCTCGTGATTTCCAGCGTTCCGGTGAGCCCGGACTTCTCGCACTCCCGGACGAGGGACGGAAACGACAACTGGTAGAGCTGACCGCGGACCACCCGAATGCCGAACCGACTGGCCCTGCGGAGGTGGGATCGGACCTTCGCACAGAGCACGCCCGCGTCGATCGGCTTGAGAAGATAGTCGTCCACGCCCTTGTCGAGGCCGCGGACGATCTGCTCGGGTCGGCCCAGCGCCGAAACGAAGATGAACGGGGTCTCCCGCCCGGGAAATCGTGTCCGGTAGGTGTGCAGGAAATCGAACCCGCTCATCTCGAACATCCGGATCTCGCACAGAATGAGATCCGGAACGTCCTGGGCGACGAAGGCGATCGCCCGATACGGCTCCGAGAACGCCTCCACCTGATAGCCGTCGCCCTCCAGGGCCCGCCTGGCCGTCTTCAAGGCCGTCGAGTCGTCGTCAACGATAAGAATCACGGCAAACAGCCTCCGCTCCCAACAGCTTGCTTCACCAAGGCACAATCAGCCTACCACGGCTGAGGGAAGACGGGCGATCCGGACTCATGCGAGGAGAAGGCGCACGGCGGCCTCCGCCTCGGCGGCGAGGAGGCGCCGGTCGGAGCTGGCCGGCAAGGCCGGACCGAACCGCACCTCGGCTGTGACCTGGCGGTGACTCGCCAGCCTCAAGGCGTGACCGAGGAAAGGCTCGCCCTCGAACCATCCCACGACCCGCAGCGTCCGGGCATCCAGTGGCACGCCGTCGACGGCCAGATAGCGTATGGACGCGGGAGCCACCGGCGCCCCGGAGATCACCGATGCCTCGAAGAGCCCTGTCCGAAATGGGAGCAGCCCGGTCCCGGACGAGGTGCCTTCGGGAAAGCCGATGACGGTGGCGCCGACTTCCAGTGCCGACGCCACCTGCTGGATGCCCCGCACGCCGGCCCGCTTGTGCTGGCGGTTGATGAAAATCGTCGCTCCGGAGGAGGCCAACGCCCCGAATAGCGGCCAGGACCTCATGTCGTGGCGGGCCGCGAAGATGCATGGGCCGATACCGCCAATGGTCGGGACGTCGACCCAGCCCTGGTGGTTGGCCACCACGAGCGAGCCTGGAGCTGGTAGCTCGCCCATGACGGAGACCTTCAGACCAAGGCAGCGGCGGCCCACCCGGGCCCAGCGCCCGATGTAGGGGGCGGTCCGCTGCCAGCGCTCGGGAAAACGTGAAAGGACGGCACGCAGCGCGCCCGCCACCACGAGCCACGAGCCGGCCGCAAAGAGCGCCAACCGACCGATCGCCCGCTGGCGGGCCCACCCGGTCGGAGCCGCCAGGCTGATTGCATCGCTCATGTCGGGTGCTTGCCAGAGGGATCGACCATCACCTCGCCGCCCTCCACCTTGACGACGAAGACCTGCAGCGGCAACGCCGCCGGCGGGCTCAGCGCCTCCCCCGTCCGCAGGTCGAACTCGGCGCCGTGCATCGGGCACTCCACCTGGTGTCGCTCCCGATCCACACTTCCCTCCGACAGCTCGGCCAGGGCGTGGGTGCACTGGGAGCTGACCGCGTGGAGCTCCTCACCACAGCGGAAGACCGCGATGTCACGTCCACCCACCGAAAAGCTCCTGCCTTCGCCATCCCTGATGCTCGCCAGCTTGCACACCGCGACGAAACCCATGGAACCTCCCCCCGCATTGTACGGGCGACCCTGAATGCCGCACAATCACAGGAGCGGAAGGTCCGCGGGAGGAGCCATGCGGCTGCAGCACCACCTCGAGTACGCAGGCATGCTGGGAGTGGCCGGCGTTCTGCGTGCTCTGCCCCGTCCGCTCGCGACCGAGGTCGGCGCGGGCATCGGGACCCTGGGTTGGCTTCTCCGCGTCCGCCGCGCACTGGTGCTGGCCAACCTCGAGCAGGCACTCCCCTCTCTCACGCCCGCCCAGCGGCGACGGCTCGGGTTCCGCGCGGCGCGCAACTTCGGCCGCGTCGTGGCCGAGTTCGTCCGCTTTTCCGGCCGCGACCGCTCCCGCTTGAGGGCGTTGGTCGAGTTGCACGGGCTCGAGAACCTTCGAGCGACACTGTCCGGAGGGCAGGGAGCCATTGTCGTCACCGCCCATGTCGGGAGCTGGGCGCTGTATGTCACCGCCCTCGCGAGCTCGGGCATCCCAAGCGCCCTGCTGGTCGGCAGGCAGCACAATCCCAGGGTCGACGCCTTCATCCTTGCCATCCCCGGGAATGCCGTGCAGTTCATCTCCAAGGGCCGCGCGGCACCTCGCGACATCCTGCGTGCCCTCAAGGACAACCGTGCCGTGGTCATGGTCGCCGACCAGCACTCGGGGCCCCGGGGTGAGATCGCGCCGTTCCTGGGCCGTCCCGCCTCGACGCTGCCCCTGCCCGGCGCGATCGCGGCGCGCCACGGGACGCCGATCTGTGTGCTGGCCGGCCATCGCGTCACGCACGGGACCCACCGCGTCGACATCACCCGCCTCGAGATGCCGGAGGGAGGCGACGAGGGCGCGCTCCGGCACGAGATCACGGTGCGCTGCAACCGGGCCCTCGGAGAGATGATCCTCGCCCACCCCGACCAGTACTTCTGGTACCACCGCCGCTGGCGGGAGTGAGCCGGCGCCCAGGCGCTCCATACGGTGCCTCGCCTTGGAACCAGTCGGAGAGATGGGAAGGTCTTTCGATTTCTCCGACAGGCTCCTAGAGCGGGGCGATGCAGGAGGGATCGTCGTTGGCGGGGTTGTTGACCCCAAGGCCCACCGGGTAACCCTGGAGCAGCTCCTCCGGCGCCGGGCGGAGCAGACCCTGCAGCTCGTCGACAGAGCCACCCGTCAGCCAGCGGTCGAGGCACTCCTGGGCGAGGATGACGGGCATCCGCTCGTGTATCGGTCGCACCACCTCGTTGGCCTCGGTGGTGACGATGGTGCAGGACTCGATCGCGTCCCCCGACGGCGGTTGCCATCGCTCCCATAGCCCGGCGAACGCGAACGGAAGCCCGTGGCTGGCCCGGAAGTACCAGGGCTGCTTGCGCCCGCTTGCCGCCTGCCACTCGTAGAACCCGTCGGCGATGACCAGGCAGCGCCGAGCCCGAAGGGCAGCACGGAAAGCGGGCTTCTCGGCCACCGTCTCGGCCCTCGCGTTGATGAGCCTGCTGCCGATCGACTCGTCCCTGGCCCACGAAGGGACGAGACCCCACTGCTGGGTCGCTGCCTGCCGCCGTCCGGAGGGCGCCCGCACCACCGTAACGTCCTGGGTCGGGGCGATGTTGAAGCGCGGGATGAGAAACGGCTGCTCGTCCAGCCCGAACACCTCTGCCACGATCTTCCCGGGACTCGCCAGCGTGAAGCGGCCGCACATGTCGACATCGTACCCCGCCGTGCGCCGGGGGAGGATGCTCGCGGTGAGCAGCCCGGCCGGTTGTCCCTGATCGTCCGTGACTCGCCGGGGATTGCGCGCTCCCGACGCGGGTCCTCGGGGCGCTCCGCCACCGGCGTGTCGGCCTTGCGCATCCTCGGTACTTGTGTCCTAATGCTGTCACGCAGCGACGAGAGGTTGCGGATTGGTGATGCCAAACAACATCGAGGCGTTTCGCATTGTCGGAGAGATTCTCGGAACCTTCCGGCGCAACCTCCGTGCTGGCCTGGAAGAGCTTTTCGGGCCGCGCTGGTTCGAAAAGGCGTTGTCGCCGGAGCTCTTCGCCCGGCTGGTCGCCCGCAAGGAACGGGAGCGGGCGGTCAACTCATTCAACGACAGCTACTTCACGCTCCTCGAGTACGCGGACTTCCTGGACCTGCAGGAGATCTGCCTGGCTCATCCCGAGACAGCGACCTTCCTGAAAGCGCTGGGAGGCAACCCTCAGATCTGGCAGGCTCGGCTCCTGGAGCTGCAGGCGCTGCACGACAAGCTCGCCGGCCTGCGGGAGGTCAACGAGGCCGAGGTGTCGTTCCTCCAGCACCTGGAGCGCCGCCTCCACCAGTGTGTCCCGTCGACCACGGCACTGGCACCCGATCGTTCGGTCTGGACCGACAGGCCAACCGCGGCCTCGAGCGGATCGACGCCCGTGGAGAAGGCCCCGGCTTCGCCCGGGGAGAGCATCCCGCCGCCTGCTGTCGAGCCCAGCGTCCCCCCTGTCGTCGCGAGCCCGTCCGCTACCAGATCGGTCGGGCCGTCTCCAGCCACTTCGAGCGCGCCGCCCTCGGCGCCACCATCCGCGCCGGCCACCTCCGTCGCAGCGAAGCCCTCCGAGCACCCGCATCCGGCCAACGACCCCGCGGAAAACCCGGACCTCGACCGGGCGCTGGAAACCGGCGACGACAAGGCCGTCATCGCCGCCCTGTACCGAGAGGTCCTCGGCCTCTCCGAGCACATCCTCGGCAGCCGTGGGCCTCAACGGTCTCCCGTGTGGGACAAGGTAACCGAAAGTGCCTGGTACGCCCGACGCTTTGCTGCCCTTGGCCTGCGTCCCGTGTCCGATTTCTACAATCTCCACCAGGCTGTAGGAGAGCAGGTCCGGGAAGGCGCGACCAAGGAGGAGCTCCAGTTCTTCCTGCAAGCGCATGCATTCCAGCAGGTGGTCCTCGCCGTCGGCGTGTTCTTCCATCAAAACAAGGTCGCGTAGAAGGTCGACCCGGGGCCCCGGGTTCCCGCGCCTTCTCATGGAAGGCATCGGCCGGGAACGGGTGGCGGGCGATCTTGAGCCTTGGGTTCGGTCGGGCGGAGCGCGCTACCCGTCCTTCAGCACGCCTTGCAGCAGCTCCGCGAGTTGACCCAAACCGAGAGGTTTCTGAGCGATGGCCGAGACCCCGGCGGCCCGCAGCTCCCGGAGAATCTGCTCGGCGGAGTACCCGGTCATCGCCACGACCCGGATGCCGGGCCAGAGGGAGTGCAGGCGCCTGGTGAGCTCGGCCCCGCCCATCTCCGGCATGGTGACGTCGGTGAGGACGAGGTCAACCGTCCCTTGCGATCCCAGCCTTTGGAGGGCCTCCTGGCCGTTATCTGCCTCCTCGACCTGGTACCCGAGGGCTTCGAGCGCCTGGCGGGTCGCGGCCCGCACGTTCGCATCATCCTCGACAATCAGAATGCGCTCGCGTTGCCCTTTCGGGAGGTCCTTCACGACGAGGGCCGCCTCGTCCACCGGGCCGCTCTGCTCGGGGAAGTAGAGTCGGAAGGTTGCGCCCTGGCCCAGGACGCTTTCCGCGGTGATCACCCCACCATGCTGCTCGACGAGTCCCTGTACCTGTGCCAGCCCGACCCCCAGCCCTTCCCCCACCGGCTTGGTGGTGAAGAACGGCTCGAAGATATGCTGCATGTCCTCGGCCGCGATGCCGGAGCCGGTGTCCCGCACGGTCAGCTCGAGCCAGTCCCCGGGGCGCAGCCTGGGCGAAGGGCTTGGGCCCTCGGGGGTCACCGGCAGACGCCGGAGCGAAACGGTGAGCGTGCCGCCGCCCGGCATGGCGTCCCGGGCGTTCACCGCCAGGTTCATGACCATCTGCTGGAGCTGGGTGGGATCGGCCTTGACCGCACACTCCTCTGCCGCGGCGTCCACCTCCAGCACGACCTTGATGGTCTCCGGAAGGGTGCGCCGCAGCAGCCGCGCCAGATCCTCGAGCTGGGCGGCCAGGCGTATTGGCCGTTGGGCGCTCAGGGAACGGCGCGAGAAGTCGAGGATCTGCCTCACCAGGCTGGCCGAGGAGTGTCCCTGTTGGGCGATCGTCTCCAGGACCTGCCGTACCTGCGGGTCGAGGTCATCCCGCCTCAGCAGCACCTCCGGGTAGGTGATAACTGCCACCAACATGTTGTTGAGGTCGTGCGCCAGACCCCCGGCGATCTGGCCCACCAGGGCAAGACGGTCCTGCTGCTCGAGGTGCCGCTCCACCTCCCGTTCGCGAGTCACGTCCCGGATCAGCAGCAACCAACGGCCTCGGTCCGGCCCATCGGCGATCTGGTGGGTCTCGACCTCGAACACCGTCTGCCGGCCCGCTCCCGCCCTCAGTTCGTGCGGCAGCAGATCGTGCCGGGGCACAAGGAGCTCGTCGAGCGCCACGCCACCGAGGGCGACCAGCTCGTCGCCCTGGTCTTGTCCTCCACCCAGCGCCAGCAGGTGGTCCCGGGCGAGTGCGTTGCCAAGGACGACTCTGCGGCCCTCGTCGAGAATCGTGATGCCAAGCGGCAGGTCCTCGATGAGGTCGGCCAGCCTCCGCTGCTCGCTGGCAATGCGGTCGTGGAGCTGGGCTTGGTGCAGGGCGACGGCCAGTTGCTCGCCGACCAGCCTGGCCGTCTCCCGGGCGTCGCCATCGAGAGAGCTCTCATTCCGCGCCGCGACGTTGAGCGCTCCGACCACGCGTCCGCTCGTGGCGAGGGGCACCACCAGGACCGAGGTGAGGTCCCTCTCGGCCAGACGACGGGCCAGCAGTCCACCGGCAGCGGCTCGCGCCAGGCTGGACGAGTCGAGGACCTTGCCGGCCGCGAGACTGCCGGGCTCGTAGAGCTCCTTCAGGGCAAACGAGGCCCCGAGGTCTGGTCCCGGCCTGCCATTCTCCACCGACGCGAGAACCAGGGCACTCGCGCCAGTCTCGTCGAGCGCCAGGACGCTCGCATACTCGAAGGCGACGAGGCGGTGGAGGGAGCTGAGAGCGGCAGTGGCGATCTCCTGTGGCGACTTGGCGCCGAGGATGGCGCGCGAGATGGCGTCCAGGCACTCCAGCCGTCGGGTGTGGCGCTCGATCGTCTGCTCCGTCTGCTTTCGCTCCGTGATGTCCCGGTTGGAGGCGCGGATGCCGAGGACGTGGCGGTGTTCGTCGAAAACCAGGCGGCTGACGTGCCCGACCCACCTGACCGCGCCGTCCTTCCGCCAGATCCGGCAATCCAGCGAGTGCTGCTGCCCTGATTCGGTGCTCTCCCGCATGAGGTTGACGAAGGCCTCGCGATCGGCGGGGTCGACGATGCGCACGAGCAGCCCCGGGTCGCGGATGAACTCCTCGGCCCGATACCCGGTGACCCGCTCGCAGGAAGGCGAGACGTAGAGGAATTGCCCGTCGGTCCCGAGCCAGTACTCCCAGTCGTGGGTGAAGTCGGCGACCGTCCGGTAGCGCTGCTCGCTGAGTCGCAGCGCCCTGGTCCGCACGGCGACGATCTTGATGAGGACGAGCGTGAAGAGGCCACCCACCATCGCGAGCAGCGCCACCCCCGCCAAGACCCGGATGGCGGTGCGCGAAAAAACCGGCTGCGGCCGGGTGAAGTCGTGCCCGGTCCACCGGCTCACGATTGCGGTTCGGTCATCGGAATTGAGCCCAGCCAACCCCTTGTCCAGGATCCCCAGCAGGACGGTCTCCCCCTTGCGGACGGCAAGGTGCTGAGGGCTGTCGTGGACCTGCTTTGGCACCATCCGGACATTTGTGAGAGCCGCCTCGCCCAGGGCGAACACTCCGACCGGGAGGTTCTCGAGGAAGGCATCCAACCGCCCCATCGCCACCATGTTCAGACCGGTGCGCACATCCGGCACGGTCTGGAAGGCAAGGTGGGGATGCTCGCTCGACAGCCATGACAGGATTCCATAGTTGCGCACGACCCCGAGCCGACGCCCCTGCAGGTCGTCCAGTCCCTTGACCCGCTTCAGGCCGTCGTTGACGAAAAGGACGTACGGCAAGGAGAGGTACGGCCGAGAGAACTCGAGGAACTGCTCCCTGTCAGGCGTGCGCGTCAGGGTGCCCAGGACGTCCACCTCGCCCCGCCGCGTCGCATCGAGAACCTCGGTCCAGGTGGGATACCGCACCGTGACAAGCTCGAATCCGAGGCTGGAGGCGATGCGGCGGAGGATGTCGGGCGTGATGCCTGCCGCCTCGCCATCGGGTCCGATGAACTCCAGGGGCTCGAATCCCGGATCGGGCGCATAGCGAACCACCCCATGCCCCTTCAGCCATGCCTGCTCTTCCGGGGTCAGGGACTGGCCCGGGGGCGAGGCTTGACCCGCAATCACCCGGGAGAGCAGGAGGGTCCCGGCGGCCAGGACGGCTCGAAGGACTCCCGGGCGATTGCGTTGGCGCACCGGTTTGTTCCTCTAGGGCAGGAGCACGGTCGACCCGGTCGTGCGCCGCGCCTGGATGTCCCGATGGGCGGTCGCCGCGTCGGACAAGGGATATGTCTGGTTGATCCTGACCTTGACCACTCCCTGGCGCACGACCTCGAAAAGCTCTCCGGCACAGGCCAGCAGCTCCTCGCGGCTCGCCGTGTAGCTCATGAGCGTGGGCCGCGTCAGGAACAGCGAGCCCTTGCTCGAGAGCACGAGGGGGGAGATCGGCGGCACCGCCCCCGACGCGTTGCCGAACGAGACCATCAGACCCCGCGGGCGCAGGCAGTCGAGCGAGGCGTCCCAGGTGTCGCGGCCCACCGAGTCGTACACCACGTGGACTCCGGAACCTCCGGTGATCGCCTTCACCCGCCCGACGATGTCCTCCCGTGCCGTCACGATCACATGGTGGCAACCGTGCGCCATGGCCAGCTCGGCCTTGGCCTCGGTCGAGACGGTGCCGATGACCGTGGCTCCCAGGTACTGCGCCCACTGGCAGGCCAGCAGCCCGACCCCCCCCGCGGCAGCGTGGATGAGGACCGTGTACCCGGGACCGACCCGGAAGGTGCTGCGCAGCAGGTACTGGGCGGTCATGCCCTTGAGCATGATGGCCGCCGCCGTGCGGTCGTCGACGTCCCTGGGGAGTGGCACCAGTCGGTCGGCCGGGATCAGCCGGACCTCGCTGTAGGCGCCCAGCGGACCGCCGGCGTAGGCAACGCGTTGGCCCACACTCACCTCGGTGACGGCAGAGCCTATCTCCTCGACGGTTCCGGCGGCCTCCGAGCCAAGTCCAGAAGGCAGCGGCAGCGGGTAGAGCCCGCTCCGGTGATAGGTGTCAATGAAGTTGAGCCCGATGGCCTTGTGGCGGATCCGAGCTTCACCTGGACCTGGCGCCCCGACGGCCACCTCCTCCCACTGCAGCACCTCGGGACCGCCCACCTCGTGAAAGCGAATCGCGCGTGCCATGCTGCCCTCCCAGATACAACAAGCTTACCCCCGTTCGCCCGCGGTGCGGACCGGCCCCGGGAGGGAGCTACTCCCCGACGGAGAGCTTGAGCGCGGCGATGCGGCGGTTCACCTCGGCCGACGGAACGGCGCGGAAGCGCTCGGGCAGGAAGCGCGTGTCGGTGCACTCCTTGACTGCCAGCAGGTCCATCAGCTCGAGGCGCTCGGTGTGGGCCGAGGGGCGAATGTCCTCGAGGACCTCGGCCACGACCTCGGGGAACGGCCGCCGGGGCTGGTCCTCTGGCTGCGTCTCGTAGACCCGCAGGGCGCGCACCAGAATGCCCTCCATCTCGTTGCCGCCGAGCTCGACACCTTCCGGCAGGGCCGGGACTTCCTCCGGCTTGAGCTCGACCTTGAGCTTGCGGGCCATGGCCAGCAACAATGCCTTCCGGCCCTCGGTGTCGCCGGGGGGAAACAGCGGAATGTGCACGTCGAGCCGGCCCTGGCGCTTGAGGTCGACCTCCAGCAGGTCCGGGCGGCTCGTGGCGAAGATCCAGATGATCTTGCCGCGGTTGCGGGTGTCGGACATCTCCTTGGCCATCATGGCGTAAATGCGGCCGGAAAGGCCGGAGTCCCCGTCTCCCCCGCCCCGCTTGCCCATCGCCTGGTCGGCCTCGTCCACAAAGACGATGACCTGGCCGAGAGCGTGCAGGATCCCGAACACCTTCTCGAGGTTGCCTTCCGTGGCCCCCACCCACTTCTCGCGGAAGTTCTTGAGCTCCACGCAGGGGATGCCGATCTCCCCGGCCAGGCACTCCACCAGGAAGGTCTTCCCGGTGCCGATGCGGCCGGTCAACAGGTAGCCCATGGGGATCGCGAGGGTCCGCCCCTTGCGCAGCAGGACGGTGTCCTGGCGCAGCCAGGCCTTGGCCTCGGCGTGACCGGCCACGTCGTCCAGCGTCCGGTCGGTCTCGAGGAACTCCAGCCGCCCGAACGCCTCCTTCTCGATGATCTCCTTCTTCAGTCGGGTGAGGTACTTCCCGGTGATCTTCTGGCGGCTGGTGATGGCCCGCTGCAGGAGGTTGCGGACGTTGACGCGTGAGAGGCCGACCAGACGCCCGGCCAGGGTTTCCCGCGGCACCTCGCACACGGCATCGAAGTCCTTGACCCCCGCCGTGATGTCGCCCACGAACTCCCCAAGCTCCTCGGTCCTGGGGAGCGTGATCTCGATCTTGGCGCTGTAGGGGTTCTCCACCAGCACCCGGTTGAGGTCGGCAAGGTTCTCGGTGATCAGGACGGTCGCCACGAACGAGCCGGTGATGGCCGGGTCGGCGGCCCAGTCGACGAGCTGGATGAGGGTCTGGGAAAGGTCGGCGATGTAAGAGGGCTCGCCCTGCGGGGCGATGAACTGGGCGTAGTCGACGATCACCGCCACCTTGAGGGGATCCGGCACCGGCTTGCCCTCGACGAGGCGGGTGCGCGCCAGTGCCCCGCGCAGGAAGCGGTCGATCAGCTCGAACGCCCGTTTGGGGTCGCGAGGCAGCAGGTTCCCGAGGTCGAGCGTCTCCATCTTGTCGGGACCCACGTCCGGCAGCCCAGCCCACGAGGTGCCCTGGAAGGTGTCGAAAGCCTTGAGGAAGCGGTGGAAGTGGTCGCCGCCCTTGCGCAACCGCAGCCCCTTGCCGCGGTCGAAGTGGATCACCACCTCGAACGGCGCGAACATGACCTCGGTGAGGAACTGCCGCAGCGCCATGTAGGTACGCCCGCCCTTGCCGTCGTCCGCAGGCACGAGGTCAAAGACGCTCCCGAACAGCACGAACTGGCTTGTCGTCCCCGAGCGGAACACCTCCCGCATCTCCGCCGCCCACGCAGGTAGCTCGTAGCCCATGGCCCCCTCCCGTGCCAGTGTACAGTTCACAGTCCGCGCCTCACAGTTGTGCTACTCGGTCCCCGCCTGGACAACAGACTATCGAAGCCTGAGATTCGGCGCGCTGGGCTGACAACCACGGAGCGTGGGGCGCTCCACTGCGCTATCCTGGCTTGCGTGCCAGGCAGCCATTTCTTCTGGGACCGAGTCGGTGCTGGGGTTCAACCAAGGGATGTGGTTTCATGACCCAGGTCGTCATCGAGAACCCGATCATCAACTCGCCGTTCAATGAGCCGGGGAGACATTTCCGGTTCACGGACGACGGGATCACCAACGAGATCGTCGAGGATCGGCGCGTCAGCTCGTACTTCGTGCCCATCGCGCAGCCGCGGAAGAAGGGCGGCCGGCAGGCGTCGCTGTTCGAGACCGAGTGGACACAGGATCGGATCGAGGAGAACGCGCTCGTCAACGACATCCGGCGGCGCGTCGGGATGTGGCGGCAGGGCGGCTACCTGGGCGTCACGCCGACCACGGCCCGCCTGCTCGCCTACTGGACCGACCCGGGCCGCGAAAAGAAGCTCTTCTTCTGCCAGATCGAGGCGCTCGAGACCGCCATCTACATCACCGAGGCGGCCAGGAAGTTCAACGACGCCTGGATCGAGAACCAGCTCCGCGAGGCCAACGACACCTCCAACCCCGGGCTGCCGCGCACCGCGTTCAAGATGGCGACCGGCTCCGGCAAGACCGTCGTCATGGCTATGCTCATCGCCTGGCACACGCTCAACAAGCGCGCCAACCCGCAGGACGCGCGCTTCTCGGACGCCTTCCTCATCGTCACGCCCGGCATCACGATCCGCGATCGACTGCGCGTGCTGTACCCGAACGACCCGCAGAGCTACTACCGACAGCGGGACATCGTCCCGGCCCACCTCACGGAGCAGCTCGGGCAGGCCAAGATCGTCATCACCAACTTCCACGGCTTCGGGCTGCGCGAAAAGGTCGCCACCGGCAAGCTCACCAGGTCGATCCTCGCTGACGGGCAGGCGAGCCCCTTCACCGAGACTCCCGACCAGATGGTGCGCCGTGCCTGCCGGGAGCTGGGCACCAAGAAGGGCATCATCGTCATCAACGACGAGGCCCATCACTGCTACCGGCGCAAGCCCGACGCCGAGGAAGAGAAGCTCACCGGGGACGACCGGGTGGAGGCGAAGCACCGCGAGGAGGAGGCCCGTGTCTGGATCTCCGGCCTCGAAGCGGTGAAGGCCAAGATCGGCGTCAAGGCGATCTACGACCTGTCGGCGACGCCGTTCTTCCTGCGCGGCTCGGGCTACTCCGAGGGCACGCTGTTCCCGTGGGTGGTCTCGGACTTCTCGCTCATCGACGCGATCGAGGCCGGCATCGTCAAGGTGCCGCGCGTGCCGGTCGCCGACGACTCCATGACCGGCGAGCAGCCGACCTACCGCGACCTCTGGCTGCGCATCCGCGAGGAGCTGCCACGCAAGGGGCGCAAGACCGACGCCGTGGGCGGCGAGCCGAAGCTCCCCCTCGAGCTGCAGGGCGCGCTGCACAGCCTGTACAGCAACTACGAGAAGTCCTACCGGCTCTGGGAGTCGAACGCCGAGGCGCGGGAGCGCGGCATCACGCCACCGGTGTTCATCGTCGTCTGCAACAACACCAACGTCTCGAAGATGGTCTTCGACTACATCGCCGGCTGGGAGAAGCCCCTCGACGAGCAGACGGTGGTGCAGGCCGGGCAGCTCCCCATCTTCGCGAATGACGACGGGCATGGCGGGTGGCTGCACCGCCCCAACACGATTCTCGTGGACAGCCAGCAGCTCGAGTCTGGCTCCGCCATGAGCGACGACTTCAAGAAGATCGCCGGACGCGAGATCGAGGAGTTCAAGGCCGAGCTCCGGGTGCGCTTCCCCGGCCGCGACACCGACGACCTCACCGACGAGGACCTGCTCCGCGAGGTCATGAACACGGTCGGGAAGACGGGCAAGCTCGGCGAGCACGTCAGGTGCGTGGTGAGCGTCTCGATGCTCACCGAGGGCTGGGACGCCAACACCGTCACCCACGTCCTCGGCGTGCGCGCCTTCGGCACCCAACTGCTGTGCGAGCAGGTGGTGGGCCGCGCCCTCCGGCGCATGAGCTACGCGGCCAACGAGGCCGGCCGCTTCGAGCCCGAGTACGCCGAGGTCTACGGTGTCCCCTTCTCCTTCATCCCGTGCAGCGGGGCCACGAAGGAGCCCCAGCCCGGCCCACCCTCCACCCGCGTGCGCGCGATCGAAAGCCGCATCGCCTGTGAGATCACCTTCCCCCGCCTCGCCGGCTACCGCTACGACCTCGGCGGCGAGCGGCTCACCGCCACCTTCACGCAGGAGTCGCACCTGGCGCTGTCCACGGCCGACATCCCGACCCGGACGCAGCTCGACCCCATCGTCGGCGAGTCGAGCCTCCACACCCTCGAGGACCTCAAGCGCCACCGCGCCAACGAGGTCGCGTTCTCGCTCGCCAAGCTCGTACTCGAGCGCTACTTCCGGGACGGCGACGGCAACGACAAGCCGTGGCTGTTCCCGCAACTGCTTGGCATCACCAGGCGCTGGATGGCCGAGTGCCTCACGCTGAAGTACGGCACCTTCCCCCAACTGCTGCTCCTGACCGACCTCGCGCACGACGCAGTGGACCGGATCTACAAGGCGATCGTCGCCTCGTCGGACGGCACGGCGACGCTGCTGCCCATCCTACGTCCGTATGACACGGTGGGCTCGTCCCGCTACGTGGACTTCGACACCACCCGGCCGGTCTACGCCACGCGCGCCGAGAAGTGCCACATCTCCCACGTCGTCGCCGACACCGGCTCGTGGGAGCAGAAGATGGCCGAGGTGCTCGATGAGATGCCCGAGGTGGTCCGCTACGTCAAGAACCACAACCTCGGCTTCACGATCCCCTACACCCTCAACGGCGAGGAGCGCGGCTACATCCCCGACTTCATCGCCTGCCTCGACGATGGCCATGGCCCGGGCGACCTCCTGAATCTGATCGTCGAGGTCAGCGGCGAGCCGCGGAAGGACAAGGCCGCCAAGGTCTCCACCGCGCGCAGCCTGTGGGTACCGGCGGTCAACCATCACGGCGGCTTCGGCCGCTGGGCGTTCGTCGAGATCGCCGACCCCTGGGATGCACCACCAGTCATCAAGAGAGCGCTGGGGGCGTATGGTGAGTGACCGCGTGACGACGCCAAGCCTGGCGCTGAATTCCGTCTACGCCCAAACCAAACCCGATGAGCCTGTCGACCTAGGGCAGTGGCCGATTCACGTCGAGTCTGCCTACAAGGTGCTCGACGGTACGGCGAGCGTCATCATGCGGTTCGCACCTGATGATCGGATAGAGCTGCACCTCCCAATGACACCACCCCGCACAGTCACGCCGGCTGAAGCCTTCGAGTGGCCTGGGCAAGACGTCCACATCACCCTGGGGGACACTGGCACCACGTTCAATGCAGTCTGCCTTGGTCCCGACACAGACCGGGAGACACTGGGGTTCATGGCCACACGATCGCCAATCAGGGTGGTGCAGCCCGGGGCCAGCGTGACTGAGGCCAGTTTCCATCTCCTGAACTTCCCACAGTCCCTCGGCCCGCAGGACGCCATCGACGTTTCCGGCGACACACCGCCACTGAGATTCCGCCGGCTGGGTCGGGTCTTGTTGGAGCACAATGGCTGGCTCATTAGGATCGATGAGATGGAAAGGACCCAGGGTCTGCTTCAAGCCCTGCGCTCGCAGGGGCGATACGTCCTTTCCCACGTTGGGCAGGTTCGCCGAGCAGGCGACACGGCATTCAGTGGCGACCAGCTTGTCGAGGAAGTAGTCAGCCTGCGCTGGTTTCTTTCGTTCGCTCTGGGCCGGTCCGTTGGCGTGGGTCTGACAGTGGGCCATGACAGCGCTGGCAACAGGGTGTTTCAGGAATGGGGGATGCCCCTCGCTACCCCTAGCTTCTGGGACGGCACCTGCTCTTGGTACGACAGACATCACGGTGAGCTCCTGTCCGAGGTGTTCCCTGGCTTCATGGCTCTCTGGACCAATGCCTTGTGGCGCGAGCCACTAAGGCGAGCCATTTACTTCTACTTGGCGGCCAACGACCGAGGCGTGGACATGGGCGTCGACACTGCGATCATTCCAGCGCAGGTCGCTCTCGAGGTACTCGCCTGGACCTATTGCGTGCTTGACCGCCGGCTTGTGTCTGGGTCGAAGTTCCAACCTCGCGGTCTTGGCGCTGCCGAGAAGCTGCGCCTGCTCCTCACCACGCTCCGCATCCCCACCACGATTCCGGGGGCCTGCCCCACCCTTCTCGCTGCTGCGGGCGCCAAGTGGCGAGACGGGCTTGACGCAATCACTAGCATCCGCAACTCGCTGGTCCACCCAAACGCTCGGACGGCAGTGTCGAGTGATGCCTTCTTCGAGGCATGGAATCTGTCGTTGTGGTACCTCGATCTTGTTTTTCTGCGCCTCTGCGGACACAACGGGATGTACGCCAACAGGCTGGCCATCCCCAGGTGGGTAGGCCAAGTGGAGGAGGTGCCTTGGGCACAGACCGGCGGTCTCACGGCACAACCTGCGCCCTGAAGGAGCCGACAGGCCGACGAACATGTTGAGTGGGAGAGTTGACTGGCAGCACATCAAGGAAGGGAAGCGATGGCGAGGAAGAAACCGACCCCTACCGAGATCGACTCCATCCGGCACAAGGACACGCGTGCGAACATCCCGACGGAGGAGCTGCGGGACTTCGTGGCCGAGGAGGAGCAGGCGCCGGCGACGATGCTCTACCCGCGCGACCCGTCGCTCGACCCGCAGCTCGTGTGGAGGGGCAAGGACGAGCAGGACCGCAAGGACCTGGCGGTGCCGGTGGTGCCGGTCTACATCCAGGAGAAGATCCACCCGCAGGCGCTCATCAACGCGCTGCCCCGCACCAGGCCGGCCGGCGGCGAGCAGCTCGACCTGTTCGCCGACTTCAACGGCGGCCCCGACGACTTCGACAAGAAGGTCGAGTTCTACCAGCACGAGCAGCACTGGTCCAACCGCATGATCCTGGGCGACTCGCTGCTGGTCATGACCTCGCTGGCCGAGAAGGAGGGCCTCAAGGGCAAGGTGCAGACGATCTACCTGGACCCGCCCTACGGCATCAAGTTCGGCTCCAACTGGCAGGTCAGCACCCGGAAACGGGAGGTCCAGGACAACAAGTCTGCCGACGCTACCCGCCAGCCCGAGCAGGTTCGCGCGTTCCGTGACACGTGGAAGCTTGGGATCCACTCGTATCTGGCCTATCTTCGGGACCGGCTCGTTGCCGCCCGGGCGCTCTTGACTGAAGGCGGGTCCGTCTTCGTGCAGATTGGGGACGAGAACCTGCACTTGGTGAGATCAGTCCTTGATGAGGTCTTCGGTCCAGAGAACGCCTGTGCACAGATTAGTTTTGCCAAGACTGTCGGCGCCACGTCAGAGCTCTTGCCGGGCACGCTTGACTACGTCCTCTGGTACTGCCGGAGCAAGGAGAGTGTGAAGTACAGACCGCTGTTCAGGGACAAAGTGCCTGGTGCGGAAGGAGCCTCGGGATATTCCCGCATAGAGCTGGCAGATGGCAGTCGTCGTCGAATCTCAGGCCGAGAGGCTTCTGGGGAAGATCCAATCCCAAGCGGCGCTCGCATCATGACTGTCGGGGATCTCACGAGCGCCCGAGTGCGCGAGGGACGGACGGGGTACTTTCCGATTCTCCTCCACGGGAAGGAGTACTTGCCCCCAAAGCGCGAGTGGAGCACTCACCGTGATGGAATCGAGCGGCTGAAGATCGCCCGCCGCATTGAACGCGTCGGAGATGCCGGTCTTGGATACGTTCGATACTTGGACGACTTCCCGGCGGTTCCCTTGACGAACCTCTGGCCTGACACTGTCGGCCAGAACCAATTCGGAGGCGACAAGGTCTATGTTGTCCAGACTGGCCTGACTGTGGTTCGTCGCTGCCTCCTCATGACCACCGACCCCGGCGACCTGGTCCTCGACCCGACCTGCGGGAGCGGCACCACCGCCTACGTCGCCGAACAGTGGGGTCGGCGCTGGATCACCATCGACACGAGCCGCGTCGCCCTGGCGCTGGCCCGTACCCGGATGTTGGCCGCGAAGTACCCGTACTACCTGCTCGCCGACTCACCGGAGGGGATAAGGAAGGAGTCCGAGCTGACCGGCAAGACGCCGCCGGACTACCGAACCGATGGCGACATCAAGAAGGGCTTCGTCTACCGGCGCGTGCCGCACGTCACGCTCAAGTCCATCGCCAACAACCCGGACATCCGGGAAGGCATGTCGCGCGCCGAGATCGACGCCGCCATCGCCCGCCACGTCGAGACGGAAACGCTCTTCGACCAGCCGTACGAGGACGCCAGGCGCATCCGCGTGTGCGGGCCGTTCTCGGTCGAGAGCCTGTCGCCGCATCGCGTGCTCTCCACCGCCGACGACGACCTCGACGGCACGGTGACCGAGCGGGAGGCCCACAAGCAGCAGGATTTCGCCACCATGATCCTGGACAACCTGCGCAAGGCGGGGGTGCAGAACACCCGCAAGGGCGAGCGCCTCACCTTCAACCGGCTCGACCCCTACCCCGGCGCGTGGCTGCACGCCGCAGGCGAGTTCACCGACGCCGTCGGCACGACCCGACGCGTCGCGGTCTCGCTCGGCCCGGAGCACGGTACCGTCGGCCCGCAGCAGGTCAAGGAGGCGGCCAAGGAGGCCGTGCAGGGCGTCGGCTTCGACGTCCTCGTGGTCTGCGGCTTCGCCTTCGACCCGCACGTCGCCGAGGAGGCGAAGCGCTACGGCAGGCTCACGGTACTGCCCGCCAAGATGAACCCGGACCTCGCGATGGGCGAGGAGCTGCTCAAGACCACCGGCGCCGGCAACCTCTTCATGGTCTTCGGCGAGCCTGACGTGGACATCCGCACGCTCCCCGACGGCCAGCTCGTCGTCGAGATCAGGGGCGTGGACGTCTACGACCCTACCACCGGCCAGATCCGCAGCGCCTCCACCGACGACATCGCCTGCTGGTTCATCGACACGAGCTACAACGGCGAGA
>DAONEV010000020.1:0-22523 GCA_035403265.1 Thermoanaerobaculaceae bacterium | reverse complement strand
GTGTCGAGCTGGCCGGCGCCCTGGCCGAGATCGCGCGCGTCACGATGCGCGACGACTTCAGGGCCATCGACCCCCGAAGTGCCCGCATCGTGCTCGTGGAGGGAGTCGGCCGGGTGCTGCCGAGCTATCCGGAACGGCTTTCCGCGGCGGCTGCGAGGTCCCTGCAAGAGCTCGGGGTCGAGGTGCGCACCCGCACTCTCGTCACCGACCTGGGCCCCGAGCATGTCCTGCTCAGAAGTGCTGACGCCACCGAGAAGATGGCCACCCGCACCGTGCTGTGGGCGGCCGGCATTCAGGCGTCACCCCTGGCCCGGGCCGTGGCCGCGGCCACCGGGGCGCCTCAGGACAGGGCGGGGCGCGTGCTGGTGGAGCCGGACTGCTCGGTGCCCGGGTACCCAGAGATCCTGGTTGCCGGCGACATGGCGGCGTCCACGGACCGGGGCGGGACGACACTTCCGGGTGTCGCTCAGGTGGCCATGCAGCAGGGTGGCTACATCGCGCGGTTGATCGCGGCTCGTCTCGACGGCCGCACCCTGCCGCCGTTTCACTACCGGGATTGGGGCAACATGGCCACGATCGGACGGCACGCCGCCGTCGCCGAGATCGTTGGGCTGCAGTTCTGGGGGTACCTGGCGTGGCTGGCCTGGCTGTTCGTACACCTCATGAAGCTGGTGGCATTCCAGAACCGCCTCCTTGTCTTCGTGCAGTGGGCGTGGAGCTACTTCTCCCACAACCGTGCCGCCCGCCTGATCACCGGCTCTCGCGGCGCACCTCGCACCGAAGGGTGATCGGGGCTCGACGACCTGCCGGGAGCAGACTGTCCGCCGCAGGCGGCCTGCGGGCTCCCGGTCACTTCATGTGGGTCAGGCGGCGGGATCCGGGTCCACGGCCGACCTGGCGGTCGAGGCGGTGGATGCGGCCCGAAAGGCAGGCGGCACACTCGTTGGCCGTCTCGCGGATACAGGCCTTGCCAGGGTAGATCTCGTAGAGCGCCCGGTACTGGACCGGGGTGAGGTTGGGCATGACGACGTTGGCTCCCCGCGAGAGGCCAAGCTCGCGCCCCTGGGCGAGGTTGAGGGTGGCGAGGGCCGTGGTGGACGGGATGTTGGACCTGGGGCAGAGCAGACGGGTGAGAGCCACGACCTTGTAGGTCATGAGCTCGCTGCTGGGCACCTGCTCGCCCTCGGGCGCCTCGGGCAGCTCGCCCCGGCCGAGTGGAGTGGCGGGGTGCGGCAGGTACGGCCCGACGCCGATCATGTCGAGGTCCAGCCCGACGAAGGCCTGCAGGTCGTCGGCGAGGATCCTCCAGGTCTGTCCGGGAATCCCGAGCATGACCCCGGAGCCGATCTCGTATCCGAGGCGGCGCAGGTGACGGAGGATCTCGAAGCGATCGGAGGGCCGCCCCGGCAGCGACGGGTGGATCGAGGCGTAGAGCTCGGGGTCGGAGGTCTCGAAGCGCAGGAGGTAGCGGTCGGCGCCCGCCTCCCGCCAGGCCAGAAAGTCCTCGTCGGAGCGCTCGCCCAGGCTCAGGGTGACGGCGAGGCCGGTCTCGGACTTGATCTGGCGCACCAGGTCGGCGATGAGCTCCCGGGTGAGGCCGTAGTCCTCTCCGGCCTGCATCACCACGGTGCCGTAGCCGAGGTCCCGGGCCTGCCGGGCGGACCCGAGGATCTCCGCGGCCGTCATGCGGTAGCGCTCGACCTCGCGGTTGGTGGCGTTGATGCCGCAGTAGGTGCAGCGCTGCACGCAGTGGTTGGAGATCTCGATGAGGCCGCGGAGGTGCACCTCGTCGCCGACGTGAACCCGGCGGACCTCGTCGGCCAGCGCCCACAGCTCCTCCAGGCGTGTCTCGTCCATTTCCCGGAGCCACCCGATCAGCTCGGTTCGGTTCATCGTTCCCCGCCGAGCCGGCTGGGGATGGAGACCCGGAGCTGGGAGTGGTAACTGATGGTCAGCCACCGGGGATCGGAGACGTGGCTGCCCACGCAGGCTCCTTTGCCCGAGTCCCGACCGCTGATGACTGCCCCTCTCACGTCTGCTTCAGGGTGACAGTGAAGGTGGTGCCGACGTCCGGGGTGCTCTGCACCTGCACGGTTCCGTCGTAGAGGGCCGCCAGCTTCTTGAGGATGGAGAGCCCCAGACCTGAGCCCATGACGTTGCGGGTCTTGGTGTTCTTGATGCGCACGAACTCGCCGAAAAGCTGCGCCACTTCCTCGGGGCTCATGCCGATGCCGGTGTCGGCCACCCGAATGACCACAGCCTGGTCCGACTCCGAAAGTCCGACCTCGACCCGGCCACCCTCCCGGTTGTACTTCACGGCGTTGGAGACGAGGTTGTTGAAGATGATCTCGACCTCGCCCGGGTCGGCGCGCATGGGTAGGCGCTCCGGTCCCTGCACCTCGATCGTGATCTGCCTCGCTCGCGCCGCCGGCTGGGCGGTCTCGACGGCGCGGGCGGCAATCTCGCGCACGTCGACATCGGCGAGCTCGCGCTTCTTCTGCCCCGACTCGATGCGGGTGAGGTCGAGGATGTCGCCGATCAGCTTGCGCATCCCCTCGATGCGCAGGAGGCTGCGGCCGAGCACCTCGTCGGACTTCGCGCTCCCTGGCTCGACGACGCGGTCGCGCAGCAGTTGCAGGTAGCCCTCGACCGCGGCGAGGGGCGCCTTGAGCTCGTGGGCGAGGACCGAGATGAACTGGAAGCGGACCTGGCGCTTCTCCTCCGCCAGACGCTTGGCCTCGCGGCGCAGCAGCAGATGGCGGGCCGTCTTGGCGGTCGTCGCCTTCAGCTCCTCCGGCGTGAACGGCTTGGCGAGGAAGTCGTAGGCGCCGCGCTTGGTGGCGGTCACCGCCGTCTCGATGGTGGCGTAGGCGGTGATCATGACGGTGAGCATGTCCTGGTCCTGGGAGGCCACTTTCTCCAGTACCTCGAGGCCGGAGATGCCGGGTAACTTGTGGTCCAGTAACAGGATGTCGACCTGACCTTCGGCCAGGATGGTGAGTGCCTCTTCCCCCGATTCGGCCTGGGCGATCGAGAAACCGACGTCGCCGTCCGACTCGGGGACGCGGACCCGGAAGGACTGGAGCACGCGCGTGACGCCGAAGCGGATGCCCGGCTCATCGTCGACCACGAGGACGCGGAGGTTGTCCATGACCGTGCCGCCTAGAGCGTGATCTTGAGGAGGCGGCTGATCTCACGCTTGAGTTGCTCGAAGCGCACCGGCTTGTCGAGGATGACGTCGGCGCCGGCCCAGGCCTGCTCGCCCTTGCTCGAGGCGTCGATGGTGACGCCAGCCTCGCTGGCCACCGCCGTCACCATGATCACCGGAATGGCGGGGTCCTTGCGCTTGATGGCGTGGGCGAGGGTGAACCCCGAGTCGGAGTGCTCCATCATGAGGTCGCAGATCGCCAGGGCGAAATCGGTGGTGGGCAGCAGCCCTCGCGCCTGCTGGGCGCTCTCGGCCGCGACCGTCTGAAACCCTGCCGCCTCGAGCTGCAACTGCATCTGCTCGAGAAAGTCCGGGTTGTCGTCAACCACGAGGATGGTGGGGGGTGTGGTCATGATTCCTCCTGTGCGTTCCTCTCCGGGGCTGCGTCACTCGCCCTTGCCCTTCCGAGGTAGGGTGACGGTGAAGCAGGTGCCGGTGGGGCCGGCCGCTGGGTCGGCGTTGGACTCGACCTTGATGTCGCCCCGGTGCATCTTGACGATGCCGTAGATGACCGGCAGGCCGAGGCCGGTGCCCTTGCCCATGGGCTTGGTCGTGAAGAACGGCTCGAAGATCCTGTTCATGTTCTCCTTGGAGATGCCGACACCTGTATCGCTCACGGCCAGGATTACGTGGCCGTTGCTGAAACGGGACGACAGCGTCAGGGTCCCGCCGTCCGGCATCGCCTCCACGGCGTTGGAAATCAGATTGGTGAGCACCTGAATGATCTGGTCGCGGTCGAGCTCGACGACCAGGTTCTCCTGCTCGTGCTCCACGAGCACCTTCACCGAGTCGGGGATCGGCACCGAGCGCAGGCCCTGCAGGATGAGGTCACGGACCGGCATCTCCTGCAGGAAGACCTTGTTCTGCCGGGCAAAGTTCAGTAGCCCCGCGACGATCTTCTTGCAGCGGTCGGCCTGGGAGACGATCATCTCCAGGTCCTTGCGAAGCGGCTGCTCCTTCTGTGTCTCCTCGAGGAGCATGTGAGCGTAGAGCAACACCACGCCGAGGGGGTTGTTGACCTCGTGGGCGATCCCGGCGGCGAGCTGGCCCATGCTGGCCAGCCGCTCGGAGTGCATGAGGGCCTGTTGGGCTGTGCGGAGCTCGTCGTGGGAGACCGCCAGCTCCCCAACCGTCTTGCGCAGCGCCTCGATGGTGAACGGCAGGCACATCTCCGACTCGGCGAGACCCTTGCAGACCGCCACGGCGTGCTCGCGACAGGTGTCGTAGCCGCAGGCGCCGCAGTTCAGCTCGTCGGCCGGCAGGTGCTTGCCCATGCGGGCGAGGACCGCCGCGACCTCGTCCTCGGTGGGTACGGTCATGCGCTGGTCGTTGACCCGGAAGCGGCGGGAGAGGTCGAGGTCGGACAGTCGCTCGAGCCAGTCCTGGTGCAGATCCGGGTCGGCCGCCGCGAGGGTCTGGCGGACATGCTTGCTGACGATCGCCCGGCGTCGGAACAGCGGGGCGTCCGAGGTCATCCCGGCCCCCATGATGCAACCGTTGCAGCAGAGCAGCTCGAGCAGGCGGGCGTTGAGGTCGAGGTCGCCTGACTCGAACTCCTTGATGACCTCGACGAAGCTGGTGCGGCCGTCGGCGGCGACGATCTCCCCGTGGATGAGGTTCTCGTCGATGCTGGCGGCCTGGAGGGCCCCCCGGCTGAGCGGGTAGAGAGCACCGGTGCCGCCGCGCGGTGGATCGAAGTCGGCAGGAGCCGTGTCCCTCGCGCATATCCCGGTGTCGGTCAGGAGCTGCCGCAGCTCGGCGAAGGTCAGGACCTCGTCGATCTCCGGTGTGCCGCCGAGGAGGAGGTCCTCGCCCTTCTTGGCGACGCAGGGCCCGATGAACACCGTTCGCAGATCCTTGCCGTGGAGGCGGCGCAGCACCCTCGCCGTCGCCGCCATCGGTGAGGCGATCGGCGCCAGAAACTCGACGAGTGCCGGGTAGTAGCGCTCGATGTAGGAGACGATGGCCGGGCAGGAGGTGGAGATGTAGCAGCGGTCCGGGTTCGCTTCCAGCATCTCCCGGGTGCGGCGCGCCGTCAGGTCGGCTCCGAACGCCACCTCGTTGACGAAGGCGAACCCGAGCCGTCGCAGCATCCCGACCAGGGTGCGCTCGTCCATGTCCACGAACTCGGCGGGAAAGCTGGGCGCCACGCACGCGGCCACCGGCTGCCCACTCTGGAGCAATGCCTGCACCTCGGCCAGGGAGCTCGTCACCTGCTTGGCCTTCTGGCTGCATACCCGCACGCAGTTGCCGCAGCCGACACAGCGCTCGGGCATGATCTCGGCCTGCCAGCCGGCGATGCGGATGGCTTTCGCCGGGCACTCCCGCACGCAGGTGTAGCAGACGCGGCAGCGCTCCTTGACGGTGGTGACGAGCGGGGTGGAGGCCTGGCGAGCCACTGAGGTCCCTTATAGCACCACGGTCCGCCGCTGGTAGTGTGTGTGCAGCAGGTGGTGGCTGCGCTCGCCCAGGGGCTCGCCGAGGAACTCGCGGTAGAGGTCCCGGACGGCCTCGTTGTGGTGGGACATTCGCACCGTCCCTGCGGCGTCGAGGGCATACAGGCCCTGCAGGCGCGCCACGACGGCGGTGCGGTCGAGGCCCAGAAGCTGGCCGCCGCCCGCCACGCAGCCGCCAGGGCAGGTCATGACCTCGATGAAGTGCAGGTCCTTGCGTCCCTTGCGCACCTGTTCGACGAGCTTGCGAGCGTTGCCGAGACCCGACACGACCGCGACGCCCAGCTCGATGTCGCCAACCTTGAAGCGTGCTTCCTTGACGCCGTCAAGGCCCCGTACCGCCGTGACCACCACCTGCTCGGGATCCTTCCCGGTGACGAGGAAGTGCGCGGTGCGGATGGCCGCTTCCATGACGCCGCCGGTGCCGCCGAACAGCTTGCCGGCGGTGGAGCGCTCGCCGAACGGCCGGTCCGCGTCCTCTGGGGTCACGGCCTGCATGTCCACCCCGTACATCCTGATGAGCTGCACCAGCTCGCGGGTGGTGAGGACCGCGTCGATGTCCGCGACGCCATCGTGCACCATCTCCGGGCGACTCGCCTCGAACTTCTTGGCCGTGCACGGCATGACTGCCACCGAGAAGACCCTGGCCGGGTCCAGCCCGCGGGTGGACGCCCAGAAGCCCTTGATGACAGCGCCCAGCATCTGCTGCGGGCTCTTGCAGGTGGAGAGATGCCCGAGCATGTCCGGGTAGAACTCCTCCATGAACTTGATCCAGCCCGGGGAGCAGCTCGTCATCATCGGCAGGGTGCCGCCGGTCTGCAGGCGGTGCACCAGCTCGGAGGCTTCCTCCATGATCGTCAGGTCGGCCGAGAAGGAGGTGTCGAAGACGAAGTCGAAGCCGAGCCGCCGCAGCGTTGCGGTCATGGTGCCGGCCATGTCCTGTCCGGCCGGCAGCCCGAACGCCTCGGCAAGGGTCACCGACACGGCCGGGGCGTGCTGGATCACCACCGTCATCTCCGGATCCTGGATCGCGGTCATCACCTGCTTGACGTGGCTCTGCTCGTACAGCGCCCCGGTGGGGCAGACCATCACGCACTGGCCGCACAGGATGCAGCTCGACAGGTTGAGGCCCTCATTGAACGCCGGTCCCACCTTGGTCTTGCTGCCGCGGCCGATGAAGTCGATGGCCGCCACCGTCTGGACCTCCTCACACTCCCGCACGCACTTGCCGCACAGAATGCACTTGGCGGGGTCGCGGGCGAGGGCGGGGCCGGAGATGTCGATCTTGTGGTCGGACTTCAGGCCCGTGAAGCGGCGCTGAGCGATGCCGTGCTCGGCCGCCAGGGTCTGGAGCTGACAGTTGTTGTTGCGCACGCAGTACAGACAGTCGTCCGGGTGGTTGGAGAGGAGCAGCTCGATGATGGTGCGGCGAGCCGCCACGGCGCGGGCCGAGTGGGTGAGGATCTTCATCCCCTCGGCCACCGGGTAGGAACAGGAGGGGATGAGGCTCCGCTGGCCCTCGACCTCGACCGCGCAGATGCGGCAGGCGCCGGAGGGCAGCAGGCCCTCCATGTGGCAGAGGGTGGGAACGGAAAGACCGGCCCGCCTGAGCGCCGTCAAGATGGTCTCGCCGGGCTGGGCCTCGATCGGGCGGTTGTTGACCTGGATCTGCATGGCACTCTCCATTACTGCACGAGCACGGCTTTCGGCCGGCAGACGGTGGCGCACGAGCCGCATGAGATGCACTTCTCGGCGACGATGAAGTGCGGGCTCTTGAGCGTGCCCAGGATCGCCTGGGCAGGGCAGGCCTTGACGCACAGGCCGCAGCCGACGCACCGTTCCACGTTGATGGAGTAGGTGAGCAGGTCGGTGCACGCCCCGGCCGGGCACTTGCGCTCGTAGATGTGGGCCTCGTACTCGTCCCGGAAGTAGCGCAGGGTCGAGAGCACCGGGTTGGGGGCGGTCTGCCCGAGGCCGCACAGGCTGGTGTCCTTGATGACGTTGGCGAGCTGCTCGAGCGCCATCACCCCCTGGAAGCGCTGCAGGGCGTCGTTGCCCGTCTCGCTGCGGCGGGCGCGAGTGATTCCCTGGAGGATCTCGAGCATCCGACGGGTGCCTTCGCGGCACGGGATGCACTTCCCACAGCTCTCGCGTTGGATGAAGTCCATGAAGAACTTCGCCACGTCCACCATGCACGTGGCCTCGTCCATGACCACCAGGCCTCCGGAGCCCATCATCGCGCCCACGGTCTTCAGGGACTCGTAGTCGATCTCGATGTCGAGATGCTGGGTCGGGATGCAACCGCCGGAGGGTCCGCCGATCTGGACCGCCTTGTAGGCCTTGCCGTCCGGAATGCCGCCGCCGATGTCAAAAATGATCTGGCGCAGCGGCGTGCCCATCGCCACCTCGACCAGCCCGGTGCGGTTGATCTTGCCCGAGAGGGCGAACACCTTGGTGCCCTTGGACCCGGCCGTGCCCACCGACGCGAACCACTCCTGGCCACGATCGAGGATGGCCGGGACATTGGCCAGAGTCTCGACGTTGTTGATCACGGTCGGCTTGCCGAACAGGCCGGCCTGGGCCGGGTAAGGTGGACGTGGCCGCGGCATCCCCCGCTTGCCCTCTATCGATTGCAGCAGCGCCGTCTCCTCGCCGCACACGAAGGCGCCCGCTCCTTGCTTGATGACGATCTCGAGGTGGAAGTCGGTGCCCAGGATGTGCTCCCCGAGTAAGGCGTGGGCCTTGGCCTCGGCGATTGCGTGGACGAGCCGTTTGATCGCCAGGGGGTACTCGGCGCGGATGTAGACGTAGGCCTTGCTCGCGCCGATCGCATAGGCAGCGATCGCCATGCCCTCGAGCAGGCGATGGGGATCGCCCTCGATCACCGCACGGTCCATGAACGCCCCGGGGTCACCCTCGTCAGCGTTGCACACCAGGTATTTCTGGCCTGGTGGCTGCTGGTTGGCGATCGTCCACTTGCGGCCGGTAGGGAAGCCGCCGCCACCCCGGCCGCGCAGGCCGGAAAGCTCCACGGTGCGGCACACGTCGGCCGGGGTCATGTCGTGCACGACCTTGGCGAGGGCGCGATAACCACCCCAGGCCAGGTACTCGTCCATGTCCGTGGGGTCGATGATGCCGCAGTTGGTCAACACCCAGCGGGTCTGGGGAGCGAAGAACGGGTGTTCGTCCAGGTACGGCAGCTCCGCCCAAGCCTGCAGGCGTGGGTTGCGGTGCTGCCCGAGCACGGACGCGGTCGGCATCTCGCCGGCGAACACCTGCTCGATCAGACCGGGGACCATCTTCTGGGTCACGTTGTGGAAGCAGACGCGGGTGCGGCCGGGGAGCTGGATGTCCACCAGCGGCTCGACGGAGCACATGCCGATGCATCCGACCTCGACGATCTCGGCCGACTGGTCGTGCTCGAAGAGCCACGCCTCGATCGCCTCAAGAGTCTTGGCCGCACCGGCGCCGAGGCCGCAAGTGCCGGTGCCGATGAAGATCGTCGGGCGGCTCACGGTGTCGCGCCTCAGGATAGTCAGGCGGTTGCGCCGCTCGGCCGCACAGGACTCGTTCTCGTGACAACGAGGGCCGTCGCTCAGGCAGGGCACGAGGTCCTTGCAGTACTCGGCCGGACCGTGCCAGCAGGCATCGCAGCAGGCGTCGATAAGGGTCTTACGCATTGGAGGCCGCCTCCTTGCGCAGCGAAGCGAGCAGCTTGCCGAGGGATTCGGGTTTCACGTTGCCGTGGAACTCGCCATTGATGCACAGGACCGGCGCCAGGCCGCAGGCTCCCAGACAGGCCACCACCTCAATGGAGAACAGCCCGTCACGGGTCGTCTGCCCCGCGTCGATGCCGAGGGTGCGCTTGACCGACTCCAGCACGGGCAGCGATCCCTTGACGTGGCAGGCGGTGCCCCGGCAGACCTGGATGTTGTAGCGACCCAAGGGCTGAAAGCGAAACTGGTTGTAGAACGTCGCCACGCCGTAGATCTTGCTGGCCGGAAGGCCCAGGTGCTGGCCAATCGCGATGACGCAGTCGCGTGACAGGTACCCCTGGACCTCCTGCACGTCCTGCAGAATCGGGATGAGAGAATCTCGCTTGGCGTCGGGGTACTTCTGGAAGATGGGTTGCAGGTCGGTCATCGAGCGCCCTCCTTCTGGAACGCTGCGTGGCTGTGGAGAGGGAGGCGGCGGGGGGGTCCCGCCTCCCGGTGCTGCGAACCTTCGAATGCTGTGACCGCAGGTCGTGGCCGGGTCGGAACCACCTGCCTCGACGGCGGATGTCGACTTCACCTCACAGTTCTCGAATTTCGGCCCGCGACCCAGGACGCGGCGCGAGCTGACTTGTGAAATGTAGAACAAGATTGGCGTCTTGGCAACCCCTCGAGTCCCACGAAAGTGGGATGTCAAAGTCCGATTTCCCAACCGCCACCCCTGGTGTCACGGGTGGGCGGTGTCGGGTTGCCGGGCCGGGTGATGGAAGCTGCTGACTCCCGACTGGCGGCTCTCGTCCCGGACGGATGTTTGACAGCCCGCCGCGTATGTGGCAGAATCCGCGGTCCTTGGTGTCTTTGCTGGGGTGGGGGTTTGCATGTACGCGATTGTGGAAGCAGGAGGCAAGCAGCACCGCGTCGAAGTTGGGCAGCGGGTGGCTGTGGAACGGATCTGGGCCGGTGTCGAGGCGGGCAGCGAAGTGACGTTCGAACGGGTGCTGCTGGTCCGCGACGATTCAAAGGTCCGAGTTGGCAAGCCGTTGGTCGAGGGTGCGGTCGTCAAGGGCACCCTGCTGCGTGCGTTGCGCGGCGACAAGATCATCGTCTTCCACAAGAAGAAGCGGAAGGGCCACCGCAAGACCAACGGTCACCGGCAGGATCTCTACGAAGTTCGCATCGACGCCATCGAGGCGTGAGGAGGAAGCATGGCGCACAAGAAGGGACAGGGCTCCAGCCGCAACGGCCGTGACTCGAATGCCCAGCGCCTTGGCGTCAAGGTCGGCGACGGCCAACTGGTGCACGCCGGGACGATCATCATCCGGCAGCGCGGCACGCGCTGGAAGCCGGGGCTGAACGTCGGGCGCGGCAAGGACGACACTCTCTACGCGCGAGTCAACGGGCACATCCGGTTCCGCGACCGCGGGCGGCTCGGCCGTTTCGTGGTCTGCGAACCGGCGGCCTGACGCGCGCCCCCCAGTGTTGGCCTGATGTTTCTCGACGAGGTTCACATCTTCGTCAAGGCCGGCGACGGGGGGCGCGGGTGCGTCAGCTTCCGGCGAGAGAAGTTCATTCCCCGTGGCGGCCCCGACGGCGGTGACGGCGGGCACGGCGGGAGTGTCGTGGTGCGCGCCTCCAAGCACTGGAGCACCCTCGCGCACCTCTACGACCGACATCACGTCAGGGCCGAGCGCGGCGAGCACGGCCGGGGCTCCAATCAGACCGGCGCCTCCGGCGACGGTGCGCTCATCGAGGTGCCCTGCGGCACGGTGGTGCGGGACGTGGACACCCTCCAGGTGCTCGCGGACCTCGTGGATCCCGGCCAGGAGGTGGTGGCGGCGAGAGCTGGGCGAGGCGGGCGTGGCAACCAGCACTTCGCCACTCCAGTCAACCAGGCGCCTCGCTTTGCCGAGCCCGGGACGGCCGGCGAGGAGCGCCACATCCAGCTCGAGCTCAAGCTGCTCGCCGACGTGGGCCTGGTGGGCCTGCCCAACGCCGGCAAGTCGACGCTGCTGTCGCGGGTCTCGGCGGCGCGGCCCAAGGTCGCGGACTATCCATTCACGACGCTCATTCCCCACCTCGGCGTGGTGTCCAGGCACGCCGGCGAGCGCTCGCTCGTGTTCGCGGACCTGCCTGGCCTCATCGAGGGTGCCCATACGGGTGCCGGGCTCGGCCACCGCTTCCTGCGCCACATCGAGCGTTGCCGGGTGCTCCTGCATCTGGTGGACCTGGCCGGCGAGATGGGGGTTCGGGAGCAGGTCGGCGTGGTGCGCGAGGAGCTGCGGCAACACGACCCAACGCTGCTCGACCGCCGGCTCCTGCTCGTCGGCACCAAGTGCGATGCGCTGAGCGATCCCGGGCGACTGGATGAGCTGGCTGCCGCGGCGGCCGAGATGGGTGCCCCCTGGGCGGCCATCTCGGCGGTGAGCGGCGAGGGGCTGGAGGCAATGCTGGAAACCACCTTCGCACTGGCGGGCCCGGCGTGAGACGGGTCGGCTTCTTCGGCGGCACCTTCGACCCGGTGCACCGGGGACATCTCGAGCCGGCGCGGGCGGCGATGCAGGCACTTGAGCTGGATGGCGTTGTCTTCGTCCCGGCGGGCAGCCCGCCGCACAAGCAGGGAGACCCGCTGACGGCGTTCAGCCACCGGCTGGCCATGCTCGTGCTGGCGACCCAGGACGAGCCGGGGTTCTTCGTCTCCGACCTCGAGGCCGGGCGCGCGGGTCCCACCTACACCGTGGACAGCGTGCCGCTGTTGCGCACCGAGTGGCCGGCCGAGCAGTCATTCTTCCTCCTCGGCTCCGACTCCCTCGCCCAGCTCACCACCTGGCACCGCTGGGAGGCGCTGGTGGACATGATCGACCTGGTGGTGCTACACCGTGACACGATCTGGGGTGCGCCGCTGACCGCTTCCGTGCCCGACTGGCTGGCCAGGCGCATCGTGCCGGTGGCTCCCGGCCAGGCTCACCGGGCACTCGTGCCGGGCTCGCCGCAGGTTTTCGTCGTCGAGCACCCACCCGTGCCGGCGGCGGCGACCGACCTGCGGGCGCAGGTGCGGCGGGGCCTGGGCGCTGGCGAGCTCGTGCCACCATCCGTGGCGCGATACATCGACAAGTACAGCTTGTACCGACAGGGAGTGTGAAGCGAACATGAAGGCAGACGTGATGACACAGCTCCGGCCGACGATGGCGGCGCTGGAGGACAAGAAGGCATTTCATCTGATGGTCCTCGACGTCTCCAGGAAGACTTCCATCGCCGACGCGTTCGTCATTTGCTCGGTGGGCTCCCAGCGTCATGCGCAGGCGGTGGCCGACGAGGTGGTGCGGGTCCTGCGCGAGCACGGGACGCGACCGCTCGCGGTCGAGGGGTACCCGCAGGGGACATGGATCCTCCTCGACTACGTGGACTTCATCATCCACGTCTTCCAGGAGGAGCGGCGCGAGTACTACGCCCTGGAGCGGCTGTGGGGCGACGCGCCGGACATCACCGCGGGGCTCGTGGCGTCACCGGAGTGACCGACCTGCTCCCCAGCCGCCACCCCGAGGTGCGTGAGCTGAGCCGCCGGCTCGCACGGGTGGCGCCCACCGCCCTGGCGCTGCTCATCGAAGGCGAGACAGGCACCGGCAAGAGCTGGGTGACGGCCCGCCTCCACCGGGCGAGCCGCGGCGGACGACCTCTCGTCGTGGTGGACTGCGGGGCTCTCGCCCCGGGGCTGCTCGCCTCCGAGCTGTTCGGACACCGCGCCGGCGCCTTCACCGATGCCACCCGCCCGAGGTCTGGCTGGCTGGAGCGCGCCGCCGACGGGACGTTGGTGCTGGACCGCCTCGACATCTTGCCGGGCGAGGGTCAGGTGGCGCTCCTCCGAGCCCTCGACGAGGCACGGTTCTTTCCGGTGGGGACAGGCCAGTCGCGGCCCTTGCGGGCCCGGGTGGTGGCCCTCGTGGATGCCGGCGTCTCGGCACGAGTCGGGAGCGGGGAGCTCAGGCCCGATCTCTTTCACCGGGTGGCTGGCCTGCACGTCGTGATGCCGCCGCTCCACGAGCGTCCCCTGGACATCCTCCCCTTTGCCGACGCACACCTGCGGAGGTCGGGGAGACACGGCACGCCGGTGAGGCTGGATCAAGAGGCGCGGGAGCTGATCCAGGCCTACCCATGGCCCGGAAACTACCGCGAGCTGGCCACGGTGCTGGACCGTGCCGCCATCCTCAACCCGGGGACGCTCGGTGTCGCCGACCTGGGGTTGCCAGCGTCGGCGTGGTCCGAGGTGGCCGCCAGGGCCGCGGAGCGCAGCCTGCCCCTGGCCGCCGTGGAGCGCCTGTACGCCCTCTGGGTGCTGGCCCAGGCCGGGGGCAACGTCTCCCGAGCCGCCCGCGTGCTCGGCGTGTCGCGCCGCACGCTCATCCGATGGCGGCGGGATGGGGCCGGGTCATGAATGGACTGGTGGTGCTGTGGGTCGGCAAGCGAGCGCCCGAGGCGGTGCAGTCGCTGGTCGAGGAGTACCGTCAGCGCGTCGGGCGTTTCATGCCATGCAGCGACGTGCGGTCCCGCCCGGCCGAGGGGCGGGGTGGAGACCGCTCGAGGGTTCTGGCCCAGGAGGCCGAGCGGATCGCCGATCATCTCCAGCCGGGCGATCTGGTGGTCGCGCTGGACGAGCGGGGTGTGGAGCAGCGCAGCGAGGAGCTGGCGCGCTGGATCGGAGAGGGGCGCCAGCGGGCACGGCTGGTGTTCGTGCTCGGTTCCGATCTCGGCCTCGACCCGGAACTGCTGGCGCGAGCCAACCTGAGGTTGTCGCTCTCCCGTCTGACGCTGCCCCACCAGATGGCGCGACTGGTGCTCTGGGAGCAGCTGTTCCGGGCCTGCGACCTGCTGGCCGGTGGGGGGTACCACCGAGGTGGCGAGGACGCGAGGGAAGCAGAACGAGCCCAATCTGTTATCTCACAGGGCAGGGGCCGGGAGGGAAAGAGTGTTAAGGTATAATCTGCCCGTGGAGGCCGTAGTGAAACCGACCATCGATCTCGAAGGAATTCGCCGCCTGCTCGAAGCGAGGCGACAAGAGCTGGTCGAGGGCGTGTCCCGTGCCCGCGAGATGGGTGCCGTCGAGGGCGAGGCCGGCGTGCCTGACATCGCAGACCGCGCCACCAACGCCTTCCAGCGCGAGTTCTCGTTCTCGGTGTCGGAGAACGAGGGCCGCATGCTCAAGCTCATCGAAGAGGCCATCAAGCGGGTCGAGAGCGGCATCTACGGCCAGTGCACGCACTGCGGTCAGGTGATCGAGAAGCCCCGTATCCACGCCATTCCGTGGGCGCGCTACTGCATCGCCTGCCAGGAGGCCCAGGACCGGGGTGAGCTCTGACCGAGCCTGCTGTCGTGCTGCTCGCGGCAGCCGACGATTACCTTCTCGAGCTGGCCCGAACCGATCTCGAAACACGCTGGAGAGAGCTGCATCCAGACGGTGAGGTGACGACCTTTGACGCGGCGCCGTCCGTGGCGCGCCTGCTCCAGGAGCTGTCCAGCTCGTCACTGTTCGCTCCGGCCCGGCTGCTGGTGGTCCGCGACGCGGGCGTCTGGCTGGGGAAGAAGCCGGACAAGAACAAGAAGAAGAAAGAGAATGTCGGGGACGGCTCGGAGCTGGCCGTTGAGCTGGCCAAGCTACATTTCGCCGATGTCTCGCTTGTCCTCATTGCCGAAGTCAAGGGGCCACCGGAAGGTCCCCTCGTGGAGGTCGTCCGACGCATTGGCCAGGTCCGCTACACACCGCTGCCCGAGGCCCCAAAGCCCTGGGATGACGTACGGATGACTCCTGCCCAGCGTGCCGTGCTGGCATCCCTGGTCAAGCGGGTGGAGCCGGCACTCGCGTCTGACCGGGAGGTCATGGACGCCCTGTGCGAGGCCTACGGGTTCAAGCCCCGTGAGCTGGTCCAGGCCGCGCAGCGGGCGGCGCTCACCGGCACCCCCACGGCTGACCTCGTGCGCCAGCAGGCCGGGATCGCCGAGAGCACCGGGAGCGACCTGGAAGAGGGCCTGCTGGCGCGCCACGCCGGACAGGTCGCCCGCACCCTCGGGCGACTCGCCGCCGGCGGGGCGCTGGTGGGATGGCGGGGCGAGTCCGTCGAGCTTCGGGAGCAAGGCGGCTTCCTGGTCCGCCTGGTGGGACGCTTGCTCCGACAGGCGCTGGCGATGCGTGGGGCTGCCGAGCAAGCTGGTCTGGTCGATGAGCTCAAGCCGCGCCGCTGCGCCGAGCCATTGTGGTATCCGAAGGTCTTCAAGGCCGCCCTGCTGCCGCGCCTTCAGGCAGTTCTCGCCACCTCGGCCGGCTCGCCCCTGGTCGACCTCACGCCGTGGCAGCTTCAAAGGGCCTTCCGACTGGCGGCGCCCTACTCGAGCCCCGAGTTGCTCACCGCGCTCGGAGAGCTATCCCGGGCCGGGATCGACCGCGAACGGCGCCCCGAGGTCGCTCTGGCCGCTCTCAGCTCGGTGCTTCTGGCCCTGGTGCAGACCCCTGCAACAGGGCATAGAGCTGCCGCCGGCTGATCCCCAGTCGGTGCGCTGCCGCCTGGCGCGCCGGGCCGAGCCCGAGTCCCTCCCGTAGTGCCTCGTCGAGTGCCCGCTGGGCGTGCTCGCGGCTGATCTCGCGAGCCTCGGCGGTGGCCGGTGGGCCGATCACGAGGGTGTGCTCCCCGGGCGCGGCGGCGTTCGCGGCCCAGGCCGCCAGCTCCTCGAGGGTGCCCCGCCGGCAGCGCTCGTGCAGCTTGGAGAGCTCGGACATCAAGGCCCCTTCCCGGGCGGCGCCCAGGATGCGCGCGCACGACGCCAGCTCCTCGGCCAGGCGGTGCGGCGAGAGGAAGAAGACCAGGGTGTGGGGCAGCGGGGCCAGCCCTGTCAGATGGCGGTCCCGCCCTCCCTGGCGAGGGGGCAGGAAGCCGGCGAACGTGAAGGGGTAGGGCGGCAGGCCGGAGACTGCCACGGCGGACACCACGGCCGAGGGTCCGGGCACCACGAGCACCTCGACCCCGGCCTCCCGGCACCCCCGGACGAGTCGGAAGCCGGGATCCGACAGCAGCGGCATGCCGGCATCGGAGACCAGGGCGAAGTCCTCCCCGGCCGCGAGGCGGGCCAGCAGTCCAGGCACCGCCCTCGCCTCGTTGTGCTCGTGGAAGGCCTGGGTCGATGTGGCGATGCCGAAGTGGGCCAGCAGCTTGCGCACCTGGCGCGTGTCCTCGGCGAGGATCGCCCGGACGGCTCGCAGCGTCTCCACGGCGCGCGGCGAGAAGTCCCCGAGGTTGCCGATCGGAGTCGCCACGACGAAGAGCCGTCCCGCCGCCCTCCCGTTCATCGGGGATTGCGGGGGAGGATGCGGTCGACGTTGATGCAGCTCGACGAGATGCGCGCGATAACGGTGGGGCGCCACTTGAAGCGGTTGCGTCGGTACGCCTGCAGCACCCCGTCCACGAGCCGCTCCGCGAAGCCCGCTGCAACCAGGGCGTCGCGCGCCAGGCCCCCCTCGTGGTGCCAGTAGAGCACCGGGTCGGCGGTGGGGTAGTCGAACCCCAGCTCGCTGGCGTCGGTCTGGCCGGGCCAAAGATCAGCGGTTGGCGGCTTGGCGACCACCACCTCGGGCGTGCCGAGGAAGCGGCCCAGCTCGAAGATGTGGCTCTTCCAGACATCGCCGAGCACCTGCAACGAGGCGGCCGCATCCCCGAAGAGGGTCGAGTAGCCGAGCAGGATCTCGCTCTTGTTCGAGGTGCCGAGAACGAGGGCACCGTCCCGGCGCGCGATGTCGAACAGGGTCGTCATCCGCATGCGCGCCATGAGGTTGCCAAGACGCAGTCGGTCCTCGCCGATGCCGAGGGTCGAGGCGAAGACGCGACCGGCCTCCGCCAGGTCCAGCACCTCGAGGCGGATGCCCAAGCCGTCGGCGATGAGCCTGGCGTGGGCGAGGCTCTCGGGGCTCGACGTCGGGCCCGGGAGGGCCAGCGCCTCGATCTGGTCCGGCCCAACCGCGCGCACCGCGAGGGCAGTGGCCACCGCCGAGTCGATGCCTCCCGACAGCCCGATCACGTACCGGCGCAGGCCCGAGGCGCGCAGCTCCTCGGCCAGGAAGCGGGTGAGCGCCTCGGCGAGCAGGGGGATGTGAACCGCCGGCAGCTCACGCATGGCGACGCTCCAGGGCGGTGCGCCACAAATCAAGGCGCTCCATGAACGGGATGGGCAGAAGGGTGCGGGCGAACGCCGCGTCGGCCCGGGAGTACGAGGCGGTGACGAGGGCCTCCTCGAGGGCCGGCGCGGTCTCGGCCAGGGCACGGCCCCGGGCGTCTACCGCCCACGAGCGGCCGCCGAACAGGATGCCTTCCTCCCAACCGCAGCGGTTGGCGAAGAACACGGGCCGCACCGCGGTGATGGCGGTGGCGCCGACCAGCCAGTGCCAGCGCCGGCCGCCGGCCGGCTCCTCGCCGGCGTCCAGCTCGGTGGGGCCTCCGGCCATGACCAGGAACGCCTCGGCGCCGGCCTGGGCCAGCAGCACCGACGAGGAGAGGTGCCAGGCGTCCTCGCAGATCAGCACGCCGAACCTTCCGAGGCTGCACTCCAGCGGCTGCAGCCCCGGGCCCTGGACGAAGTAGCGCCCCTCGTCGAACATGCCGTAGGTCGGCAGGTAGAGCTTGCGATGGATGCCGCGCAGCTCGCCGCCCTCGAGCAGCAGGGCGGCGTTCGAGATCCCGCCGCCGGGCTCGCGCAGCGGCAGCCCGACCAGGATCGTCAGCTCCCGGCTGGCTTCGTAGAGCGGCGCGAGGCGAGGGTCGTCGGCAGCCATGGCGAGCTCCAGTACGCCATGGGCCAGCAGATACCCGGAGAGCGACAGCTCGGGAAAGACCACCAACCGTGCCCCTGCCTTGCGGGCCAGGTCGAGCATGACGAGGTGGCGCTCCAGGTTGTGTCGGAGCTGTCCCGGGCAGGTAGCGATCTGCGCCAGGGCAATCGGGATCTCGGCGCCGTCCGCCATCGGTTGGGCCACGTGCTTCCTCCCCTTCCCGAGTCTATTCGAACCGCAGCGGTTAGTCGACCGCCGGGAGCTTCTCCGCCCACCCGGGGGGCCGGCGGGTTAAGATGCATGCATGCTGCCCCTGCTCCTTGCCGTGGCGCTGGCTGTTCCTCGGGAGGTCGAGCGGGTGCTCGCGCTCGTCAACGGGGTGCCGGTGCTGGCCTCGGATGTGGAGCTGGCGGAGATCGCCCAGCTCGTGCCCGCCGAAAAGGACGAGAGCGAAGGCGAGCAGCGCCGCGCAGTCGTCGAGGCGCTGGTGGCCCTCGAGCTGCGCTGGCAGGACCTGAGGGCGGCGGGAGTCGTGCAGCGCCTGGAGGTCGACGAGACCCATGCCTGGCAGGTTGTCGTCGAGCGGGCTGGAGGTGGCGAGGTGGTCGCTGCGCGGCTTGCCTCGGCCGGTCTCGGAGAACCCCTGCTGCGCGAGCTGGTGCGGCGGGCCGCCGTGATCGAGGCGTACGTCGCCGGACGGTTCGCGCCCTTCGTCCGGCCCTCCACCGAAGAGGTCGAGCGTGCATTCCGCGAGGAGCTGCTGCCGTCCCTGCCTGCAGGTACCCCTGCACCTGATCTCAAGGCAGTCAGGCCGCAACTTGAAGCCCTGCTGCGCGAGCGCAAGCTCATCGCCGAAGTCGAGCGGTGGACGAGGGACCTCGAGGCCAGAGGCGAGGTGGTGCGCTACCTGAGGTGAGCCGCAAGGGCCTCGCCTTCGAACACCTTCAACACGTAGGTGGAGGTCTCGCGGTAGGGAACGGCGATGGCGAAGAGGACCTCCGACTGGGAGTCGCCAAGGCTCCCCGACCAGGCGATGACCACGGGGTCGCCGGCGTTGTAGGCCGCGGCGGCCGGGGCCAGGCGCCCGCCGAACGCCGCCGCCAGCCGGGCCAGCTCGGCGGCGGCCATCGACAGGGACAGATCCACATGCGCCGCTGCGCTCAGCTCGATTCCCAGGCGCTGAAGGGTCTCGGGCACGAACTGGGCAAGGCCGACGGCCCCAGCGGCGGAACGTGCCCCGGCATCGAACCTGGACTCCTGGCGTACCACGCCGACGAGCCAGCTCGCGGGCAACGAGCGGACCTGGGCTGCCGTCACACAGTCCCCCACCAGCTCGGGTGGGAGGATGAGCGGCCGCAGCGCATCGGGAAGCATGGCCGCCGGGACTCCGAGGTTCTCCCACAGCCGCTCGCCGTAACCGAGCGCTGCCTGGCCGTTGCCCCAGAACGCGAGGGTGCGAGCGCTCCAGGCCAGCTCAGCCGGGGTCGAGTCGGGGAAGCGGTAGGGATACCAGCGGGCGGCGTCTTCCTCGAGACCCACTCCCACCAGCTCGGCGGCTGGCCCGGTCCAGCCAAGCGGGTCGGGGACGGCCCCCGCCACCAGAGCTGCCCAGCCCGGGTCGGCTGCCAGGGCCAGGGTGAGCGCCATACGGGCGAAAGAAAGCCCACGCTCGGTCGCCAGACTGGCCAGTGTGGCCCGGTCGCGCGCTGGCGCCGGCCACTCGCCTCCAGGATCGCCGTCGGGTAAGCCCGTGGCGGCCAGCTCCGCCCATGCCCCGGAGCTGCGGTCGGCCAGGAGGGCCCGCAGCTCCGAACCGGCGTCGGCATCCCGGCCTTCACAGCGCGCCAGCTCCACCCACAGCAGTCGCGCCACCGCGTCCGTTCGGCCGAGGGTCTGCAGCACGGTGCGGGCGCGAGGCGTGTCCCGATGGGCCAGCAGAACAGCCGCCAGGCGAGGGCCGACCACCCGCCGCACGCCGGGAGGGGCCTGGCGCCAGATCCTCGCGGCTTCCTCGCTCCGCCCGAGGGCGACGCGATCCCGGAGCGCCCCGTCCCAGCCCTCGGGTTCTCCGGGCTGGGCGGTGCGTGCTGCCTCGAAGAAGGTCAGAGCGACGCCGTAGTCGCCGGCAATCTCGCCGATCCGGCCGCGTTGTACGGCTGGGGCATAGCGCTCCCTGGGGGTGGCGGCGATCCCCAGAGAGCGCTCGAAAAGCGTCGCGGCGGAGGCAAAGTCCCCCAGCCGATAGGCGGCTCGGGCCCGCAGGAACAGCCACTGGCTCTGCACCGCCGGTGAGCGCGGTGATGGCAGTCCGTCGAGCACCTCCCGGGCTTCCCGCCAGGCCCCGCCCGAGAGCAGCGCGTCGCCGACCGCGAGGCGATCCGCCTCGGCCAGCGGCCGTCCCGCCAGGAGACGCGCCGCGGCCACGGCCGCCCGGGTCGAGCCGCCGGTCCGCACGACTCGCAGCGCGAGGGTGGGATCACCGCCTCGTCCCGCCAGGGCGGCCTGCGCCTCGGCGCGCAGATGCCGGGGCAGGTCGCCCCGAACCTGCAGGCGGAGGACCGGCAGGGGCAGCGTTTCGAATCCCTGCCGCAGAAGCTCGGTGGCCGCATGGCGGTGCGCCGCGGGCGCCGCCCTGGTCAGCAGCGGCCCGAGGAGCGGCCGTGGGTCCTCTCCGAGGGCCAGGGCGGCCTCTGCCCCCTCCAGGCGCAAGGCCGCGGCCATCTCCCCGGCTCTGGGCAGTGCCTGGCGCGCCAGGGCCAGGGCTTGGGCCGGCTGGCCCAGCACCCGGACGGCGCGGACCGTGACGACCGCCACGGACGGGGACATGGGGATCGGCGTCGAGTGGGCCAGCGCGCGAACCTCGGCCCACTGGCCGGACCGCACGGCGACGGCGAGCGCGGGTGGAGGCGGGGGGTAAGCGATGGCGGGCGTCATCCCGGCGGCCAGCCCATGGGGCGGCCGCCAAGGACGTGGAGGTGGAGGTGGAAGACCGACTGGCCGGCGCCCGCCCCCGAGTTGGCGACCACCCGGAAGCCGGACTCGGCGATGCCGGCCCGGCGCGCGGCCTCGGTGGCGGTGAGCATCAGACGGCCGAGCAGCGCTGCGTCCTCGGGCAGGGTCGCCGCCAGGGACGGGACGTGCCGGCGTGGGATGACGAGAAGGTGGGTGGGAGCGCGGGGCGCGGTGTCGTGGAAGACCACGACTTCCTCGTCGGCGAAAAGCACCCGCGCCGCGACCTCCCCGGCGGCAATACGGCAGAAGACGCAGCCGTCCATGGGGTGAAGGATACCGCACCGGCGAAGCCAGAAGCCGCTCCTCGAGAGTCGACACAGTTGGGAGTCAGAGGATGAATGCCCCTCCTGCCGTCGCTTTCGACCTGACTGGCTGGGAGGGGGTCAGACGAAGGGGCCGGGATTGAACCGCTCGATCGCGGCGCCGAGCGCCAGGAGCTTCTGCTCCATCGACTCGTAGCCGCGGTCGAGGTGGTAGATACGATCCACCACGGTCTCACCCTCGGCAACCAGCCCGGCCAGCACGAGTGCAGCGGAGGCGCGCAGGTCGGAAGCCATGACCATGGCGCCGGTCAGCGGCGTCGGGCCGGTGATCCGGGCGGTGCGGCCATCCACCTCGATGTGCGCTCCCAATCGCATGAGCTCGAGAGCGTGCTGGAAGCGGCTCTCGAAGATCGCCTCGGTGATCTCTGCCACGCCATCAGCCTGGGTCATGAACGCGACTGTCTGGGCCTGCAGGTCGGTGGCAAAGCCCGGGAACTCGGTGGTGGTCACCGAGACCGCCTTCAACTGCGCCGGACGGCGCACCGTGATCGAAGTGGGCGCCACGACTGGCGTCACACCGGATGCACGAAGCACCTCGAGGAGAGCGCCGAGGTGGTCTGGGCGGCAGCCCGCCACGGTCACGCTGTCACCGCAAAGCGCCCCGGCGATCGCGTAGGTCCCCGCCTCGATGCGGTCGGGAATGACCGTGTGACTGGCGCCATGCAGGGTGTCGACGCCATCCACCTCGAGGGTGTCCGTGCCAATGCCGGAGATGCGCGCGCCCATGGCCTGGAGGAGCTCTACCAGATCCGTCACCTCGGGCTCGCGGGCGCAGTTGCGGAGGACCGTGCGACCCCGAGCCAGCGCCGCCAATGGGGAGAGCCGACATTGCGGATATTGGTGACACCCGGATCTGTGCGCTTTCCTGTCAGATAGGCCGGTGGCGTGGGCATGCCCCAGCGGGCCGTGGTCAACAGCCAGTGACGCCCTTCGCCGCGCCGGATGATAGGGGCAGCGTAATCCGGGAAGATGCCGGGCGCAGGCGCGAGATTGCCCGCGGTGTCGATCAGG
>DAONEV010000019.1:0-22746 GCA_035403265.1 Thermoanaerobaculaceae bacterium | reverse complement strand
GGGTTGCTATCTCAACCCGGCCGTCTCGGTGGGGCTCTGGGCCGGCGGGCGGTTCCCGGCCTCCGGCTTGCTGCCGTACATCGGAGCCCAGGTCGCCGGGGCGATCGCCGGGGCGGGCGTGTTGCTCGCCATCGCGAGCGGCAAGGCGGGGTTCGACCTCACCGGCGGCTTTGCGTCGAACGGCTACGAAGTCCACTCGCCGGGAGGCTACTCACTCGTCGCCTGCCTCGTCTGCGAGGTCGTGATGACCTTCATGTTCCTCATGATCATCCTCGGGGCGACCGACAGGCGCGCCCCGGCGGGGTTCGCCCCCATCGCGATCGGCCTCGGCCTGACGCTCATCCACCTGATCAGCATCCCGGTCACCAACACCTCGGTGAATCCGGCTCGCAGCACCGGTCCCGCGGTCTTCGTCGGCGGCTGGGCGATCGGGCAGCTCTGGCTGTTCTGGGCGGCGCCCATCGTCGGTGCCGTGATGGCGGGGATCGTCTACCGGGCTCTGGCCGAGGAGTAGCAACCGCCGTCGGCCGGTCAAGCTGGCGACCGGCCGGCCGGGTCTCCCCGCACTTCCCTACTGGAAGTTGATCACCAGCGAGACCGACGTTTGCGTGTCGGTCTTGCCGAACCCGGCCACCGGGCGGTTGGCGAAGCGGAAGCCGTAGCCCAGCTTCAGGGCAACGGCCGTCGACACCGCGGCCTGGAGGCCGGTTTGCGACTCGACGCGCCAGTCGCTTCCCTTCTCGAAGCTCGGGAAGAACGAGAGGCTCTCGGTGAGCTTCGCGGTCTTGCTGATGTTCCAGCCGTACCTGGCCGCGGCGAGTGCGCCGGCATAGCTCGTGGAGCCGTCACCCACCAGCTCGTCCCTCGTCCAGGTCAGGCCGGCGTCGAACGCCAGCTCGTGTTCGGGCCCCCTGAGGAACGCGTAGGTGCCGCCGCCGGCAGCGACCAGCCGTGGGTCGAGGCCCGCGAACCGGTCCTGCAGGTAGCTCCCCGACAGGAAGAGGTCCAGATCCGCACTGAGCGAGCGGGTACCCCGGACGGACCCCAAGAGCTTCTTGGCCGTCACGGTGCCATCCTGCTCGGCGCGCAGGTAGCTGGCCGTGACCTCGAGCCCCCAGGGGTCGAGCTTCTGTTTGTAGAGGAAGTCCAGACCACCGGTCTTGCTGCTGGCATTTCCGCTCGTGGCCAGGTATGACAGCCCGAGGGAGAGCTTCGTGGGCTGGTCCTCGGCCGACGCGAGCGTGGTGCAGAGTAGGAGAGGGAGCGACATGACAACCAGGGTCTTCAGACGCATGATGACCTCCAGGTCAGCCAAGGAAGCACATTCACAGGCCTATTCCAGCTCATCGCGAGCTACGAGACGCAAGGTGCGCTCGGTCTCGTCGAAGATGCTGACAGGGCTAGTGCTGCAAGAACCGCCAGAGAAGCAGGAGCACGACTGCACCGACGACCGAAAGCAGGAAACCGGCAGGATGGAATCGCGCCCCCTCCTTCGGCTTGGAGATGAGCCCACCGATGAACCCGCCGATCAGTGAGCCGACGATGCCGAGAGCGGTCGTGAGGATGAGCCCCATCTGGTCGATTCCTGGCACGACAGCCCGCGCGATGAGACCGACGAAGAACCCGACGACGAGCGACCACAGCAGATGCAAGAAACCCATATCCGCCTCCATGCTCTGCCAACCCGCCCATGATAGCCGACCGCGCCACACTGTGCGGGGCACGTGGCCAGAATATGTGTACGCGGCAAGCAGGTCGGAGCGCATGCAGACAGCGAGTATTCAGATTCCTCGGCCCGGCCGCGAAGAGCGCGAAATCGTCTTTCCTCCATGCGCTAGATGGTGACGAGGACGATGCCGGCGACGGCCAGGACGGACGCCACAAGCTTGCGCCGCGTGAAAGGCTCCCCCAGGAAGATGGCGGCCAGGACGAGGATGTAGATCGTGCTCGATTGGTTCAGGATCGCGGCGACGCCCACCTGCGAGTACTTCATGCCGGCGATCCAGAAGATGAGCGCCAGATAGGAGCCGAGGACGGCCCCCGGCACGGAGAACCGCCAGGCGGGCGAGGGACGGAAGACGCGGAGGAGCTGGCGCCGCCGCGGGGACAGCAAGGCGATCGGTGCCATGACGAGGAGGCAACCGACCTGACGGACGGCGGTTGCCCACAGCACCGGCGAGTAGTTGAGCACGGGCTTGGCGATCACGATCCCGAAGGCGAGCGAGGCCATCGCGACCACGCCGCAGATGACGCCAAGGACAATCTGGCGCGGCGGCACGCCGTGCGGGGGGGCGTGCTGCGCGGCGGCGAGGATTCCGCCGAGGACGAGCGTCATGCCAACCATCTGGCGCGCCGAGAGTCGCTCGTCGAGTAGCACCATGGCCAGAACGACCGTCAGTGGCGGGTAGAGGCAGTCGACGATCGAGGAGATCCCGGCGCCGACCATGTTGAGGCTGGCGTGGAAGAGGGTGTCGGAGATCCCGATGGCGATGATGCCGGAGGCGAAGAGGATGCCGACGTCGCGCGCCGACGCCTGGGCCCAGGCGGCCTGCCCGGCGACGAGCACGGTCGGAATGAGGAGCACCGTGGAGACGACGACCCGGAACAGGTTGAGGGCAAACGGCGAGACTGTCTCCCCCGAGCGCTTGAGGAGGATGACGGCGCAAGCCCAGATCAGGGCCGTCAGCAGTGCGAAAAAGCTACCCACGAATCGACCATCCACTCACCGTCACGCAGAGTACCCGATCCGGGCGCGACGCCCACTGCTCGGACCGTGGGCAGGGGCCGCAAGGAGGCGCGCCGAGAGCGATGCGGTCCAAAGGTGAGGCGCGACAACGCCGCAGATGGCCCCTCGCCGCCCGCAACCCGAAGGGCGCAGGGGGGTTGCCGGACGCATGCGGCGTTGCTCGTCGGCCACGATGCTCCTGCATCGCCTGCCTCCTCGCGCCTTGCCTGCACCCGGCAAGCCCCCGGCGCGCGGACCTTCCCATTTCTCCGACAGGCTCCTAGGCTATGGGCGTGCGCTGCCGGGATCTCCGCCTGCTGCCGACCTCCAGCCTCCTGGACGACTCGGGCTGTGCTGCCTGGATACGGCCCCATGAACGCCGTCCCCGTTTTCCCGTCCCCGGCTTCTCCGGTGGCTGGAAGGACGCATGAGAGCCGCTGCGGTGGTCATCAACCACAACGGTGGCGAGGACGTGCCACGCTGCCTCGCCGCGCTCGGGTCGCAGACCGTAGGGGTGGAGGTAGTGCTGGTGGACTGCGCCTCCACGGACGGCACACGGGGGCTCGCCGAGCGGCCGCCGGGCGGGGTGATCGGGATGCCGCTGGGCGAGAATCGCGGCTACGCTGGTGGTGCCAATGCCGGGCTCGGGGCGCTCGCCGCGGGCGTCGAGGCGGTCGGGCTGTTCAATCCGGACTGCTTCCCCGAGCCGCGGTTCTACGAGGCGGCGCTGGCGCGCCTGGAGGGGGATGGGGTCATAGGAGGGGTGGCGGGTCGGCTCGTGCGGCCCGGCGGCGCGGTGCTGGACTCGTGCGGGCAGGTGCTAACTCCGTGGGTGTTGCGGGTGCGGGACCGGGGCTATGGGTGCCCGGCGGACGGTGCGTTCGGCGAGCCCGCCGTGGTCCTGGCGGCGTGTGGCGCCGGGATGGTCTACCGGCGGGCGGCGCTGGAGGGTGTCGCGGTCGCGGGGAGGGTCTTCCCGGATGAATTCTTCGCCTTCTGGGAGGATCTCGATCTGGGGTGGCGGGTGAGCGCGGCGGGGTGGCGTGTGGTCTACGAGCCCTCGGCCGTCGCGGCGCACCGGCGCGGCGGGACGGCGGCCCCGGGAGCGGGGCGTCTGGTGTTCCGGCGCCCGCCGGCGGTGGCGGCCGGGATCCTCGTCAACCGTTGGGCAACCTGGCTTCGCAACCTGGCGGCGGTTGATTTCTGGCTGCGGTTGCCCGTACTGTTGCCGGCAGATGCCATGCTGGTCCTGCTGGTCGCCCTGCGTCGCCCGACCGTGCTGCCCGCGCTGGCCCGCGCCATGCCCCGCCTGCTGTTGGCGTGGCGCCAGCGGCCGGTGGTACGGCGACGCCGGCTGAGGGAGCTGCCATGAGCGCGCTGCTCCTGCTCCTGGTCTTCGCGCTGGCGGTGCTGCTGGGGCTGTACTTCACGCCGGTGGCGCGGCAGGCGGCCATGCGATTCGGCATCGTCGACAATCCGGACGGACGACTCAAGACCCAGGGCGAGCCGGTGCCGTACCTCGGGGGCATCGCCATCTTCCTCGCTTACCTGGTGGCGCTCGGGCTGGTGCTCCCGTTCAACAACCTGCTGCTCGGACTGTTGCTTGCCGGCACCCTGACGCTGCTGGTGGGCCTGATCGACGACTTCGGGGTGCTGACCCCGATCGCGAAGGTAGCCGGGCAGGGGGTGGCGATCTTCGTGCTGGTGCGCTCGGGCGCCGTCATCGAGCTGGCCGAGGTACCCGAGGCGCTGCGCTGGCCGGTCGCCGCGGTCTGGTTGCTGGCGGTATGCAACGCCTTCAACCTGCTCGACATCATGGACGGGCTGGCGGCCGGTGTGGGGAGTGTCGCGGCGCTCGCAATGGGGGTGGTGGCACTGGTGGGCGGCGAGTACCCGGAGGCCGCCGCGGCGCTGGCCCTGGCCGGCGGGCTCCTCGGTTTCCTGGTCTACAACTTCAACCCGGCCCGAATCTACATGGGAGACGCCGGGAGCCTGGCGACCGGGATCACGCTCGGCGCCCTGGCCCTGGCGATCCGCTGGACCGACCGCAGCCCGGCCGGGTTCCTGGCGCCGCTGGCGATCCTTGTCGTTCCACTCGCCGACACGGTCTACGTGAGCGTGCTGCGCGCCCGGGCAGGTCGGCCGTTCTGGTACGGCAGCCCGGACCACTTCCCGCTGCGGCTGCGGCGCGCCCTGGGCGGCCGCGTGCGGCCGACGGTGCTGATCTGCTATGCCCTGGCCATCGCGGGCGCGGGCATCGGCATGGGGAGCGCACTGCTCTGGTCTTGGCAGCTCAGCCTGTGGCTGCTGGGCGCCTTCGGGGTCGGGATGCTGGCGCTGCTGGGCTGGTTGGCGCGCCTCGACATGAGCCGGACGCCATGAGCCGAATCGTCGTCCTGGGGGCCGGCCTCACCGGCCTATCGGCCGCGGCGGGCCTGCGGCGCCGGGGGCAAGGCTGCACGGTGCTGGAGCGGGAGACCGAGGTGGGCGGCGCCTGCCGGACGCTCCACCGGGACGGCTTCGACTTCGACCTCACCGGGCACTTGCTGCACCTGAGCCGCGAGGACAGCCTCCAGCGCATCGAGGCCCTGCGGCTGCGCCCAAAGCTACGGCGCCACGTCCGCCGATCGGGAGTCGCGCTGGCCGGGACCGTGACACCGTACCCGATCCAGATCAACACCTTCAGACTGCCACCGGCGGTCCGGAGGGACTGCCTGCTGGGCTTCCTCGAGGCCCAGGGCAGGCCCGAGGCACCCGAGTCAGGCAGCTTCGCCGCGTGGGCGCTCTCGCGCTTCGGCGAGGGGTTGTGCCGCCACTTCTTCTACCCGTACAACCGCAAGCTGTTCTGCGCCAACCCGGAGGACTTCACAGCCGACTGGGTGGGGCGCTTCGTGCCCCGGCCGCGCCTCGAGGACGTGGTCGATGGCGCCTTCGGGCGCTACCACCAGCCCGTCGGCTACAACGCCAGCTTTTTCTACCCGCGTCGGGGGGGCATCAGCCTGCTCGCCGAGACGATGGCCCGGGGCGTCGGGGAGCTGCGCCTGGGGTGCGGGGTCCGGGCCCTGCACCTGGGGGAGCGGCGCGGTGAGCTGGAGTCGGGCGAGGGGTTTGATTGGGACCGGCTGATCGCCACGGCCTCCCTGCTCCACCTCGCCGACCTGTGCGTCGACTTGCCGACCGAGGCAAGGGCCGCCGCGCGGGAGCTTCGCGCCGTGGCGGTGTGCAACCTCAACCTGGGTGTCGACGGCCCGCCGCCGCGGCGGGAGCACTGGCTGTACGTGCCCGAGGAGCGTTACCCGTTCTACCGGGTCGGTTTCCCTTCCAACCACGGCCGCGTGGCCCCGGCCGGTTGCCACACGGTGTCGGTGGAGGTGAGCGTGCCCATGGGCGCGCCGGCCCCCGAGGGCCTGTGGGACCGTTGCCTGGACGGCCTCGAGGAGCTGGGGCTGCTGCGTCGCGAACGCGTTGCCGTGCGGGTGGAGGTGCGGGTGGATCCCGGCTACGTGGTCTTCGACCGGGCGCGGGCGTGGGCGGTGGACACCCTGCGCCGCTGCCTGGCCGCGGCCGGGGTGGTGCTGGCGGGTCGCTGGGCGGAGTGGAAGTACGCTTCCATGGAAGACGCCCTCCACGACGGGTTCGCGGCGGCGGAGGCGTGCCGGTGAGCGCGGTCAGGGTCATGCACGTCATCACCATGCTGGAGCTCGGCGGCGCACAGCAGAACACGCTGGACACCTGTGCCCGGCTCGACCGCGAGAGGTTCGTGGTTGGCCTGGCGTGCGCCGACGACGGGGAGCTCCTCCCGGAGGCCCGGCGCCTCGGGGACGTGCGGCTCCATGAGCTGCCGTCGCTACGCCGGGAGGTGCGGCCGTGGCTGGACGCGCGAGCGGTCGGCGAGCTGCGAAGGGCCATCCGCGAGTTCGCACCCGAGATCGTGCACACCCACTCCTCCAAGGCCGGGATCCTCGGACGGCTGGCGGCGCATCGCGAGCGGGTGCCGGTGGTGGTGCACTCGATCCACGGCTGGGGCTTCGGGCCGCACCAGGCGGCCCCGCTCCGCGCCGCGTTCCTGACCGCCGAGCGGCTGGCTTCGCGCTGGACCACCGCCTTCATTGCCGTCTCCCGGGAGAACCTCGAGCAGGGGCTGCGGCTCGGCCTGTTCGGGCGGGAACAGGTCTCCCTGATCCGCTCCGGCATCGATCTGCGAGCCTTCCGCCAACCGACCGGCGGCGGGCGGGTGCGCGCGGAGCTTGGGATTCCCGATGAGGCGCCGCTGGTCGTACAGGTCTCCTGCCTCAAAGCCCAGAAGGCACCCGAGCGGTTTGTGGCCCTTGCCGCGGCACTGGCGCCCCGCTTTCCGGAGGCCCACTTCCTTCTGGTCGGCGACGGGGAGCTGCGCGGACAGATCGAGGCGCAGCGCCGGGCAGCCGGGCTCGCCGCGCGGCTGCACCTGCCCGGCTGGCGGCGCGACATCCCGGCCGTGCTCGATGCGGCGACGGTGGTGACGCTGACCTCCCGTTTCGAGGGGTTGCCCCGCGCCATCGTCGAGGCGCTCGCCGCCGGCAAGCCGGTGGCGGCGATGGCGGTGGACGGGGTGCTGGAGATCCTGCAGGACGGGGTCAACGGGTTTGCCGTGCCGCCCGGCGACACGGGCGGGTTGGTCGATCGGGTGGCGGAGCTGCTGGCGAGCCCCGGCCGTCGGGCCGAGCTGGCCAGCCATGCCGGCGAGGGGCTCGATGACTTCGACCGCGAGCTCATGGTGCACCAACAGGAAGCCCTGTATGGCCGACTGCTCACTGGGGCAGCGGCGGGGCGGGTGGCAGCCGGAGCGGGCACCAGGGGGAGGACGCCGTGATTCCCGGCTGGCTGGTCACCGGAATCGTCTTCGTCTATGGACTCGTCTTCGGGAGCTTCCTCAACGTCGTCATCTACCGGCTGCCGCGGGAGATCTCACTGTGGCACCCGCGCTCGCACTGCCCCGGGTGCGGCGCGCAGGTCGCCTGGTTCGACAACATCCCGGTCCTCGCCTACGTGTGGCTGCTCGGGCGCTGCCGGCGCTGCCGGGCTCCGATCCCCTGGCGCTATCCGCTGGTGGAGCTGACGACCGCCGGGCTGCTGACGCTTGCCCATCACCGCTTCGGGCTCACCCTACCGGCGGCCGAGGTCGGCGTGCTCATGCTGCTGCTGGTCCCTCTCGGCTTCATCGATCTCGAGCACCACCTGCTCCCGGACGTGCTGACGCTCCCAGGCCTCGCCCTGGGCCTGGCAGGCGCCGCCCTGGAGGGGTGGCCGATCCTGCGCGACGGGGCCGTGGGCGCGACTCTGGGAGCGCTCATCCCGACGGCGATCATCTTCGGCTACAAGTGGCTCCGCGGGCGAGAGGGGATGGGCTGGGGGGACGTCAAGCTGCTGGCCATGCTGGGGGCGTTCCTGGGCTGGCGCGGCATGCTCATGACCCTCGTGCTGGGCTCCCTGGCCGGCGGGGCCGTGGGCCTGGTCCTCATCGCCCTGGGGCGGGGTCGGACCGACACCGAGCTTCCCTTCGGGACGTTCCTGTGTGCGGCGGCTGTACCGGTCGCGTTTTGGGCCCCCGCGCTGGCGCGGATCCTGGGGTGGGTTGGGCCATGACCTCGGTGCTGCCTTCGCGCCGCTTCCGCGAAGCCAAGCTGCTGATCGGTGTGTCGTTGCTGATGCTGGTCGCGATGGTGGCGGTGGAGATGGGCGGTGTCCTGAGTGTCGCCGGTCTGGTCGAGGAGGAGGCGCGCGCCGGCGCCGCCACGGCGGCGAAGCTCATGGCCGGCCACCTTTCGCCGGCCGAGTCGGCGAGGTACTACGCGGCGCTCCGGAACGAGGGGTGGGGGGCGGTGCTGTTTTCCGGCGACCGTCCGGTGTGGTCGATCGGGGACTACGGTCCCCAGACGCCGGCCTGGTGGCCCTGGCGGTCGCGGGAGGATTGGGAGAAGGCCGGCTCGCCGGAGTCCGGGCCGCACGCCTGGGAAGGACGGCAACTGGTGGTGGCCTACCAGCCCCTGGCGGGCGGGCGGGCGATCCGGGTCGTGCAGCATGCCCGGCGGGCCAGCACTGCGGCCACCTGGCGGACGGCGGGGGCAGTGCTGGCGCTAGTGGTGGGCATGGGTGGCGCGGTGCTTGCCTGGGCGCTCATCGCCAGGGCGCTGGCCCCCTACCGAGAGCTGCTGGCCGAGGCCGTGCGGGTCACCCGGGGACCCGGGGAAGAGCCCGAGGACCGCTTCCTGGTGGCAACATTCCGCGACGCGGTGCGCCGCCTCGAGACGTCCGAGGCCGATGCGCGGCAGCGGGCCGACGAGCTGGAGGTGCTGACCCAGGTGCTGAGCCGCGAGGCCTCGGTCGGGGTGGTGATCACCGACACCACCAATGCCGTCCGGGCGCACAACCCGGTCGCCCAGGCGTTGATCGGTGGGGGGCTCGAGGTGGGGAGGTGGTTGCCCGAGGCGCTGTGGAACGACGGCCGGCAGGCCCTGGGCGAGGGCGTGATGGAGGTGCGGCGCTTCCCGCTCCTGGCCTCGAGCGGCGCCAGCCTCGGTCACGTCGTGTTCATCAGCGACCGCACCTCCGTCGAGGACCTCGAGCGCGCGCTGGCCGAGCGCGAGCAGATGGCCATGCTTGGCGAGCTGTCCGCGGGCATGGCCCATGAGCTGCGCAATGCCCTGGCGACCATCCGGGGGTACCTCCGCCTGCTGCCAGAGGCCGACGGGCCGCGCCGTGACCGCTTCGTGGCGGCGATGGAAGACGAGGCGGGCAGTCTCGGGGCCCTTCTGGACCGCTTTCTGAGCTTCGCCCAGCCGCGCGAGCTGCAGCGTCAATCGTGCGAGGTCAGCGAGCTCCTGGAAGAGGTCGCTGGTCGGGTGCGGGCCTCCTTCCCCAGCCTCGACCTGCGGCTCGACACCCTTCCCCGGGTCGTGCAGGCGGATCGCATGGCCCTCGCTGTCATCCTCGAGAACCTCCTGCGCAACGCCGCCGAGGCTGTCGCTTCGCAAGGCAGGGTAACCGTGCGGACCGTCGAGAGTGGCGGTCGCCTGCGCGTGGTGGTGGAGGATGACGGGCCGGGGGGGAGCCCGGAGGTGCGTGAGCGACTGTTCCGCCCGTTCGCCTCGACCAAGCCTTCGGGAGGGCTCGGGCTGGCGGTGTCGCGGCGGCTGGCCCGACTCCACGAGGGCGACATCACCTTCGAGGAGCCGCCCGGTGGCGGGGCCCGCTTCGTGCTGACGCTGCCGACCGGCGGGGCGCTGTGAGCGCGCCCGTGCTGGTCGTCGAGGACCGGCCATCCCTGGCCCAGATGCTGGCCGAGACGCTCGGCGCCGAGGGCTACGAGGTCGAGGTGGTGCTGCGCGGCGACGAGGCGGTGACCCGCCTGGAGAGCCCCGAGCCCCTGCTGGCGGTGGTCACGGACTTGAAGCTCCCGGGTGCGGACGGCCTGCATGTCCTGCGCGCCGCCCGCGCCGCCGATCCGCAGTTGCCGGTGTTCCTGATCACGGGCTACGCCACCGTTCAGACCGCCGTGGAGGCGCTCAAGGCGGGGGCCCGCGACTACTTCACCAAGCCGCTGGAGATGGACGGAGTGCTGGCCGCCCTGCGTGCCGCCACGGAGCCGCGTCGGGCGCTGCTGGCCGCCTTGCCGGTGGAGACCGGGATGCCGGTGCTGGTTGGCACCGCACCGTCCTTCCTGGCCGCCGTCGGCGTGCTGCGACGGGTCGCACCCACCGACGCCTCGGTCTTGCTGCTGGGGCCTTCGGGCAGCGGCAAGGAGCTGTTCGCCCGCGCCCTTCACCACCTTTCACCGCGCCGCGGTGGGCCTTTCGTGGCCTTCAACTGCGCGGCCGTGCCGGAGACCCTGGTGGAGTCGGAGCTGTTCGGGCACGAGCGGGGGGCGTTCACCGGTGCGGCGGCGCGGCACCTGGGGCGCTTCGAGCAGGCGCACGGTGGCACGCTTTTCCTCGACGAGGTGGGCGAGGTGCCGCCGGCGACCCAGAGCAAGCTCCTGCGCGCCGTCGAGGAGCATCGCATCACCAGGCTCGGCGGCGAGTCGGAGGTGGCGGTGGACGTGCGCATCCTGGCCGCCACCAACCGGGACCTCGAGGCGCGCGTCGAGGCCGGAGGCTTCCGACGCGACCTCTTCCACCGGCTGCACGTCTTCCCGATCCGGTTGCCGGCGCTTTCCGAGCGGCGCGAGGACATCCCGGCGCTGGCCCTCCACCTCGCCTGCCGAGCCGCCGAGCGCCACCACGTCACACCGCCTGTGCTCGGCCCGGCGGCGATGGCGGCCCTGGCGTTGGCTCCATGGCCCGGGAACGTGCGGGAGCTCGGGAACCTGGTGGAACGGGTGACGATTCTTCTGGGAGGCGACCAGGCCGGATGGCGTGACCTCGGGCTGGACGCCGCCGCATGCCGCCAGGCGCTGGCCGACCCCGCGGCCGTGGCACTGGCCAGACGCCTGGTCGGAAACCAGCGCTCCGATCTGGAAGGCTTCCTGGGCGTCCCTCTTCCCTGACGAATGCTTCGAAGTCAGAGTGCGGCCGTCGCCTCCCGCCGGAACGGCTCGAGCTCCCTGGCCAGGAGCGGATTGAGGGGAAGAGCCTGCTGCCACGCGGTTTCGGCCCGGCGGGCAGCCTCACGGCGGGTCTCTGCGCTGGCAGCACCGCGGCTGGCCAGCCAGATGAGGGTGGCTCTCCGGGCGAGGAGAACCGGCGACAAGGGGTTGATGGTCAGACCACGCTCGACGGATGCAAGACCGGCGTCGAGCGCGACGTGAGCGTCGCGCCCCTGAAGCAGGAGCCAGCTCGCGCGTTGCTGTGCAATCGCGGCCCCGATCTCGAAGCCCTCGGCGTCACCGGGGTTGATCTCGATCGCCCGGACCAGACTCCCGGCCGCGCGGTCGAGCGATGCCACGGGTGAGAGCCGGTGATCGGCGGCCCACCTCGCGGCGAGCAGGTCGCTGCTCGCCTGGTCGGCGAAGCCGCGATAGGAGCGCGGGTTCGTCTCGAGCGCCCGCCGCGCCGCGGCCCGAGCCTCGGCCAGCCGGGGACCGGGATTCCGACCCGCGAGGAGCTCCGTCCGTGCCCGCAGGAGGTGGGCCGCGGCGATGTTCATGTAGACCTCCTCGCCGAACCCGGGGTTGATGGTCAGCACTCGCTGCAGCGCACCGAGCGAAAGAGCGATCTCTGCACTTGCATTTTCGCCGCGCGCGACGAGGAAGCCGGCCCGGATCAGGTGGGCTTCGCCGATGTTGTTGACGGCCAGGGCGTACTGCGGGTTGCGGGCAAGCGCCTGCTCGTAGGCCGTGAGGGCCCGCTGGAGCTCCGGCTCCGGGTCGATCCCGTGGCTGGCCTGGATCTTGGCCACCGCGGCCCAGGCCGCGCCCAGGAGGTTGTAGGGCTGCACGAACGTGGAGCTGGCGGCAATGGCCTGCTCACAGGCCCTCACGACCTGGGTGTACGAGGGTCGCGGATCGATGCCGTGCCCGTTCTCCCAGATCCCCTTCCGGTAGTAGACATTGCCCAGGTTGTTGAGGAGAGGCATCACCATTGGCCCGGCGGCCAGGATGCTCTGGAGCCCGGTCGCCGCAGCCTCGAGGCTGGGGCGCGGATCGAGACCCCGGGCGATCTCGTACTCGGCCCGCACCGCGTTGCAGGTCGCACGGTTCACCTGCGCCGGTACGAGACTGGGATTTTCGGCCAGCGCCCGGGAGAGGTATCGCGTCGCCTGGTCCAAGGAGCCGCGCGGGTCCTCCCCGCGGCGCAGCTCGACCTGCAGGGCCCTCGCCATGTAGACCGTGCCAAGTGTCTGCAGCGAGGTCGCGTCGTGGGGATCGAGATGCAAGGCCCGCTCGGCGAGCGCCGTGGCGGTGTCGAGGGCATCGGCATGCCCGGTTCCTCGCCGCAGCGAGGCTTCGCCCCAGTAGTAATAGGCGGAGGCCTGCATGCGGAGGGCGACGATGTCGTCGGGGTCGGCCTGCAAGGCCTGCTCGGTGGCCTCCCGGGCCTTCTCGAAGGCCTCCCGGAGGTCAGTGTCACGCAGCCGCTCGATGCCCACGACCGAGATCGCCTGGCGGCTTAGATCCTCGTAGACCCGTGGATCCGAGCGCGCCATATCGGCGGCGCGCGCGAAGGCGTCATGGGCCTGGGCCAGGTTGGCAAAGCACCCGGCCAGATCTCCCCGCTCGTGCATCCCCAGGGCACGCGCCATGAAGACCTCACCGCGCACGAGATGCGGCTCGTAAAGCCACGGAGCCTCCCTGGCAGCCTGGTCACTGCTCGCCAGCGCCTGGTCGAACCGCTCGTCCAGCAGCGCCACCAGCCCTTCCAGCAGGCTCGTGGACTCCAGGGTCGCGCCGCGACTCGCTTCCAGGTAGCGCAGCGCCGGCGCGCGGAGGGTTGCTTGAAGCGCCTTCTTCCGCGCCTCGCGCAGCTCCTTGATGGAGATGCGCTGGACCTCGTCGAGAGCGTCCCGGTAGAGCAGAGCCAGACACTGGCCTAGGGCGAAGGCGGTCTCCGGCGTCCGGTGGCCGGCTTGCCACGCGGCCTCGAGGTGCTCTCGCGCCAGGGCGGGCTGACCGAGCGCCAGATACCCTCGTCCCAGGGCGTACCTGCCAGGGCCAACCGCGGTGCGGCCGAGCGTGTGGACCTGCTCCGCCACCGACTCCATGCGCTTGCGCACGAGCGCCCGCTCGGGCCGCACGTCATGCAACGGGAGGGCGTACGCGTTGCGCAGAAAGCCCTCCATGCGTTCGACCTCCTGGCCGAACTGCTGGGCCAGTCGGGCCCGCTCGGCGGCCTGCAGACGTCCCCTTACACCAACCCCCACGAGTCCGGCCAGCACCACCAGGGAGACGGCCGCCGTCGCCACCGCGGCGCGATGCTTGCGGGCGCGCTTGCGCAGGCGGTAGAGGAAGCTGGTCGGCCGGGCGATCAGGGGCTCGCCGTCGAGGAAACGTTGCAGATCCTCGGCCAGGGCGCGGGCCGAGTCGTAGCGTCGCTGTGGCTCGCGCTCCAGGCACTTCATGACGATGGTCTCGAGGTCCGGCGGCACCTGGGGCACCCGCTGGCGCAGCGGTGGCACCTCCTGCTGCATGACCTTGAGCAGCACCTCCGCCTCGCCGCTGCCCTGAAAAGGCGGCACGCCGCTGGCCAGCTCGTAGAGGACCGCTCCCAGGCTCCACACGTCGGCTCGGCGATCCACTGCGTGGACCTCACCCCGGGCCTGCTCAGGCGCCATGTACTGCACCGTCCCCATGACCACCCCGGTGCGCGTGAGCCCGGGAGCCTGCTGGTCGAGGGCGAGGCCGAAATCGAGCACCACCGGGTTGGGGGTGCCATCGGGGAGCCGCTCGACCATGATATTGCCGGGCTTGATGTCGCGGTGGATGAGACCTTGTCGATGCGCCTCGTGCACCGCCTCGGCGACAGTCTCCATGACCCGCACGCGCTGCTCGAGGGTGAGGTCGGGAGCCGCCCGGCCGAGCGTCTGGCCGGCGATGAGCTGCATGGCGATGTACAGCCGCCCGCCCTCCTCACCGACCTCGAACACCTGGCAAACGTGCGGGTGGTCGATGCGAGCCTGAGCCTGGGCCTCCCGGAAGAACCGCCGCGCGAGCTCCGGGCTGTCGGTGCAGAGGACCTTGAGGGCAACGTGGCGCGCCAGGGAGGGATCGAATGCCCTGTAGACCTGGCCCATACCACCGCGACCGATCGGCTCGACGATCTCGTAGCGGCCGACTTTCAGGCCGGCGGACAGGTCGTCGGCCAGGGCCAGCAGGGCCATGGTGCTCAGGGCCCTGGGTGCGGAGGAGTCGCGAGCCGCGATGGTGCTGCCGAAAAGTCGGGTCACGCCTGCCTGCAGGTCGTCGACGGCTCCAGCGGTGAGGCGACCGGACGCCACCAGGCAGTCGAGGCGAGCTCCGGCGGGCCCGGCGTCTTCGGCCTGGGCGATGTCCTCGAGCCGGAGGTCTCCTCGTGCCACGGCCAGAGCCAGCAGCCGGTCCTCCGTCGCTCGATCCATCGCCCCTTCAGCTTATCAGCCCATCAGCGAATCAGCGCATCAGCCAATCAGCAATTCAGCGCATCAGCACATTAACAGGGACCAGGTTGTTGCTACTCCGCTGATCTCCTGATTCGCTGGCCTGCTGGATGGGTGGGCGGTTCTTCAGTCCACCGTCAGGGTCTTCGAGAGATTGCGCGGGAAGTCGGGGTCGAACCCCTTGGCGACGCTCACCCGGTAGGCCAGGAGCTGCAGCGGCAGGATGCCCAGGATCGGCGAGAAGAGCGGCCCTGACTTCGGCAGCACCAGAAGGTCGTGGCCGTTGGCGCGCAGACGGGGGTCCTCCTCGCCGATGATGATGGTGCGGCCGCCGCGGCAAGACACCTCGTTGATCCCCGAGACGATGAGCGGGACGTTTTCCGGACCCGCCACGAAGATCACCGGGTACTCGTCGGAAACCGCCGAGAGTGGCCCGTGCTTGAACTCGGTGGAGAGCATCCCCTCGCAGTGGATGTAGGTGACTTCCTTGAGCTTGAGGGCGCCTTCCAGGGCAATGGGGTAGGTGGCGCCGTAGCCCAGGCAGTAGGTGTCCTGCCAGGGGAGCAGGACGTCCTCGAGGTCGTGGATGTGCGGCCCCACCTGTTGCAGCGTCGTCTCGATGAGGCGGGGCAAGTCGTAGAGCATGGCCGTCGGGTGGCCGCCCATGCGCATCGCGAGGTAGAGGAACGCCACGACCTGGTTGAGGAAGGTCTTGGTGGCCGGAACCGAAATCTCGTAGCCGCAAGCCAGGGGCAGGTAGCGGTCGGCGGTGACCATGAGCGTCGAGCCGATGACGTTGACCAGCGACAGCACCTCGACGCCGCGCTCGCGAGCGACATTGAGGGCGTTGAGGACATCCTTGGTCTCCCCCGACTGGCTCACGAACACCCCGACGTCCTCGGGACCGAGGGCGGGGCCGTACTGGGCGATAAACTGCGGCGCCAGCACCGGCACGGCGGCGCGCCCGGCCAGGCGCGCCAGGTACACCGCTCCCAGCATGCAGGCGTGATAGGACGTGCCGCACGCCACCAGGTAGAGGTGGCGGGCCTTCCGCATTTTCTCGACGTAGCCGGCGACGTCCACCGAGGCGTCCAGCAGGTGGAGCAGCTCGCGCGCCACCTGGGGCTGCTCGTGGATCTCCTTGAGCATGAAGTGCGGGTAGCCGCCCTTCTGCGCCGCCTCCATGGTCTCGACGATCTCCTCGGGGTCGCGCTGGAGGTGGACGCCGTCGGCGACGCGCACGAGCTCCACGCTCCCGGGCGAGAGGATGGCGATCTCGCCGTCCTGGATGCGCAGGATGCGGCGCGTCAGGGGGAGGATGGAGGGCAGGTCGGAGGAAACGCAGGCGGTGTCATCGGTCAGCCCGACGACCAGGCCCGAGCCCTTCTTGATGGCGTAGAGCTTGTCTTCCTTGACGTGGCCGATGACGAAGGCGTAGTCGCCCTGCAGGTCGCCATAGGCGCGACGGATCGCCTCGACCATGTCGAAGCCGCGGTCGAACCAGCGCTCCACGGCGTGCACGCACGACTCACCGTCGTTCTCCGAGCGCACGGTCATGCCCTCAGCGGCGAACTGGAGGCGCAGCTCGACGTTGTTGACGACGTTGCCGTTGTGGGCGCCGACGAGGTCGCCGTCGGAGTCGATGTGAGGCTGGGCGTTGACCGTCGAGGGGGTGCCGAAGGTCGCCCAGCGGAGCTGGGTGATGCCACGCACGCCGGTCATCCCGGCAAACCCGAGACGGCTCGCCACGTCGTCGACCTTGCCCTTGTCCTTGCGCAGGTCCACCGAATGGTCGGCGTGGAAGGTGGCACACCCCACCGAGTCGTAACCGCGGTAGGAGAGGCGCCGTGCCGCATCCGCGAGCACCGGGCCCAGCTCCTGCTCACGGTTGGTGACGATCCCGAAGATTCCGCACATGCCTGCCTCCCGACCGCGGCGTGGCGCCGCAAGCGGGAAAGATAGCACTGTCAGCGTTTCAGCAGATCAGCAGATCGGCGAGTCAGCAAGTCATGTGGATCAGGTGAGGAAGAGCCAGGCGAGGCCGATGGCCGCCATGCCAAAGAAGAGGCCGATTCCGAACCACAGGGTGCGTTCGAGCCAGACGGTGGGCGACGGTCGAGCCATCTCCGGCGAGAGGCTGACCTCACCCAGGGCAAGCATGAGGTCGAGGGCGGTGGGGAAGCGCCGGGCGGGATCCTGGGCCAGACAGGTGTGCACCACCTGCGCGAGGGCGGGGGGGACGGTCTTGCCCTGGGCCCGGATCGGGGGAGCCTCCTCCCGCAGGATCGAGGCCATCGTCTCGCTCGTCGACAGGCGTGCGAACGGGTGGCGGCCGGCCAGCATCTCGTAGAGAACCAGCCCGAGGGCGAAGATGTCGGTGCGGGCGTCGACTGCGCCGTGGACGACCTGCTCGGGCGCCATGTAGAGCTTGCTGCCGACGAATCCGGTCCGGCCGAGCACCGGTGTGCCCTCGTCGGCCGCCAGAGCCTCCTCCTCGATGTGGGCGAGGCCGAAGTCGAGGATCTTCACCTGCCCGTCCGCCTGCACGAAGATGTTCTCCGGCTTGACGTCGCGATGCACGATTCCCTTGGCGTGGGCGGCCGAAAGCCCCTTTGCCACGGCCATGGCCACGGCAACGGCGGTGCGCCAGGGCAGCGGGCGGCCCCCGAGCCGTTCCCGGAGGGTGCCCCCCTCCAGCAGCTCCATGACCGCGTAGGTATGGCCGTCGGTTCTGCCGAAGTCGAAGATCGAGAGGATGTTGGGGTGCGACAGCGTGGCCAGGGTGCGGGCCTCACGCTCGAAGAGCGCCAGTGCCTCGGGGTCCCCGACCGCCTTGCCGGCGATCACCTTGAGCGCCACGTCGCGTCCCAGCCGGCTGTCCCGCGCCCGGTACACCTCGCCCATGCCGCCGGTGCCCAGAGGGGCGACCACGGTGTAGGCGTCGAGGCAGGTTCCAGCAGCGAGCGTCATGGTCACGTGGCAGACAACACCGCCTGCGAGAAATCGATTCTACCCCGGTCCGGGGGTGAAACGCGGCGCCGCCGGCTGCGTAAAAGCAGTCGACGGGAGGGCCCGCAATGACCAAGTTCCTCCTCTGGCTGATCGTCCTGGTGCTGTGCTGGCCGCTGGCACTGCTGGCGCTGCTGCTCTACCCGGTGGTGTGGCTGTTCCTGCTGCCGTTTCGCCTGGTCGGCATCGCCGTGGACGGTGTCCTGGCCCTCTTCAAGGCGGTTGTGTTCCTGCCCGCCCGGCTGCTGGGGGCACGGCCGGCCTGAGGAGAGCACCCCGGTCCAGGTTCGGGATCGGGTCCGGGGCTTCCGGGCTCGGCGCCCGTGGTAGCGTTGCGGCGTGAGCAGGACATCCTCCGCTGCGACCGATCCGCTGTCCGTGCTGCGGGACGTGTTCGGGTACCCGACGTTTCGCAGGCTCCAGCTCGAGGTCATCGAGCACGTCCTGGCGGGGGGCGACGCCTTCGTCCTGATGCCGACGGGCGGTGGCAAGTCCATGTGCTATCAGGTGCCGGCGCTGGTGCGGCCGGGCACGGCGATCGTCGTCTCGCCTCTCATTTCCCTCATGAAAGATCAGGTGGACGCCCTGAAGGGCAACGGCGTGGCGGCGGAGTTCTACAACTCGTCCCTCGACGAGCGTGAGGCGCGGCGGACGCTGGCCCGGCTGCACGCGGGCGAGCTCGACCTGCTCTACGTCGCCCCCGAGCGCCTGATGACGGAGTCGTTTCTCGACCGCCTGCGCGGCGTCCAGGTTGCGCTCTTCGCCATCGACGAGGCGCACTGCGTGAGCCAGTGGGGGCACGACTTCCGGCCGGAGTACCTGGCCCTCGGGCAGTTGCGGGGAGCATTTCCCGGGATCCCGCTGCTCGCACTCACGGCCACGGCCGACGAGGCGACACGGGCTGACGTGCGCGACAAGCTGGGCCTGCTCGAGGCGCCGGAGTTCGTCGCCGGCTTCGACCGCCCCAACATCCGCTACACGGTCGTCGAGAAGAGCCATCCGGCCGCACAGCTCCTGGCGTTTCTGCGGGCCCGCCCGGGCGACTCGGGTATCGTCTACTGCCTGAGCCGTCGCCGGACCGAGGAGGTGGCTGGCCGCCTCGTGGACGAGGGCATCAAGGCCGCGCCGTACCACGCCGGGCTGCCCGCCCCTCAGCGCACCCGCGTCCAGGATGACTTCCTGGGTGACCGGCTCCAGGTCGTCGTCGCCACGGTGGCGTTCGGGATGGGCATCGACAAGCCGGACGTGCGCTTCGTCGTCCACCACGACATGCCCAAGAATATCGAGGGCTACTACCAGGAGACCGGGCGTGCCGGGCGCGACGGCATGCCGGCCGAGGCGCTCCTGCTGTTCGGGATGCAGGACGTGATGACCGCGCGCGGCCTCATCGAGGGCGGCTCCGACCCCGCCCAGGTCCGGGTGGAGCTGCACAAGCTCAATGCCATGATCGGCTTCGCCGAGTCGGCGGGATGTCGGCGGCGGGCGCTGCTCGGGTACTTCGGCGAGGAGCTCGAGCCGGACTGCGGCAACTGCGACGTCTGTCTCGACCCGCCCGAGCGCTACGACGGCACGGTGCACGCGCAAAAGGTGCTCTCCTGCGTCTACCGGGTGGGGCAGCGCTTCGGCGCGGGCCACGTCGTCGAGGTGCTGCGTGGCGCTGACACGGCGCGGATCAGAGATCTCGGCCACGACCGGCTCTCGACCTGGGGGATCGGCAAGGAGCTCTCCGCAGGTGAGTGGATGTCGCTTGTGCGTCAGCTCATCCACCACAGCCTGCTGCGCCAGGACATCACCGCGTACTCGGTCCTGAAGCTGCTGCCCCCCGCCTGGCCGGTGCTGCGCGGTGAACGGCGGATCGAGCTGGCCGTGCCCCGCGTGCGCGCCGCCCGCAAGCCGGCTGCGAAGAGGCGGGAGCGTCTCACCGCGGACGGTCGCGCGGTGGACGACACCCTGTTCGAGCGCCTGCGCGCCCTGCGCCGGCGCCTCGCCGAGGAGCAGGGTGTGCCCGCCTACGTGGTGTTCTCCGACGCCACGCTCGCCGCGATGGCCGCCCTCAAGCCGCAGACTACCGACGAGCTGCTCCGGGTCAGCGGCGTCGGCCAAGTCAAGCTGGCGCGCTACGGCACGGCGGTCCTCGGCGTCCTCACCACGGCCCAGCCATAGCGATCGGTGCGCTGACCTGAGAGAGCACCAGAACCCGGCTCCAGGTGCCGGAAAAGGAGAGATTGGCCGTTCGCGTCGACTGGGTCTACTCGCTCTTGGCCTCGCCGAGGTCGAGATCGAGTGGAATCTTGTGACGCTCGAAGATGGCCTTCAGGCTGGCCTTATCCACGGCCTTGAAGAGCGCCTCCCGCGGCTCGATCAGGCCCTTCTTCACCAGGTCGAGCAGGGACTCGTTGAGCATGCAGTTTCCCTGGACCCTCTGGGTCTGCATGATCGACGGGATCTGGAAGGTCTTGCCTTCCCGGATCAGGTTTGCGGTGGCGGAATTGACGATGAGGATCTCGAACGCGGCAATCCGACCGCCCCCGATCTTCTTGCACAGTGTCTGCGCAATGACGCCCTTGAGGGACTCGCTGAGCATGGTCCGGATCTGCGATTGGCGGTCGGCCGGGAACTGGTCGATGATGCGGTCGATGGTGGAGGGCGCGGTGCTGGTGTGAAGCGTCCCGAACACCAGGTGGCCGGTCTCCGCCGTCTCGATGGCGATGGCCATGGTCTCCAGGTCACGCATCTCGCCGACCAGGACGATGTCCGGATCCTCGCGCAGGGCCGCGCGTAGCGAACGCCTGAAGCTCTCGGTGTGGGATCCCACTTCACGCTGTGTGAACAGGCAGCACTTGTTGGTGTGGACGAACTCGATGGGGTCCTCGATGGTGATGATGTGGTCGGTGCGATGGTCGTTGATGAAATCCACCAGCGCCGCCAGCGTCGTGGACTTGCCCGAGCCGGTGGGACCGGTGACAACGACAAGCCCCTTCGACAGCCAGCACAGATCCAGGATCTGCTTCGGCAGACCCAACTGCTTGGCGGTGGGGATCTTGCTCGGGATCTGGCGGAACACCGCGCCGAGACCGGTGCGGTCCATGAAGTAGTTGCAGCGGAAGCGTGCCAGCCCCACCACCTCGTAGCCGAAGTCGGTGTCGTGGTCGCGCTCCCACTCCTCGCGGTTGCGCTGGGGACACACCGGCCAGAGTAGCTCCGCCATCTGCTGCGCATTGATGGCAGGCCGGTCGAGGGGCACCATCTCGCCGTGGAGGCGAAGCCGTGGAGGACCATCGGTGTTGAGGTGCAGGTCGGACGCTTCCAGGGAGATCATCTCGCGAAACAACGCCTCGATACCCGGCTGGGTCGCCGTGATGGTCAAGGGCCCGGAAGCGGCTGCGGCGGGAGCTTCCGCCGCGCCTGTCACCGCCTCCGGTAGGCCGGGTACGATCCGGACGTGGTTGCCGGCGCTGGTGAAGTCCATCTCCACGGTGAAGCCACGGTAGGCGAATCGGACCGGCAGACGCTCATCGAGGAGGTCCCGCTCGGCTGGCCCGGCCAGCTCCCTGACTAGAGCCACCATCTGCGCCTCGTCGAGCACGTTTTTCGCCGCCGGTTGAAGGCCCGACGAGGTCTGGAACTGCGGCGCCTCGTTGGGACGAAGCATCAGCGCCAGAACGCCACTTCTTGCCGCCAGATCGAGCAGCTTGTCAAGTGCCGCCATGGGTGTCCTCGAGGATGAAGACGCGGCAGACCTGACCCCGGTTCACGAGGTGGAGACCCGCAGAGGTCATCAGGTGCAGGAAGCCCCTCTGCAGGTTCAGGACATCAAGGACCCTTTGGGCGCCGGGAGGAGCCACAGCATTCAAGGTCCCCTCCAACGCCTCGCCGTCGCTGAACTCGCACCGAATTCGCGCGTGGGGCACGCCCATGAAGCTCTCCCCGAAGCGCCACTCCGCCTGTTCCGGATCCCCGATTTTGAGCCAGCGAATGGCCTCGGTCCGCACCAGGTAGACCCCCTTCTCGACGCTCAGCGCGGGGAGAAACCGCTTCATGTCGGTGAGCAGGTCCGATACCGTCTCTGGTCCATCGTGAGTCTGGGCGTACGGGGAGAGAAAGAGCACCCGCTCCTCGGGAGGATGCGGTGGGACCGAGATCACGACACGTGCCTGGATCTTCTGGACCCGGTAGCTCTCCATCCTGTGTCAATGATGCGCCATTCCCTCCTTTCGGTTCAACCTGCCTCTGGGGGATCGACACCCCGGCCGTGACCGGTCGACCTTGAGGGTGGGCCGTCCGCGAACCCGTGATGCTGAAGAGGCGTTGTCTGGGGAAGCGCGACGCCATGTGTAATACCCAGGACCTTGGGTCGTACTTGAGGTGGGAGACGATCCTGGAGGGTCTACGATGAACGCCGTGAAGTGGCCACCCCCCAAAGCAGTTGCAGCCGACGCCCTGGAAGGGCTGTACCGGCGGCACCACGAGATGATCCTGCGCACCGCGTACCGCCTCACCCGCAACCTGGGGGACGCCGAGGATGTGCTGCACAGCGTGTTCGTCAGGCTGATGCAGCGGGAGATGCCGTTCGGGGAGGATATCAACCCCGGGCCGTACCTCCACCGGGCTGCTGTCAACGCGGCCCTCGACATCCTGCGGCGCCGCAAGCGGAGCGTGCCTCTGGAAGCCGTGCCGCCGAGCCGTGAAGCGAGGGAGGAGGTCCAGTCCGGACTGGTCCTCCGCTCCGAGCTGGCGGCGCGGCTGCGCGTGGCGCTCACCCGGCTCACCCCGCAGGCCGCGGAGATCTTCGTGCTGCGCCACGTCGAGGGGTACTCGAACCGGGAAATCGGGCGACTGCTCGGGATCTCGTGGGGGAGTGTGGCGGTGGCGGTTCATCGCGCCCGACGCCGTCTCCAGGACGAGTTGCAGACGGAATGGAGGGCCTTGTCATGAATCCGAACGACTTCGACCGCCGAAACCTG
>DAONEV010000018.1:0-22895 GCA_035403265.1 Thermoanaerobaculaceae bacterium | reverse complement strand
CGGCCTGCCTCGCCATCGGGATGATGCGGCCCAGGGCCTCGGACGGGCTCATGCCGGTGTTCTTACGGGAGTGGGTCTCGGACGCCGAGACGCCCATGCAGAACATCTCGACGCCACTCGCCATGCCGCGCTCGAGACCCTTCTCGTTGAGGACCAGGCCGGAGAGGGTGACGCCCGCCGGCTTGCGCCCCGGCGCGGAGAAGTGGGCGAAGAGCTTGTCGGCGTCAGCCATCTGCGGCATCTTCTCGGGGTTGACGAACGACCCAAGCTGGACAATGTCGACGCCCGAGGTCAGCAACCCCTCGATCCACTGGACCTTGACATCGATCGGCACCACCGTCTTCTCGGCCTGCAGGCCGTCGCGCGGTCCCACCTCGTGGATGATCAGCTCCTGCATGGTATGTCCTCCTTGCCGGCTCGCGTGTCGTGCGCCTGTTGCGGGCACGGGGCGCAGCCCCAACCGGAATGCCGAGGTTAGGCACCTCCCCGAGGAGTGTCAAGGCCGGTGCGCCTCATGCCGTCGCCTCGGTCGTGGCAGGCTGGATCACCCGCTTCCGGCTCGCCACGCCGATCCGCCCGCCGGCCGAGCCTGGCGTGGTGCCATCTGCGTCTGCCGCCAGGCAATTGCATTGCTGCGGCGACCTTCGGGGAGACCGAGCGACGATGCCAGGGTTTTCCAAGCGAGCCGACTTCCTGCCGTTCTCCCGGCCAACCATCCGCCAGGTGGAGATCGACGAGGTGGTGGCGACGTTGCAGTCCGGGTGGATCACGACCGGGCCGCGGGCCGAGCGATTCGAGAAGGATTTCGCCGCCTACACTGGCTTCCCGCACGTCCTCGCGGTGTCCTCGGCCACCGCGGGGCTGCACATCGGGCTGATCGCGCTCGGTTTGAAGCCTGGCGACGAGGTCATCACGACGCCCATCACCTGGGCTGCCACCGTCAACATGATCGAGGCGCTCGGCGGCGTGCCTGTGTTCGTGGACGTGCGCCGCGACGACCTGCAGATCGACCCCCGACACCTCGCTGCCGCGTTGACGCCGCGCACGGTCGGCATCATCCCGGTCCACTACGCCGGCGCCCCCTGCAACATGGACCTCATCAGCAAGGTGGCGTGTGCGAAGGGGCTGTGGGTCTTCGAGGACGCGGCGCACGGCGTCGGGACCCGCTACAAGGGTCGCCACGTCGGGTGCGACGACCGTCTCGGCGTGTTCTCGTTTCACCCCATCAAGAACATGACGACCGGCGAGGGTGGCGTGCTGGTGACCCGCGAGGAGGACCTGGCGCGGCACCTGCGGGCACTGCGCTTCCACGGGCTCGAGAAGCAGGCGTGGAACCGCTACGCGGAGGGCGGCACGCCGCAGGTCGAGGTCATCCTGCCGGGGTTCAAGTACAACTTCATGGATCTCCAGGCGGCGCTGGGAATCCACCAGCTCGCCTCGGTGGACGAGTTCAACGCCCGACGCCGCCAGCTCGCGGACCTCTACGACCGGCTGCTGGTCGAGGTGCCCGAGATCGAACCGCTCGCCATCCCGGCCTACGATCACTTCCACACGCGCCACCTCTACGTGGTGAAGGTGCTGGCGTCGGCCGGCCTCGACCGGGACACCTTCATCGCCCGGCTCAAGGCCCGCAACGTTGGCGTTGGCATCCACTTCCGGGCCGTGCACACGCAGCCCTACTACGCCCAGAAGTACCCCCACTGGCTCGGCAGCCTGCCGGTGGCGGAGTGGGTGTCCGAGCGGCTGTGCTCGTTACCGCTCTTCCCGCTCATGAGAGAGGACGACGTGCTCTACGTGGTGGCGGCGATCAGGGATGCCTTGGCGGAAGGGAAATAGGATCTTGGGCGAGCCGCAGCTCTCCGTCGTCGTTCCGGTTTTCAACGAGGAGGAGAACCTTCCCGAGCTGCTCCTCCGGCTCGTCGCCGCCCTGGAGGCCCTCGACCACAGCTTCGAGGTGATCCTGGTCAACGACGGCAGCCGGGACCGGTCCCTGGAGCTCCTGCGCGCCGCCGGCGAGACCGACCCGCGCCTGGTGGTCATCGACTTCAACCGCAACTACGGCCAGCACGCGGCCGTCTTCGCCGGTTTCGAGGCGGCGCGCGGCGCGGTCATCGTCACCCTGGACGCCGACCTGCAGAACCCGCCCGAGGAGATCGGCAAGCTGGTGGCCAAGATCGACGAAGGGTTCGACGTCGTCGGATCGGTGCGGGTGAAGCGACGGGACAGCCTTTTCCGGCGCCTCGCCTCGCGCCTGGTCAACAAGGCGACGGCGATGACGACCGGTGTGGAGCTCTCGGACTACGGCTGCATGCTGCGCGCCTACCGCCGGGAGGTGGTGCAGGCCCTGTGCAGCTCCCACGAGATCTCGACCTTCATTCCGGTGCTCGCCGACATGTTCGCCGGCCGCGTCACGGAAGTGGAGGTGGCCCACGCCGAGCGGGCCAGGGGCGATAGCAAGTACAGCCTGTGGAAGCTCGTCAAGCTGCAGTTCGACCTGGTGACCAGCTTCTCGGTGTGGCCCCTGCGCTTCGCCATGCTGCTGGGGTTGGTCATGGCGGCGGGGGCGATGGGTGCCGCCGTGGTGCTGCTCGGTGGCCGCCTGCTCTATGGGCAGCAATGGGCGGTGAGCGGCGTCTTCACCCTCTTCGCCGTGTTGTTCTTCTTCATCGGGGTGCTCTTCGTCTCGGTCGGTCTGCTCGGCGAGTACATCGGCCGCATCTACATGCAGGTTCGCCAGCGCCCGCGTTTCATCATCCGCTCCGTCCTCGGTGGAAAGAGCCGGCCTTGAGCGCCAGCTCCTCCGCGAGTGTCGTCGAGACGGCCATGCCCGGGTTGGCGGGATCGGGCCAGCGAACGGTGGTGGCCGGCTACCACACGATGGGCTGTCTGGGGTTCGACGCCCTGCTCCGACACGGTTTCGAGGTCGTGGCGGTGCTCACCCATCGCGACAACCCCCACGAGGAGGTCTGGTGGCCGTCCCTGGCCGAGCGGGCCGCGGCGCGAGGCGTGCCTGTCCATTACCCCGAGAACATGGGGGACCCGAAGATCGCCGACCTGGTGGCCTCGCTCGCACCGGACTTCCTGTTCTCGTTCTATTTCCGACACATGATCCCGGTCCCGGTTCTCGACCTGGCGCCGCGCGGGGCGATCAACCTGCACTGCTCGCTGCTCCCGCGCTACCGCGGGCGCGCCCCGGTCAACTGGGTGCTCGTCAACGGCGAGCGCGAGACGGGGGTCTCCCTCCATCACATGGTTGCCAGGCCGGATGCGGGCGACCTGGTGGACCAGGAGGGCGTCGAGATCGGCTTCGAGGACACGGCCTTCACCCTCTACCGAAAGCTCGAGCCGGCCGCCGTGCGACTGCTCGACCGGGCGCTTCCGCTCCTGGCGGCTGGGTCCGCTCCGCGAGTGCCGCAGGACCTTGGGGCCGGCTCCTACTTCGGAGGGCGCAAGCCGGCCGATGGGCTGATCGACTGGAGCTGGCCCGCCAGGCGCATTTACAACCTCGTGCGTGCGGTGACGCATCCGTACCCCGGTGCCTTCACCTTTTGTGGCGAGCGACAGGTGCTGGTCTGGTGGGGACTGCCGGTCGAGGGTGCCCACGGTCGCGAACCGGGTACCGTCCAGGCTGCTGACCTCGACGGTGTTCTCGTGGCGGCCGGCGATGGTGCTGTCCGTCTGGTCACCGTGCAGCTCCCCGGCGAGCCCGAGCTGCCCGCCGCCTCCCTGGCCCCCATCCTCGGCATGTGCCCAGGCGCGCGGCTCACTTCCCACCCGGACTTCAACCCCTGGCAGGGGCGTACCACAGGAGATCTCTCGTGAACATTCTTATCCTCGGCGTCAACGGCTTCATCGGCAACGCGCTCACCAGGCGCATCCTCGGGACCACCGACTGGGACGTCTTCGGGATGGACCTCTCGGACTCCAAGCTCGAGCACTCGCTCGGCCACCCCCGGTTCCATTTTCTCGAGGGCGACATCACGATCAACAAGGAGTGGATCGAGTACCACGTCAGGAAGTGCGACGTGGTGCTGCCCCTGGTGGCCATCGCCACGCCCGCGGTGTACGTCAAGGAGCCGCTCCGGGTCTTCGAGCTCGACTTCGAGCAGAACCTGCGGGTCATCCGACAGTGCGTCCAGTACGGCCGCCGGGTGGTCTTCCCGTCCACCTCGGAGGTCTACGGGATGTGCGCGGACCCGGAGTTCGACGAGGACACCTCGCCGCTGGTCACCGGCCCGATCGGCAAGCCGCGCTGGATCTACTCGTGCAGCAAGCAGCTCCTGGACCGGGTCATCGCCGCGTACGGGCAGCAGCAAGGGCTGCGGTACACGCTCTTCCGGCCCTTCAACTGGATCGGCCCAAAGCTCGACGACATCGACGCCGCCAAGGAAGGCTCCTCGCGAGTCGTGACCCAGTTCATCATCGACCTGTTCCGCGGCGAGCCCATCAATCTGGTGGACGGCGGCGCACAGAAGCGGTGCTTCACCTGGGTGGAGGACGGCATCGAGGCGCTCATGCGCATCATCGCCAACCCTCACGGCGTGTGCGACGGGCAGATCTTCAATATCGGCAACCCCGCCAACGAGTGCTCGGTCGGAGAGCTGGCGCATCTGCTCGCCCGCCTGTTCGAGCAGCGCCGCGACCGCATTCCCAACTGGCAGCCCCCGCGCATCCAGGAAGCCAGCTCGGAGACCTACTACGGCAAGGGTTACCAGGACATCCTCACCCGCAAGCCCTCGATCCGGAAGGCCCAGAGCCTACTCGGCTGGCAGCCCCGGGTGAGTCTCGACGACGCCCTGGCCTCCACCTTCGACGCCTTCCTCGAGGAGTGGACGAAGGCATGCTGACGGCCGCGCGGGCGGAAGGTCGCCTGCTCGGCCTGCGCATCGACGTCGACACCCACGACGGGATGCGGGACGGTGTCCCGAGGTTGTTGGAGACGCTTGGAGCGCACGCCGCGCGGGGCACCTTTTTCCTGTCGATGGGCCCGGATCGCTCGGGACTGGCCGCGCTCAACCTTCTGCGGCCGGGGTTTCTGGCCAAGATGCGGCGCACCCGGGCCGCTAGCCTCTACGGGTGGCGCACCATGCTGTCGGGAACCCTGCTGCCGGCCCGCCCGGTCGCCACGGCGTTTCCCGACCTGGCCCGCCGCATCGTGGCGGAAGGCCACGAGGCAGGGGTGCACGCCTGGGACCACCGGCGCTGGCAGGACCGCCTCGACCGGATGAGCCCGGGGGAGATCGCCCTCCACCTGGATCGCGGGCGCGAGGCGTTCGCTGCGATCTTCGGGGTGCTGCCGCGCACCTTCGCGGCGCCGGCGTGGCTCACGAACGACGCAGCGCTGCTGCACCAGGAGGGGCTCGATCTCGCCTTTGGCAGCGACTGTCGGGGCACCGAACCGTTCCTGCCGGAGGTGGAGGGAAGGGCCTTGCACACCCCCCAGGTGCCGACGACACTGCCGACCCTGGACGAGGCACTGGGCGACCGCTTCGGGACGGCCCTGGCCTTCTTCGATGCGACGCTGGCCGAGGTGCTCCTTGCGCCGTGGCCGGTCCTCACCGTCCACGCCGAGGCTGAAGGAGGGCCGTACGCAGGGGATTTCGGTGAGTTCTTGGGGAGAGCCAGCCAGGCCGATGTTAGGGTCGTGACGCTCGGCGAGCTCCTGGAGTCGCGCCTCGCGACTGGCGAACCCCTGCTGGCGCGGCCACTGGTCACCAGCCCCGTGCCCGGCCGCCACGGACGCGTCTCCAGGCCACGCTGACGCCAGGCGTTCCTCTTGACCAGTCCGCCTGGCGAGCTTCTGGGCGGGCCGATTTCTTGCCGAGCCGTCTCGGCGAGGGTGGTCGCGCGGGCCTCGAACCTTGCAGGTGTCCGAGCTGACACGGAACCTCGTGAGGGCCCAGACGAGTTCCGACTACTGGGCTCCAGGGAAGGCGAGATCTGGCTGACCGAGGGATTACGACTCGGTGTCGCGCTCCAGATCCTCGATACGGCGGCGCACGAGCATCTCCGCCATGTCGGGGATGACTTCCCAGGCAATCCGCTCGATGAGAGGTGCGGCGAGATCGAGGACCCTACGCGCGATCTGCTCCAGGGCCGCCTCGGAGAGCTCGGCCGCAGCCGCGGCGGGCGGCGGAGGCAGCATCGCGACCACCCGATCGGCGACCCGCGCGACCTCACTCTCCGGCAGCTCGGGCGGCGGCGGTGCCGTCATCGAGGCCAGGACATGCTCGGTGATGCGCTGCACCTCGTCGGGAGGCACCACGACCGGCGGAAGCTCGGGGGGCGGCACCAACGCGAGGACCCTCTGGGCGACAAACTCCACCTCGTCCTCGGACAGGCGAACGGGCCCCGGCGCCGGTGGCGGCGGAATGATCTCCACCACCCGTTGCGCGACCCGCAGGATGTCCGGCTCCTCCAGCTCGTAGGAGAGAGGCGGGAGATCGGGTGGTGGCACCGGGGGAATGAGCTGCGCCGCTCTTTGCGCCACCGCCAGCACCTGCTCCTCGCCCAGGTCGGGCCGCGGGATGCGTGCCAGAACCCGTCCGGCGATGAGCTCGATCAGCTCGTCTGTGAAGGCGGCAGCAGACCGCATGGGCTCAGCTTCGGCAGCCAGGGCCGGCTCCTCTGGAACCTCTGCCGGCAGGAGGCCGGCGTCCACAGCGTCCATGGTGTCCACGGGCGGAACGGGCTTGGCGATCGCAGGTTCCTCGGCTCCTTCTTCCGCCGGGATTGCAGGCTCGCCAGCCGGAATGGTGGGAGGACCGTCGCCGACCTCACTGGCGGCCGGCTCCGCCGGAGTGTCCGCCTCGGCCACCGGCACCACGAAGGGGGATCCGATGGGAAGGCCGTTGTCTGCCGTCGGGGCAAGCGGCTCGGCCGCGGCTTCAGTCGTCTCGACGACGGCAGGTTCAACGGCGTCCTCCAGATGAGGCGCAGACAAGCCGTGCCCGCGCTCGTCGAGTGGCCGCTCCGGGGGCGCCGCGATCGCTCCAAATGGGAAGCCGGGCTCGGGGTGCAGGAAACCCGGCTCGGGAGCTGTTTCGACGAGCTCGGAGGTGCCCTCGGCACCCTGCATCTCCGCCTCGTCCTGCCATGCCGAGGCCACCGATTCGCGCGCCGGGTTGAGGGAGCCCAGCGTCGCCGGGAAATCGTGGGGCGTCGGAGGAGCGGGCCACATCTCCGCATCCGGCTCCTCAGCAGCTTCAGGCTCCTGCCAGGGCGTGGTGGCAGCGGGGGGGCCTGAGAAAGCCTGGCCGCCATAGGGCACGGGGATTGGTGGCTCCCCTGCGAACCCGGTCGAGGATGCCGCGATAGCGGGCCCTTCCAGATCGGGCTCCACGTCGGGCGCGACGACCTCGGGGGCCGCCGCATCCCTGGATTGCAGGTCGGCCGACTCTTGCCAGGGAGAGAGGAGGACTGGCGTTGGTGCATCCTCCAGGGGCTCGGTCTCGGGCGGAGCGACGGGTGCCTCGGCCCCGGGGGGCGCGCTGCTGGGAGGGCTGGTGAAGAAGTCGCCCTGCATGGATCCGACGGCGGCTGCGTCAGAGCTGACGCGGTCGACCCAGGAGTCGTCGGCATCGGCACCCTCGACATGGGGAGTCAGCCCGGCCGGCGCGGCCTCTGAGCCCCCAAAGGCGAACACCTCGTCGGACTCTCTGGCCTCCGGAAGTCGCGGGCTGACGCCGGTCATCTCGATCCCGTGGTCGGGGATGCCTGGCTCCTCAGGCGGTTGCGGGACCATCTGGTCGAAGCCGGTGGTCGTGAACTCCAACCCCGGCATGCCCTCGGGCGCGCCGAGGCCGGGGAAGAAGGACGGCTCGGGCTCGGCCACGGGGAGCGACCTGGAGCGCCGGAGGAGGTCCTCGACGACGCTCACGAGCTCACGTCCCTCGAAGGGCTTGGTGACGATGGCGTCGCAGCCCGAGGCGATGGCACGGTCGCGGTCGAAGGGCTCAAAGGTGCCGGTCAGGAGCACGACCGGCAGGTGCAGGGTGAGGGGATCGGCCTTGAGGGACTGACAGACCTCGTAGCCGTTGAGGTCGGGCATCACGACGTCGCAGAGGATGATGTCCGGCTTCTCCTCCGGAAGGCGCCGCAGAAGCTCACGCCCGCTGCTCACCGCGACCACGCGGTGATTCGTCTCGCCAAAGGTGAGCTCCACGACTTTCTGGATCGTGATGCTGTCGTCAGCCAGGAGAATCGTGCTAGCCATCTTCACCTCGCAACATCCCCATTGTCGCACCCTTGGTACCACGCGCCAGAAGCACTGTCAATGAATTGGCCACAGGCCGGGGTTTCGACTGCGACCTCACCCTGGGGGTTCACCCAGGCGACCGCCCTGCTGTCCAGCCATGCTGGCAGGACGATCGCTTCACGGGAGCCCGCGGTGACGCGCCATGACCGGTGGAAGTGGCCCCAGACCACGACGTCGACCCCGGATGAAAAATGATGAGAGGCAGCGTCTTCCAGGAGGCGCTGAGGCAGTTGCCGGCGATGGGAGAAGTTCGTCTGCGCCAGCCGGGCCTCGGCCGAGCGCACGATCCGCTGCGCCAGACGACGGGGCAGCCAACGCGCCCAGCGTCGGGCGACTCCGCTCTTGGCGACACTCCGCCAGAAGAGGTAGAGACGATCCCGGTGGTTGATGAGGTCACCGTGCTCACACAGGAAGCGCCTCCCTCCGGCGACGAACGAGTGGGCCAGACCCGCGCTGTCGCGGTAGGGAGCGAGATCGGGAGCGTCGAGGAAAAAGTCGCGGTTGCCTTCGACCATGACCACCCGCACGCCAGCCTCGCGCAGGTCCGTGACCAGGTTGAGGCCGGCCTGCACGGGTTCGTCCCAGAACCGCGAGAACCCCACCAGCGCCTTGAAGGTGTCACCCAGCAGCACCAGCTCGGCCACACCACGCGCTCGCACCGTGGCCAGGGTTTCGGCGAACGCCTTCACGTCATCTTCTCGCTGCCCCAGGTGGAGATCGGCCACGATCGCGCGAAGCACGGCTCATGCTAGCATTCCCGGGTCGAGGAGGTGAGGTGGCACGCACGCCGTCCAGCCGGCGCAAGTCGGCGCCAACACCGCAAGGGGAAACACACGCGCCGCCGAAGGCAGACTCCCGGCGTCTCCTGCTCACCGGGGCGAGCGGGTTCATGGGGCGCCACCTGCTCTCGACTCTCCTCGACGAGGGTTGGGAGGTGGTCGCGGTGTCGCGGCGGCCAGACCGCAGGCAGCTCCGCCCGGGAGTGATCGAGGTGGCCGCCGACCTGAACGGTGACGGGTGGCAGGATTGGGCCACGGGCTGTGTGGCCGCCATCAACCTGGTGGGCATCATTCGGGAGTTGCCCCGCAGGGGCGTGACCTTTTCCCGCATCCACGAGGGCCTGACGGCGAAGGTCCTGGACGCCTGCAAGCGCCTCGGAATCCCGAGGATCCTTCAGATGTCAGCGCTCGGCGCCCGGCCGAATGCTCCGACCGCGTACCACCGCACCAAGTTCGCCGCCGAGGAGCTCGTGCGCGCCTCGGGCCTGCGCTGGACGATCTTCCGCCCCTCGTTGATATTCGGCCCGGGGGACGGGTTCGAGCAGTCGATTGTCCCGGTGATGCGCCGGCTGCCGGTCTTCCCGGTTTTCGGGGACGGCAGGGCCATGCTGCAGCCAGTTGCCGTGAATGAGGTTGCGCGTTGCTTCGTGGCGGCGCTGGAGCGGCCGGGCTGTGAGAGCCAGGTGTTCGAGCTGGGCGGGCCGCAGGAGCCCTCGTACGACGAGGTTCTGAGGCGCATCGCACGGGCGCTGGGCCTGCGTCGCCGCCTCGTTCACCTCCCGGTCGGGCTGTCGAGATTCCTGGTCTCGGTCCTGGAGCACCTCCCCGGGTCGCCGATCTCCCGGGACCAGCTCACCATGCTGCTGGAAGGCTCGACCTGCGAGATCGCCGCCACCTCTCTGGCGTTCGGCGTACCCCAGGCCCGGTACGAGGGGCCGGTCTGGCTGCGCCCGGCCTCGTCACTCAGCCCGGCGAGCTGAGTTCCCGATCGGGATTCCCAGACAGGCATCGACGACGCCTTGCCCGAGCGACATTGGCCGGCACCCGGCCCGTGCTGAGGACGGGCTGCGTCATCCGTCGACCGGTCCGTCCCTGAGGCCTGATCCGGGCTGGAGCCAGGGCGTACGAACCACTGGAAGAAGAAGGATGGAGCGACCCATGGGAGGGACCCGACAATGGCCGCAAGATCCTCAATCGACACCGCCTGCTCCAGATCGACGACCCGCGCCGTCACGAATGGTCCCACCACCGGCTCCTCCATCCACATTCTCGTCATCGCCCTGTGTCTCGGCACGGCGCTCGCCGGCTCGGCCGCAGCTCAGTGGGATCGCCCCCGAACTGCCGGCCGCGAAGGCAGGATCGGATCGGAAGGGGTCGGGCGCCTCGTACCCGAGGCCGGCGAGGACAGGGTGGAGCCCCTGATCGCCCGGTCACTGCCTCGTCTGAAGCCGAACGTGAGGCCGCAGGCCACGACATCCCTCGCACCACGGGAGTACAGGGCCGTCACGCGGTCCTTCGCCCTCGCGCTTGGCCGCGTCGAGTCGAGCCCCAGGTGCGCGGCCCTGTTCTCGAAGCTTGGCCGTAGCGGCTCGGCGACGCTGCGGGAGAGCTTCTACCTGCGGGCCGACGTCGACTCGCACCCGCAGTGCACCAGCGGTGTCGCAGCCTTCACCCAGATTGGCGGTCACCGGTGCTGGCTGTGTCCCCACTTCGGGAGCCTCTCCACCAACGCCGGGGCGATGATCCTCATCCATGAGGCGCTGCACGGCGCCGGGCTTCGCGAGAGCACCGTCGCCCCCGGAGCCGCCAGCCCGCAGGAGATCAACCGCATGGTCCGGCTGGCCTGCGAGCTGGACTGACCCCCGCCAACCTGGTCACAGACCCCGGATTTCGGGATTGGCAGACGAGACGGCGCGAGGGAGGTCGAGGCTCGGCGCCAGCCATTCCGCTCTCACTGGTTGACCGAACCCTGAGCCTGTTGGTTCAGCCCTCACTGGCCGAGCGGCGGGGGCGGGGCGGCACGGTCCAGGCCGTTACGGTCAGATTCCGGCCGCGCTCCTTGGCCATATACATGCAGGAATCGGCCGAGCGCAGGAGCTCGTTCTTGGCCGAGACCGGATCGCGGACGCCGCCGGGTAGGGAGAGCACGTCGGAGCGCAGCGTCGCAACGCCGATGGAGCAGGTGATGACCCCCTTGATGTGGACGGCAGGGTAGTTGGCGGAGTCATGGGGGTCAGCCTCACTCAGGAAGACGTAGGACTCGATGTTCTTTCGGATGGTCTCGGCGACCCAGAAGGCCTCGGGAGGTGATGCTCCGGGCAGCACGATGATGAACTCGTCGCCGCCGTAGCGCGCCCCCAGGCACCCCCCCGGCAGGATCTGCCGCAGCATGGCCCCGACCTCGGTGAGGACGCGGCTTCCAGCCAGGTGCCCGTGGATGTCGTTGATGGTCTTGAAGTGGTCGAGATCGAGAAACAGCAGGCCGACCTCCTGGCCCTGGGCGAGCGCCTGCTCGATGGTCGCCTGCAGTCCGTGGTGAAGGAAGCGGTCGTTGTACAGGCCGGTGAGCTCGTCGCGCTTGGAGATCTCCTTGGAGCGATACGCGTCGATGGCATTGGCGATCGACACCGAGATGGTCTGGGCGAAGATCTCCAGGAGCATGAGATCACGCTCGTCGTAGGAGCGGTCGTCGAGCCGGTTGACGAGCTCGATCACACCGATGACCTGGCCTTCGACCACGAGCGGGGCGCAGAGCAGCGAGCGGGTGCGAAACCGGGACGCTCCGTCGAAGCCCGAGAAGAAGAGGGGATCGGACTGAGGGCTGGCAGACACGTACGACCTGCCAGTCCCGTAGACGTGGCCGACGATCCCGCGGGTGACGGGTAGCTTCGAGCCGACGAGGCGGTCAGAGGCCTCACCGAAGCAGGCGATGAGGACCAGCTCGGCAAGCGGGCGATTGGCCTCCGGGACGGAGGGGTCGTCGATGAAGATCGAGCCAGCCTCCGAAGGCACGAAGTCGTTGGCTCGCGTCAGGAGGTTGCAGAAGATGCTGGCCAGGTCGAGCTCGTAAGGCGCCAAGGCGCGGGGCTCACGCTTGAGGAAGGAGCCAAGCTCGGGGTTCGAGATGCAGTGTGTCTTCATTGCGTGGGCTGCAAGCCGATGTCGTCCCTCTCCCGAAAGCATACCAGACAGCCACGGTTGCGCTCCCTGGCGTGGCCCGGGAGGTGGACCGGGCTCGCGTATACTTGAGCCCGGGAAGCCAGCCGGCGGAAAGGCCGCTCACGGCATGGTGTTTGCAAACCGCCAAGGCACGCTCGGGGCGCCGCGTGAGCTCGACGGCGCCCCATGGAGGCAGATGATGACGACACGGCGCGGGACTCACAACATGGTGGTAATTGGCGGTCTGGCCGCGAGCGTGCTGGTGCTGGCGCTGGTGGCCGAGGCCGCCCCGGACCGGGTGCGCGTGTACTACCGGGAGGGCAACTCGGTATCCGTGCAGGTCATTCCGGAGGGTCGGCCCGCCATGACTTTCCTCAGCGAGGGCTCCGACCGGTGGGTGTTCACGGGTGACACACGTCCGCTCGTGGGCAAGAGCTACGCGATCCGGCTGCAGAACCACGGACGACTGCGCATCAAGGCCGTGGTCGGTGTGGACGGCGTCAACGTCTTCTTCCGCAAGCCCATCGAGGGAACGGCCCGGGAAGACATCGGAGCCGTGCTGGGGCCTGGGGAAGTCCGCGTCATCAGGGGCTTTCAAGCCGACATGAGCGCGGCCGAGCAGTTCGTCTTCAGTCCGCCCGAGTTCAGTGAGGGGCAGCGTGTCGAAGGGTCGCGGGTCGGCGAGCTGGAGGTGCACATCTACGAGGAATGGCGACCGGAGCCAGGCGGGATCGCCATGGGGAGGCCCGACGGAGGCCGATCGGAAGGGGCGCCAGGCGGGCCCGACATCGGTACCACGACCGGTGACGTCATCGACTCGAGTGTGCGCCGGGTGCGGTTCGTTTCCGCCACGCCCGAGCCCGCAGCGCGGATGCTGCTGGTCTACGGTCGGCCTGACGAAGGCTGGCGTCGCGAGGACTACCGCCCGAACAGCCGGCTGGGGATCGTGATCGACCGCGCCGAGAATGGCAGTCGAATCACCGAGGTCGAGCCCGACTCCCTCGCCGAGGAGGTCGGGCTGCGGCGCGGTGATGTCATCCTCAAGGTCGATTCCGAGGAAGAGCCGTCGCCTCAAACGCTTCGCCAGATCCTGAAGGACAAGGGCAGGGGTGACTACCTGTTCCTCGAGGTCGAGCGGGGACGCCATCGGCTGACCTTCAAGATTCGCCTGTGAGCGGCACGGGGCGCCGGCCTCCGCCGGCGCCCCGTCGAGGTGGCACGTGACCGAGCAGGACATGGCAGGGCCCGCCTTGGACGCGCTTCGGGCGAGCGAGGAACGCTATCGGCGGCTCCTCTCGTCGGTGACCGACTATGTCTACACCGTGACCGTCCAGTCGGGCCAGCCCACCGGCACCATCCATGGCCCGGGCTGTGTTGCCGTCACCGGATACACGCCGGAGGAGTACGCGAGCGATCCGCTGCTCTGGCACCGGATGGTGCACGCCGCAGACAAGCAAGCGGTTACAGCCCAGGCCGCGCGGCTCCTTGCCGGTGGTCAGGCCGAGGCCCTGGAGCACCGGATCATCCACCGGGACGGCACAGTGCGGTGGGTTCGCAACACGCCAGTGCCCCGCTTCGACGTCGGTGGGCAGGTGGTGGCATATGACGGCCTGATCGCCGACATCACCGCCCGCAAGCTGGCGGAGCTGGCGCTCCGCGAAGGCGAGGAGAAGTATCGCAAGCTCGTCGAGGCCTCGTCCGACGCGATCTTCCTGGAGACCCTTGACGGCCAGGTCCTCGACTGCAACGTGTCTGCCTGCAGAATGTTCGGGTACGACAAGGCGGAAATGCTGCGCCTGAGCGTAGGGGACCTCGTCCCGGACGAGGTTCGCGAGGTGCTGCCGGACGTGGTCGCCGCGGTGCAGGCGGTTGGCGGAGTCTTCATCGAGAGCCTCAACCTGCGCAACGGCGGCGAGGTCTTTCCCTGCGAGGTCAACACCCAGCTCGTCGTCGTCGGGGGCGAGCCGCGGGTCATCGTCTTTGTGCGCGATCTGTCCGAGCACCAGCGGCGCGACGCCGAGATCGAGCGCCTTGCCGAGGAGCTCAAGCGTCGCAACGTCGAGCTCGAGACCGCCAACGGTGAGCTGGAGGCCTTTGCGTCCATGGTCTCCCACGATCTCCGTTCGCCGCTCGTCGTCATCGACGGGTTCCTGCGCGTGTTACTGGAGGACGAGCACGCCCAGCTCCCCGACGAGCTGGTGCGGACGCTGCGGCTCATGCGCCGCTCCAGTAGCCGCATGCAGGAGCTCATCGACGCGCTTCTCGACTTCTCGCGGCTGGTCCTGCAGCCCCTCAAGAAGCAGCCCGTCAACGTCGGCCTCCTGGTGCAGCAGGTCTGGGAGGAGCTGATTCCCGTGGAGGCCGGCCGGAAGCTGCGTCTGGAGGTCGGTGATGCGCCGGTCTGCGAGGCCGACCCGTCGCTCCTGCGCCAGGTCCTGGCCAACCTGCTTGGCAATGCCCTGAAGTTCACACGCACCCAGCCGGCCGCCACAATCCAGTTCGGGGGCCTGGCTCGCCATGACGAGCTGGTCTACTTCGTACGCGACAACGGCGTTGGCTTCGAGGCGGCGAGCGCCAGCGGGCTGTTCGACCTCTTCACCCGACTCCAGCATTCCGAGAGCTTCGAGGGATCCGGTGTCGGCCTCGCCATCGTGCGACGCATCGTCGAGCGGCATGGTGGCCGGGTGTGGGCCGAGCCGCGGGCCGGTGAGGGTGCCACCTTTCTTTTTGCGCTCCCTGGATCGGGTGACGGGCCTGATGTAACAGTGTGACAGCATGTTGTATCTCATCACCCTGAACCTCTCCCCCTGCGGGGGCGAGGGAGGGGACGTCCGCCGCCATCGAGGTAGGCAAGTCGCTCGATCTGCTGTCCGTTCCAGGTGGGCTACACTCCATCACATGCAGGTGCCCCGACATGACACGCGTGCGGAGAGTTGCCACCGCAGGCCTCGTTCGAAGGCGGTCCGGCTTGTCGGGTCTTCGATGACCCGGCCGGCAGCGGTGGCGAGCGATGCCGACTGATCCACAGACGCCCGTGCGCTACTTCCGTCTCCGCACGTCGGTGCAGGGTGAAGAGGCGCGCTTCACGGTGCGACCCGGCGAGAACGTGATCGGAAGCCGCGGGAGCTGTGACATCGTGCTCTCGGATACCAGTGTCTCCCGGCGTCACGCGCTCCTGGTCTCCAAGCCCGAGGGGCTGGATATCCAGGACCTGGGAAGCAAGAACGGCACTTTTGTGAACGGGGTTCGCGTCGAGCGCTCCGGCGTCGTGGCCGGCGACGAGATCAGGATCGGGTCGGTGTCCCTTCATCTCGAAGACGTCGAGGTGAGCGACGGCGAGCTCGCCATCTCCGTCGACACGCCGGCGGAGAGGTCGACCCCAAGCCGGGCGACCGGGACGACCTTGGGCGAGGCGTGCCGATGGCCCGCAACGGTCGAGATGCTGATCGCTCACGCGATGGATGGCGATCTTGGGGCGGCGCTGCGGATCGCGGCGCAGGAGGTGGGCACGACGAGAGCCTGGGCGCTTTCCCTGGAGAAGCGTCGTGAACCGCTTCTGGTGGCGTCCGCCGGGACAATCGACGAGGTTCTCGGGCGCCCTGATGTGCTTGCCGTGGTCCGCGCCAACCGCGACCCGGGCCTCCACGATGTCGTCTTGCCTGGCAACCCGGCCGTGGCCTGTGTCTTCCTGTCCGGTCTCGCGCTCGTCGTGGCAGGTGAGGAGCCGCGGCTGCGCGCCTGCCGCACGGTGCTTCGTGCGACGGCTCTGCTGCTTGCGCCGCGCACCCCGGGAACCACCATGCCTCCTCCTCCGCCCCTGCGCGACCTGACCTTCCCACCCGGGACGGTCCTCAGCCGTGCGGCGGCGATGCAACAGCTCTACTTCCGGATGCGCTCGCTGCTCGCCACCGGCCTGCCCGTTCTCATCGTCGGTGAGACCGGCGTCGGCAAGGAAGGGATCTCACGCACGCTGCACGCGTCGTCCCAGCGTGCCGACAAGCCGTTCGTCGCCATCAACTGCGCCGCCATTCCCGGGGAGTTGCTCGAAGCGGAGCTCTTCGGCATCGAGCGTGGCGTCGCCACCGGTGTCTCCGAACGCGAAGGTGCGTTCTGGAGCGCCAACGGCGGCGTCGTCTTCCTGGACGAGATCGGCGACATGGCACCACCGCTCCAGGGGAAGCTGCTCCGGGTCCTGCAGGAGCGGGAGATGCACCCGGTCGGTAGCCGTCGGGCTCGTCCCGTGGACGTCTGGGTGATCGCTGCGACCAACGCCGATCTTGACTCGCGGCTGGCTGACGGCAGGTTTCGCCCCGACCTCTACTACCGCCTCGCCGGCGAGGTGCTGCGCGTTCCGCCCTTGCGAGAACGGCGAGAGGACATCGCTCCGCTCGTCGAGCATTTCATCCGCGAGAGTGCTTCGAGGGCAGGAAAGGCGATTCGCGGCATCAGCGTCAAGGCGCTCGTGCATCTGGAAACCCGCGACTGGCCGGGCAACGTGCGCGAACTCGAGCACGAGGTGCGCCGGCTCGTCAGCCTCTGCCCGCACGGTCAGGCCATCGACGCGGCCCTCCTGGGTCCGGTGTCGGTGTCAGGGGGCGCCCCCACCACCTCCCTGGTGCTGGGCGAGCGGCTGGACCAGATGGAGCGCGAGATGCTCCTCCGAGCCCTGCACGGGTGCAACTGGAATCGCAGCGAAGCGGCACGGAGGCTCGGCATCTCCCGCAATGGGCTGGCGATCAAGATCAAGCGCCTGGGGCTCAGGGAGCCGAAATAGCGGCGAGCGCGACGGCACGCTCACGGTCCGCGCGAAAACGGAAGGTCTGGACTGGGCTAATCTGCTTGGCCCTGTCAAACGCTTCGATTGCCGCCCTGGCGTGCGCGGCGCGCTGCGCGCCGGGGAGCTCCCCCTCGGCCACGAAAAGGTCGATCTTGCCGCGTCTCAGCCACGTCCTGGAGCTGTTGTTGTCGAGGGCGTCTGCCCTGTCGAGGGCGGCACGCGCCGAGGCGACAGCACCCAGCTCGGAGCGGTGGGTCAGACGCGCCCAACCCGCGCGGCAGAGCCATGCATCGGCCGACACGTAGATGTTATCCACGCTGCTCGGATCGAGCTTCTCCGCGTCGTGCAGGTACTTCTCGACGGTGGCCAGCGTCGGGAGCGGGTCCCGCTGTTGCGCCAGCGCCTGCCGGCCCGCGAACACGTCCAGGCGCGCCAGCTCGCGGAAGATGTCGGCGTCGTCGCGCGTGAAGGTGAGGCACCGCTCATAGAACACGCGTGACCGGCCGATGGCTGCCGTCGGGTCACGACCGAGGCTCAGCTCCCATTCGGCTCGGATGCTCTCCGCAGTGCCGGAGTTGAACACCGGGGAGTAGTTCGTCGCATCGCGCTCCATGGCGCGCCGCGCGTCCTCCAGTGCGGCGTCGAGATGCTTCCCAGGATCTCCTCCCTGGGACCACTCGTAGCTGGCCAGGGAGTTGAGGACAGACACTGCATTTGACAGGGGCTGGGAAATGCCCTTGTTGTGCGCAGCCGCTTCCTCGAAGAGCTCGATCGCCCGGGAGTAGGCAGGCCGCGGGTCCAGCCCCTCGCCCTCCTCGTACTGGCCCCGCCAGAGGAACCCGATGGCGAGGGTGTTATAGGGATTCGCCCACTCGGGGCTCACCTTGATCGCTGCCTCGAGCACCTCGCGGGCGTGGTCGAGGGTGGGCCGCGGGTCCTTCCCCTCTCGCACATCACACTGGGCGAGGGCGTTCAGGACGTTGCCCAGCGTGTTGTAGGGACCCACGAAGCCCGCATTGAGGGCGATGGCTCGCTCGAGGGCCGCCACGCCCCGCTCACCGGCGACCCGAGGCGAGCCGGAGTGACCTGCCTCGTAGTCGGCGATGCGCCACGCGGCCAGGCCGATCTCGTTGAGGGCGTTCACGTCCTCGGGGTTCCGGCGCAGTGCCTCGTTCGCCAGCCGCTCGCATTCGGCTGAGGCGGGGCGTGGGTCCACGCCGTGATTCCCCTGGTGCTGGCTGAGCCGGGAGCGGGCCATGGCCATGGCGTCAAAGGCACGATACCCGGCTGGGTTGACGACCTGTGCCTGCCGGCATGTCTTGTCGAGGGACGCCAGCAATGGCTCGGGTGAGTCTCCCCTGAGGACCGTGACCTCGATGACATGCAGCTTCTGGTCACACAGCGCCTCGTGGAGCGCCGGGTCGGAGCGGGCCATCTCGACACCGGCCGCATAGGCGTCGCCCGCGTGCAGGTACCCTTGCATTGCGGGTGCCCACTCGCCCTTCATCTCGGCGTCTCCGGCTTCGGCAACCCAGGCGTCGCCCTCGAGACGGCGCGCCTCAAAGAGGGCGGGCGTGGCGCGAAGCGCCTCCTGCGCTCGCTCCCGGGCGACCTCCCAGCGATTCTCGACCAGGGCAATCAGCGCCTCGGCGTACTTGGGCGTCCCCACATCGCTTCCGACTCCCTGCCGAAGCATGTCCAACGCCGGGTCACGCAGCTCTTTCTGCGCAGCCTCGAGTCGGAATTTGCGCAGGGAAGGGTTGGCAATGCGCTGCGCATCCTCCCGCGCTTGCAGGTAGAGCGCGACCAGGCACTCGCCGAGGACCACGGCGACATCCGGCCCGACAAAGCCCTTCGCCCAGGCCTTTTCGAGATAGCCCCGTGCCTCGCGGTACTCCCCGAGCGCGACCAAACCGCGCCCGAACGCAAAGTACCCGGGCCCCTCGGCGTCCCGGCCCAGGCTTGGCAGCTCCGTTTCCATTGCCCGCAGCCTGGCCCGTACCGCCTCGCGCTCCGGCTGCACGTTGTGCGCCTGGAGGAGCGCCGCAATGCGGACCTGGGCCTCGACGGCCGCCGCCTCCTCTCCGAAACGCCGCGCGAGGGCGGCGGTGCGCCGGGACCGCGCCGCCTCGTTGGCCCAGAGCCCGGCCAGCGCCAGGACTGCGAGGATCGCCACACTTGCCAATGTGGTGATCCTCGGGTGGCGGCGCGCCGCACGTGCGACCCGTCCAAGGCTTCCCGCCGGCCGAGCCAGCACCGGCCGACCAGCAAGAAAGCGCCGCAGCTCGTCACCCAGCTCACGGGCGCTGCCGTAGCGGCGGAATGGTTCCTTCTCCAGGCACTTCAGGACGACCGCCTGCAGGTCGCGCGGGACCGCCGAACCCGGCGGGAAGCGAGCCTCCCGTTGCAGGACCTGGAGGAGCATGTGGGCTGGGGACTCGGTCGAGAACGGTGGGTCGCCGGTCAGGACCTCGAAGAGCGTCACTCCCAGCCCGTAGACGTCAGTGCGCCAGTCGATCTGGTCGCGTTCGTTGCGCACCTGCTCGGGAGCCATGTAGGCGGGTGTCCCGGCGGTCCAGCTCGTCGCCGTCCGTGCCTCGTCACCGAGCTCACGGACGAGGCCGAAGTCGACGACGACCGCCTTCCAGCTGCCGTCGGGGACCCGCTCCACCATGATGTTCGAGGGCTTGATGTCGCGGTGGACGAGCCCCATGCGATGGGCGGCATGGATGCCGTCCGCCGCCTGTGCCACCAGGCTGACCTGCTCCGCCATGGTGAGGCTGGCCGACAGCTTTCTGAGCGTTCCCCCCTCGACGAGCTGCATGGCGATGAACGGGCTCTCCTCGGCGAACCCGGCATCGAACACGCGGCACACATTGTCATGGTTGATGCTCGCCTGGGCCTGTGCTTCCTTGAGGAACCGTCGCGTTGACTCCTGCCCGGCGTCCCGGATCAGCTTGAGAGCGACCTCTCGCTTGAGCTCGCGGTCGAACGCCCGCACGACGGTTCCCATCCCGCCCTCGCCGAGGGGGGCCAGGACCTCGTAGCGGCCGCCCAGGACGCCACTGACGAGAGCCCCGCTGGTGCCTCTCGGTCCTTCTGCTCCCGTGACGGTCAGACGCTCCGCCGAGCCGGGTGCTTCTGGGGTGTCGCCAGACATCGGAGCTGATTGTACGCGTTTGCACAGGGACCGGCGCAGTCGGTAGGCGGGGCACTGCCCAGGAGAATGATGCGGCGTGGACACTGCCAAGCAAGTGGGCACGACGGCTGCCAAGTCAGTTGGCACCCCGCGCCGCAGCGGTGCCGTCCGGGTCAAATTGCGGACCGGAAGTACCTGAGCACGAGTGCGTTTGGCACTCCAGGCCGGTCTTGGCGCGACGGTTGCTCTTGGGGAGCACGGCGGGCACCCAGCGCCCGCCAGGAAGAAGGGACGGTCACCATGCGTACCAGTCAGAAGCTGCTTGGAGCTCTCATCCTGTTGCTCGCGGCCACCCCGATGTGGGCCTCTTTCACCGGTACCGACGTGTTCCTGCCGTCGGTGGGGGCCAAGCCGGGCGTCTCACCGGCGGTGTGGTACACCACCGTGTGGGTGCACAACCCCAACGCCACGGCGGCGAACATCACCGTGTACCTGCTGGAGCGGCAGGCCAACCCGGCGCCACTGAGCTACACCGATACCATCCAACCCGGAGACACCGCGAAGTACGAGAACGCCGTGCAGCTCATGTTCAGCAAGCAGACGTTCGGCGCCCTTCGCGTCACTTCCAACGTCAAGGTGCTGGTCGGCTCGCGCATCTACTCCCAGTCCGGGGAGCTGAAGGACTCGGTCGGGCAGTTCTTCGCCGGCACCCCGGCGTCGTTCGCCATCGGGACCGGTCAGTCCACCGAGCTGATCGGGGTCTACGGTACGACGCCCTCGGCAGGCTCGATCTTCCGGTACAACTTCGGGTTCGTCGAGACGACCGGCACCGGGACCTGCGACGTGAAGGTGACGGTGAAGGACGCGATGGGGACCGAGCTGGGCAACAAGAGCTACCCCCTGCGCCAGTGGGAGCAGATCCAGAAGAGCTTCAAGGACGAGTTCCCGAGCATTTCGACCGAGAACACCCGACTGACTGTCGAGGTCACCTCCGGGACCGGCAAGATCATCGCTTTCGGCTCCTCGGTGGCGAACGGCTCGCTGGACCCGGCGACCTTCGAGATGGCGTTCCGGGACGAGCTGCTCGCGGAGAACGTGTCCAGCGGCAGCATCACCGCCGTGACCGCGGGAGCGGGGTTGACCGGGGGTGGGACTGCGGGGGCCGTGGCGCTTGACGTGGGGGCCGGTGCCGGGATCGCCGTGGATGCCAACAACGTGTCGATTGCGGACGGCGGCGTCACGACGGCGAAGCTGGCCAACGGTGCGGTCACCGCCGCCAAGGTCGGCACGAGTGGTGGGAGCAACGGGCAGGTGCTGACCGTGACGGCCGGCGGCGCGGCGTGGCAAGCAGCGTCGGGTGGTACCGGGGATATCACAGGGGTCACGGCCGGGACGGGGCTGGCCGGCGGCGGCACGAGTGGTAACGTGACGGTGTCGATTGCCAACGGGGGTGTCGGCTCCAACCAGCTCGCTGCTGGAGCCGTCGTGAGCTCCAAGCTGGGGCCTCCGATCTCGATCGGCGCCAGCGTCGCCGGCGCTGTCTTCGACGCCGAGAACACCGGCACGGGCCCTGGCGTGCACGCTGAGAGCGCCAGCCACGACGGTATCCAGGGCGTCTCCGACGGGTCCGGACGATCGGGCGTCTATGGCGTCAATTCCAAGGCCGGGGGCTTCGGCGTCTATGGCCGCAACACGGCCGTGAGCAACTGGGCCTATCTTGGTGGCACCGACGCCGTGCATGGCGAGACTGCAACAGGCAATGCCGTGTATGGCAAGAACACCAACACCGGGGCAAACGGCTACCTGGGTGGCACCGACTTCGGCGTGCACGGCCAGAGCACCGCCAGCCTCGGAACCGCCATCTTTGGCACCGCGTCCGGAAGTGTCGGAATAGGGGTCTCCGGTGTTTCCACCGGGAACAACGGTTCGGGCCTGTCCGGTATCGCCAGCAACGGGAGCAACGCGAGTGGGGTGTGGGCGAAGAGCACGACGGGTAACGCTGGCTACTTCTGGGGCAACGTCAACGTGACAGGAACGCTTTCGAAGGGTGGCGGGTCGTTCAAGATCGATCATCCCCTCGACCCGGGGGACAAGTACCTCTACCACTCCTTCGTGGAGTCGCCAGACATGAAGGACATCTACGATGGCGTGGTGACCCTGGACGGTTCCGGGGAAGCCGTCGTCGAGCTTCCCGATTGGTTCGAGGCTCTCAACCGGGACTTCCGGTACCAGCTCACGGCGGTCGGAGCGCCTGGTCCGAACCTCTACATCGCGGAGGAGATCACCGGCAACCGTTTCCGCATCGCCGGGGGCAGGTCGGGGGCCAGGGTTTCATGGCAGGTCACCGGCATCCGCCACGACGCGTTCGCGGACGCTCACCGCATCCCGGTCGAGGAGGCCAAGCCAGAGGGAGAGCGCGGGTACTTCCTGTACCCTGAACTGTTCGGTCAGCCAGAAGAAAAGAGCGTAGGATGGGCGCAGCATCCGGAGCTGATGGAGCGGCTTGGGGCGGAGGAGCAGAAAGCCACCCAGACCAAACCGCGGTAGGAGTGCCCACGATCCGCTACTGGGTCACCATTCCGGAGCAGGTCTGCCGACCACTGGCAGGCCTGCTGCCGACCGTTGATCTTGGCGTCGCGGCGGGAGAAGGAGGAATTCCATGAGATACAGGACGATTCTGGCCATCTGTCTCGTCTCGGCGGTGGGCATCCCGGCTCTTGCCTCGTTCACCGGCACCGACCTGTTCCTGCCGTCGGTGGGGGCGAAGCCGGGGGTGGCACCGGC